>DATFRY010000461.1:0-2914 GCA_035262925.1 Kofleriaceae bacterium | reverse complement strand
GTTCGCGACCAGCAGCACGCGGCCGCCGGGTCGGACGCCGGCGGCGCGCAACTGCCGCGCGATCCGGGTCGAGTGGCCGACCAGCTCTCCGTAGGTCACTCTGCGCGAGCCCTCGATCGCCGCGATGCGCTCGGGGGCCAGCTTCGCCTGGTCGAGGATCGCCTCGAATGGAGCTCTCGATGAGACCGCCAAATCGATTCGACCCTAGCGGCTGCGCCGCGAGGATGCAAAGGGATGTCGTGTCGCGCGTGACTGCATGTTTCATCGGGTGTGACGTTACACCTCTGTTCCGCACCGGCAATCGATACAAGGCAGTTGATCGGAGGCGCGCGGGTGTGGCAGGACTGGATATCGCTGGTTGGAAGCGAGTCTCTACACGTCTCGAGCATTCCAGGGCTGGCAGTGCCGCGCACCACGTCGATTTCGATTCTCGTCGCGCTCATCATCGTCGCCGTCGCGGCCCCCGCCCCCGCCGGGCCCCCGCTTGTTCCCGCAAGCGGTTTCGCGAAGACTCTGCTTGCGGGGCCCCCCAAGGGGCCCGAGCGAACGAGTCACCGATCGATCGCCGGCGACGGTGAGCGGCTGGCGGCCCAGCTCGCGAGGCTGTCGCTCGACCTTCGCGAGCGGCCGCTGTCGGAGGCCGAGCGCGACGAGGCCGTGGCGCGGCTCGCCGCGGACTCCGTCGACGCGATCTACCGCGATCATGTCGACCGCTGGCTGGGGCGCAGGTTCTTCGAGAAGGTCCTGCGGGCGTGGCTGCCGCTGGCGAACGACCCCGCCGTGCCGTTCCTCTCGCTCCTGCGCGGGCGCACCGCCGGCGGCCGCGATGTGCTGTACCTCGAGCATCGCCATCCCGGGCTCGAGCCGGGCGCACCGCCCTGTCGCGCGGATCGGGTGGTCTCGGTGGTGCCCTGGTGGAGCGAGCGACCGGTCGCGATCTGCGAGGCCAGCTACCAGAAGTCGGTACTCTTCGTCGACGACCATTACTGCCCGCAGAGCGCCGACTCGGTGGCAGGGTACTCGCTGCCGCGCGAGTGCGGCTGCGGTCCGCGCCTGATGCACTGTCTGCCCCCGGACGAGCTCGAGCCGCGGCTGAACGCGGCCGTCCGCGACGGCATCGCCTCCGAGGTGATGGAGACCGCGTACGACATCGCGGTCCGCCGCCGCCGGCCGCTCGGCGAGGTCTTGACCGCCACGCGCACCTGGCAGAACGGCGTCGTGCGCTTCCTGTACGCCCGGCGAGAGCTCGCGCGCCTGCTGCACGGCAGGCGGCTGACACCAGCGCTCGAGCGCCGCATCGATCGAACGCTGTCCAGGATCCCGGTCCGCGCCGGGCCGACCTGGGTCGAGCGCCGCGGTCTCTACGCCGGCAGCGGCCTGCTCTTCACCCCGATCGACACGTTCCTCCCCACCTACCGCAGCGCGGTCAGGACCGCCTACGAGGCGCTGTTCTGCGTCTACTTCGAGTCGGTCAACGTCGACCGCGACGCCATCCTGGCCACGGTCGAGGAGGCGCACCCCAACCTGCGCGCCCTCGACGCCATCACCGACTCGCCGATGCGCCACCAGCGGGGTTGCAGCGGCTGCCACATGCCGATGGACACCACGTCCGGGTTCCTCGGCGACATCGAGCTCACCTGGAAGGGCGCCTATCCGCGCCGCGCGCGCCCGGCCGAGAGCCCGTTCTACCTGCGCGGGGCGGACGACTACCGGGGCGCGGCGCGCGGGATCGCCGGGTTCATGGAGCTCGCGGCGCGGCAACCGGAGTTCCCGCGCTGCGTGGTCAATCGCGCGTTCGAGAAGGTGCTCGAGCGGCGGCCGCAGCACGGCGAGGCGGCGCTGATCGACGAGCTCGAGCGCGGGCTGTCGCGGACGCACACCGATCTGACCTGGCTGGTGCGCGAGCTGCTGCTGAGCCGGCCCTACCGGGAGCTCGGCAATTGAGCGCCGACCGGGCGGTCCTGGCCGGGCTGGCGGTGGCGGCAGTCGCCGCGGCGATCGTCGCGGCGATCGTCGCGGTGTGCCCCTCGCCCGCGCGGGCCGGCGAGCCGGTGGTCCCGGACCGGGTCCAGGAGCTGATCGCCGCCCACTGCATCCGCTGCCACGACTCGAGCCATGCGATCGATCTCACCACCCCGCCGCCGCCGGGCCGCCGCAGCACCTGGATGCGCATCCTCGCCGAGGTCAAGTCGGGCCGCATGCCGCCGGCCGACCGGCGATCGATCGCCGGCCGGTTTCCGCTCGATCCCGAACCGCGCGCGGACCTGGTCGCCGGCATCGAGTCGATGCTCGGCGCCTCGGTCGATCCGGAACCGCCCGCGCGCTTCCTCGCCCCGCAGACCTGGGCGGCGCTGGCGATCGGCCTGGCGGCGCCGGTCCTGGGCGACGCGGCGGCGAAGGAGATGGTGGTGCCGGTCGTCGATCAGGCCCCCTCGCGCGACGGGCGTCTGCGCGGGATGTCGTCCGCTCTTCAGATCAGGATCGATCGGGCCAGCCAGGATCTCTGCCGCGGCATCGCCGGCGCCGAGCGGGCGCTGGCCCCGGATCGCCGCACGCTGTTTCCCCGCGGCACCGCCCCGGCGGAGCTGTCCGCCTCGGTGGGCGCGCTCGAGGCTCGCCTGTTCGGCGGCGCGTCGAGCGCGGCGGTGCGGCGCGGCGTCGATCTGCACCGCCGCCTGCTGCGGCGCACTCGCGATCCATCCCGCGCCTGGATCGCCCTGTGCACGATCTACCTGAGCGGGCCGCGGCTCTGGTTCGGGCCCTACGACGGCCGGTGAGTTGATGGTGGACAGACGCAGATTCCTGCAGGCAGTCGCCGCCGTCGGAGGCGCGGCGGTCGCTGGCTGCGCCGGCGGCCGCATGCGGCCTCTTACCCGGACGGCGTCGCCGCGCGCGGCACCACGACCGGATGGCG
>DATFRY010000460.1:0-7927 GCA_035262925.1 Kofleriaceae bacterium | reverse complement strand
GCTCGCGCACTGAGCTCGCGGCGCCGCGGGCGCGCGCGGTTCGGCGCGCAGTGCGAGCGGCTTGCCGCATGCTGTCGCCGCAGTCACGCGCCCACGGGCGGGCGTCGCCGCGCCGCCGCGGTACAGTGATCGGGCCGTGCGCGCCGCCGGTTCCCTCGCGTCGTCGATCCCCGCGATCCCCGCGATCCGCAGGCTCGCCGCGATCCGCAGGCTCGCCGGGATCCGCAGGCTCGCCGCGATCCCCGCGCTCGCCGCCATCGGCAAGCTCGCCGCCATCGGCAGGCTCGCCGCGATCGGCAAGCTGGCCGCGCTCGCCGCGCTGGCCGCGATGGCGGCCCTGTCCGGGTGCGACGACGCGCGCGACGCTTCAGCGGCCCGGCGCGAGCCCCCACCGGCGCGCGGCATGTCGCCCGCGACCTACGACCGCTGGCGCAAGCCGGAGCGCATCATCGCCGCGCTCGACCTCGCCCCCGGCCAGGCGGTGGCCGACGTCGGCGCCGGCACCGGCTACCTCACGCGGCGCCTGGCCGAGGCGGTCGGCCCGCGCGGGCGCGTCGTCGCGACCGACATCGACGAGCACGCGCTGGCCGAGCTCGGCGCCCTGGCGCGCGGCGCGAGGTCGGCGCCGGTCGCGCCGATCGAGGCGCGCCGCGTCGCCCGCGACGACCCCGGGCTCGAGCCGGGCGCCTACGACCGCATCCTCCTGGCCCAGGTCGACCACCTGCTGCCCGACCGCGTGGCCTACCTGCGCCGCCTGCGCGCGGCGCTCGCGCCCGGCGGCCGCATCGCGGTCTCCAACCGCCTGCAGCATCGCGACGGCCTCCTGCGCGCCGCGGCCGATGCCGGCTACGAGGTCGTGCCCGGCGCGGCCGACCTGCCCGGCCAGTTCCTCGTCCTCCTCCTCCCCCAACCCGAGGCACACCGACCATGACACCGATCCACCCCGCGCAGCTCCTGACCACCTGCACCCTCGCCGGCGCCCTCGCGCTCGCCGGGTGCGGCGGCGGCGACGGCGGCGGAAACCCCGAGCGCCTGTACCTGGCGCCGCGCGGCTCCGAGGTCAACGTCCAGCTGGTGGGGGACGAGCCGGATCCGTTTTGAGCGCCCGGCGTGGGGGCCGGGAGCTCCCTCGAAGCCGCCTTCGCCCTGCGCGAGCCGATCGCGGCCGGCGCCTTGCGCCTGGCCTTCGACGGTATCGTCATCGAGCCGGTCGACGTGAGCATCGAGATCCTGTGGCGTCACGCCGACGGATCCGGCGACACGCAGCTGGCCTCGTTCGAGCGCCACTTCGATCCGCTGGCCGGCAGCGTCTACCGCGCCCAGACCTGGGACGAGACGGCCATGGTCGACGCGGTGCCCGCGCAGGGCGGCGACGCGCTGGTCCTGCGCTACACGGGGGAGAGCGCCTCCTTGCCCGCGGCCTTCATCCCGAACGGAGACGGCTCGTCCACCGGTGGGCGCATCCCGTTCATCGAGCTGCCTCACTAACATTAACTATGTGGGAATTCGGGCCACGGGACCCGGGTTGGTGATCGATGGCCCCGAAACGCGCGCGCCGCCGCTCCAGCGCCCTGGTTCTCGTCCTCGCCCTCGTGGCCAGCCTGGCCGCCGCGCTGCCGCTCGGATGCCGCGGCACCGCCGCCACGGCTCCGGCCGGGTCCTCGTCCGCCGCGACGGGCGCCGCCAGCCCGACCCCCGCGCCCGCCGGCAGCAAGGCGGGCGAGCCCCTCCCGTTCAACCCGGCGGTCCACCGGGCCCAGCTGCCCAACCGGCTCACGTACTACGTGTGGAAGAACGCCCGGCCGGCGAAGCGCGCCGTCCTGTGGCTGGTGGTCAACACCGGGTCGGTGCTCGAGAGCGACGACCAGCGCGGCCTGGCCCACTTCATCGAGCACATGGCGTTCAACGGCACCCGCCGCTACGCCAAGCAGCAGATCGTCCAGTACCTCCAGTCGATCGGCATGCGCTTCGGCGCCGACATCAACGCCTTCACCACGTTCGACGAGACCGTGTTCCAGCTCGAGGTGCCGACCGACGACGCCGCGCTCGACCGCGGGGTCGACATCCTCCACGAGTGGGCGCAGGGGATCGCCTTCGATCCGGACGAGGTCCAGAAGGAGCGCGGCGTCGTGCTCGAGGAGCGCCGGCTCGGCCGCGGCGCCCAGGGCCGCCTGCTCGACGCCGTGGTCCCGGCCGCGCTGCCGCGCTCGAAGTACGGCGCCCGCCTCCCCATCGGGACCGAGGAGGTCCTGAAGCGGGCCACCGCCGACGACCTGCGCCGCTTCTACCGCGAGTGGTACCGGCCGGAGCTCATGGCGGTCGTCGCGGTCGGCGACTTCGACCAGGGCGCGATGGAGAAGCGCATCGCCGCGCGCTTCGCCGACCTGCCGACCGCGGCCCACCCGCTCGCGCGCCCGGAGCTGCCGGTGCCGCCGCACGCCGACACCGTGACGCTGACGCTCAAGGACCCGGAGCTGCCGGTCACGGCGGTCGCGGTCGTGGCCAAGCGCCCGCGCCGCGTGCTCGCCACCGAGCCCGACTACCGCCAGTCGCTGGTCGACCGCCTCTTCATCACGATGCTCAACCAGCGGCTCGACGAGCTGCGGCGCGCGTCCGACGCGCCGTTCCTGGGCGCCGGCGTGGGCCGCGAGACCGTGGTGCGCCCGATCGACGCCTGGTTCCAGTTCGCGGTGGTCAAGGGCGACCAGGTCCGCCCCAGCCTGGAGGCGCTGACGGCGGAGGTGGCGCGGGTGGCCCGCTTCGGCTTCACCGCCGGCGAGATCGATCGCGCGAAGAAGGACATGCTGCGCGGCTACCAGCAGTCGGCCCACGAGGCGGACAAGACGCCGTCGCGCGAGCACGCCGCCGAGGTCCAGCGCCACTTCCTGCTCGGCGAGGCGATGCCCGGCATCGCGGCGGAGCTGGCGCTGGTCGACAAGCTCCTCCCGTCGGTGACCGCCGAGGAGATCCGGCGCGTGGCGGCAGAGGTGGCGAGCGAGGACAGCCGCATCATCGTCGCGGCCGGCAACTCGAAGACCTCGCTGCCGCCGAAGTCGGAGCTGGTGGCCGCGGCGGCGGCCGGGCGCGCGCGCGCCACCTCCGCCTACGTCGACCAGGCGGCGGCCGGCGACCTGGTCGAGCGGCCGCCGGCGCCGGGCAAGATCGAGCGCGAGCGCACGCTCCGCGAGCTGGGCGTGACCGAGTGGCGGCTGTCCAACGGCATCACCGTGGTGCTCAAGCCGACCGACTTCCAGAACGACTCGGTGCTGATGCAGAGCTTCACCCCGGGCGGCACCTCGCGCGCGAGCGACGCCGACTTCCTGTCCGCGCGGGCGGCGGCCGAGGTGGCGGCGGCCAGCGGCTTCGGCCAGTACAGCGCGGTGCAGCTGCAGAAGCGGCTGGCCGGCAGCGGCGTGTCGTCGCAGATCGCGTTCCGCGAGCTCGGCGCCGTGACCACCGGCTCGGCCCCGCGCGACGGGCTCGAGCTGCTCCTCCAGCTCACCTACCTCGAGCTCACCGGCCCGCGCCGCGACGAGAAGGCGTTCACGGCCTGGCGCGCGCAGGAGGTGGACGCGCTGCGCGACCAGCTCGCCTCGCCGGAGATCGCCTTCGATCACCGCTTCGCCAGCGAGGCCAGCGGTGACCACCCGCGCCGGCGCAGGCTGACCGGCGCCGACATGGAGAAGGTGGATCTCGACCGCGCGCTCGCCTTCTACAAGAAGTCGCTCGCGAGCATGCGCGGCACCACGGTGGTCCTGGTCGGCGCGTTCGACGTGGACAAGGTCAAGCCGCTCGTGCTCGCTTACCTGGGCGGGCTGCCCGGCGCGCGCCCGGCCCAGCGATGGCGCGACGTCCACGTGAAGCCGCCGCGCGGCCGCGTGCGCTTCGAGGTGAAGCAGGGCATCGAGGCCAAGGCGGCGGTCAAGCTCGAGTTCCACGGCCGCATGCGCTGGAGCCTCGAGGCGGAGCACGACCTGGTCGCGCTGGGCGACGCGCTGAGCGAGCGCCTGCGCGAGGAGCTGCGCGAGGAGATGGGCGGAGTCTACGGCGTCGACGTGGACGTCGATCTGCGGCGCGATCCGGTGCAGGAGTACGAGCTGACGATCGAGTTCGGCTGCGCGCCCGACAACGTCGATCGCCTGCTCGAGCGGACGCGGGCGGAGATCTCCGCGTTCGTGAAGAGCGGTCCGCCTGCCGCGGAGGTCGACAAGGTGAAGGCGGCAGACCGTCGCGAGCATGAGACGGCGCTCAAGGAGAACGGATTCTGGGTGAGCGCGCTGACCGACTACTATCGCCTCGGCATCGACCCGCGGCTGATTCTCGACCACGACCGTCTCGCCGATCGCGTGAGCGCGAAGGCCCTGCAGTCGCTGGCGCAACGGGTCTTCGGTGCGGATGAGGTGCTCGGCGTGCTCTTGCCCCGGTGAGATCCCGGGAACCCTTTCCACCTTGACGGCATTGTGCGGCGAGGAATGTGCTTTGCACTGTAGGTGGAGATGCGGGCCGATCCATCGCCTTCCGAGCAGTTGAGTTGCTCGCCATCGCGACAACGTGACGATGTGGCGCGATCGAGCGGGGCTCCCGCGCACACCCCCGAGGAGATCTCGGAGCCGGGCGAGCCTCGCGAGTCGCAGGCATCTCCGTCTCTTCGCGACTCCTTTCTGCGCGTGAGACGGGCGACGGAGGCGCTGGCCGCGCCGCTATCGCCCGAGGATTGCGTGGTTCAGTCGATGCCCGACGCGAGCCCGACCAAGTGGCACCTGGCCCACACGTCGTGGTTCTTCGAGACCTTCGTCCTGGCCGGCGCGCCGGGCGAGCGGCCGCCGCGCCCCGATTACGCTCACGTCTTCAACAGCTACTACGAGGGCGTGGGCCCGCGCATCGCGCGCGATCGCCGCGGTGTGCTCTCGCGCCCGTCGCACGACGAGGTGCGCGCGTACCGGAGGGAGATCGATGACCGCGTGGTCGCCGCGCTCGACGAGGGCCGCCTCTCGCCCGAGCGGCTGACCCTGGTCGAGCTCGGCCTCAACCACGAGGAGCAGCACCAGGAGCTGGTGCTGACCGACATCAAGCACGGGCTGCACGCCAATCCGCTGCGGCCTTCTTACCGCGCAGCCGAGCCCGGCGCGCGCGAGGACACGGCCTCGATCGCCGCGCTGACCTGGGCCCACTTCGACGAGCACATCGCCTGGATCGGCAGCGCGCGCGGCTTCTCGTTCGACAACGAGCGACCGCGCCACCGCGTGCTCTTGACCGGGTTCCAGCTGGCCACCCGCCTGGTCACGGCAGGCGAGTACCTGGCCTTCATGGCCGACGGCGGCTACCGCCGCCCCGAGCTGTGGCTGTCCGACGGCTGGGCGACGGTGCGCGCGTGTGACTGGCGCGCTCCGCTCTACTGGGACCAGCCCGACCACGGCGACGGCGGCTGGCACATCTACACGCTGCGCGGCGCGCGTCCGGTCGACCCGCGCGAGCCCGTCTGCCACCTGAGTCACTACGAGGCCGACGCCTACGCCCGCTGGGCCGGCGCGCGCCTGCCGACCGAGTTCGAGTGGGAGGTGGCGGCGGCGCACCGCGCGTCCGACGGCGCGCTGCTCGAGTCGGACGCGCTCCATCCGCGTCCGGCGCCGGATCGGGCCGCGCCCGGCCCGGCCCAGATGTTCGGCGACTGCTGGGAGTGGACACAGAGCGCCTACGGGCCCTATCCCGGGTTCTGCCCCGAGGAGGGCACGGTGGGCGAGTACAACGGAAAGTTCATGTCGGGCCAGGTGGTGCTGCGCGGCGGTTCGTGCGCAACACCGGCGCGGCACATTCGAGCGACGTATCGCAACTTCTTTCCACCGGCGGCGCGCTGGCAGTTCTCCGGCGTGCGGCTGGCGAGGGACGCCCGATGAAAGCCGCACGCGCACTCGTCTCTGCCGAAGAAGATCGACGTTCCATGGCCGCGGACATCCGCGCCGGCCTCACCGCATCGCCGAAGTGGCTGCCGTGCCACCTCCTCTACGATGCGCGCGGCTCGGAGCTGTTCGAGGCCATCACCCTCCTGCCCGAGTACTACCTCACGCGCACCGAGCTGGCCCTGCTCGAGCGGCACGCGGGCGAGATCGCCGCGCTGGCCGGCGGGCCGCGCTCGGTGGTCGAGCTCGGCGCCGGGACCGGCACCAAGACGCGCATCATCCTCGACGCGGTGGTCGCCGCGCACGGTGCCCCGCCCGGCGCGGGCGCGGGCGAGCCCGACCTTCACGGGCCGGTCTACCATCCGATCGACGTGTCGCGCACCGCGCTCGAGGAGGCGGCCAGCAAGCTGGCCCGGCCGGGCCTCGAGATCCGGCCGCTGGTCGGCCAGTACAACGAGTGGCTGCCCTCGCTCAGGGACCTGCCGGGGCCGCGCCTGCTCCTCTTCATCGGGTCGAGCATCGGCAACTACCACCCGCACGAGGCCAGGGCGCTGCTCTCGCTGGCGCGGCGCGGGATGAGCTCGGGCGACACGTTCCTCCTGGGGGCCGATCTGCGCAAGGACGAGGCGCGGCTGCTCGCCGCCTACGACGACGCCGCCGGCGTGACCGCGCAGTTCAGCAAGAACGTCCTCCACCGCATCAACCGCGAGTTCGGCGCGAGCTTCGACCTCGACGCCTTCCGCCACCTCGCGCTGTGGAACCCCGACAAGTGGCGCATGGAGCTCTACCTCGAGTCGCTGCGCGACCAGGTGGTCGCCATCCCGTCGCTCTCGCTGCGCGTCTCGCTCGCGGCCGGCGACCGCATCCACACCGAGAACAGCTACAAGCTCCCGCAGGGCGAGCAGCAGCGCCTGCTGGCCGCGGCCGGCTTCTCCGTCGCGAAGAGCTTCCTGTCCGACGATCCGAGCTACGCGCTGCACCTGGCGCGCGTGCCCTGAAGCGCGGCGCGCCCCGCCCGCCGGTCAGAACGCGCAGGGCGTCTGGCCGGGGGCGAACTGGCGGCAGGCCAGCAGCGGATCGGTGGACTGGACCGAGGGCAGGGCGTCGCCGCCGAAGTCGAACAGCGTGAGGTTGTCGTTCGGCGTGCCCTCGCCGGGGGTCCAGCCGACGCCGGGGATCCACTCCGGCTGCCAGTAGAAGATGCCGGCGCCGCGGCCGCCCGGCACCGCCGCGAGGGCCGAGTAGAGATCGGACACGAAGGCGACCTGGCCGCCCGGCGTGGCCGGGTAGCCGGGAACGACCTGGCTGTCCTGCCACAGGAAGTTGCCGAGCGCGTCGCCGTTGTCGAGCGTCCAGCCGTACTGCGTCTCGACGATCATCACGTCGCGATCGTAGCGGGCGGCGAGGTCGTTCATGTTGGTGCGCAGCTGCGTGATCGTGCCGTGCCAGAACGGGTAGTACGACAGGCCGATCACGTCGAAGGGCACCTGCTGGGCGACGATGTGGTCGAAGAAGGAGCGGCTGAAGGCGTTGTCTCCCCCCTGGTCGAAGTGGATGACGATGGCGGGCGTGGGCCCGGGCGCGTCGGCGGCGCCGGCGACCCCTGCCCGCAAGAGCGCGCCGAGGTTGTCCCATCCGGTGCCCGCGTCCCAGTCGATGCGGCCGAGCGGCCACAGCATGCCGTTGCGGATCTCGTTGCCGATCTGCACCATGTCGGCCGGCGTGCCCTGCGCGTGCAGCGCGGCGAGCACGTCGCGCGTGTAGGTCCGCACCGTCTGCGCCAGCGCGGCCAGATCCTGCCCCTGCCAGGCGGCCGGGGTGTTCTGGGTCTGCGGGTCGGCCCAGAAGTCGGAGTAGTGGAAGTCGAGCAGGAGGCGCATGCCGGCCGCGTGGGCCGGCCAGGACCTGCCGACGCTCGCCGACACCGTGCGGACGTACACGCGCGACACGCTGAACGCGCTGAGCGCCCAGGGCACGCCGGTCGAGATGCTCCAGCTCGGCAACGAGATCCGCAACGGCACGCTGTGCCC
>DATFRY010000459.1:0-14390 GCA_035262925.1 Kofleriaceae bacterium | reverse complement strand
ACCTTGCGGTACTCGCCGCGCGCCTCGCGGTAGAGCTTGCGCCGGTAGTAGGACTCGGCGAGGAAGTACTGCACGTTGTCGGCCAGGTAGTGGTCCGGGAAGCGCTCGAGGAAGGCGCGAAGACCGGCGACCGCGCTGGTGTGCCTGCCGCGCTTGAGCGCGGCGATCGCGCGCTTGTAGTCGACGATCGGATGGGCGGGCAGCGCCGGCTCCACCGACGGCGCCGGATCGGGCGCGGGCGCGGGTGCCGGGGCCTGCGTCGGAATCGAGTCGAGCGCCACGGCGGCGACCTGCCCGCGGGCGCCATCCGCGAGGCCGTCGCCTTCGCCGATCTCGTCCTCCTCGGTCACCTCGGCGATGACATCATGGGCCGGCGCCGCCGCCACGGTCACGTTCATGACCGGGGCCGCCGGAGCTGACGCCGCCGGAGCTGACGCCGCCGGAGCCGGGCCGGGGCTGCTCGCGGGGCGGCTCGGCAGGGCCGCATCGCCGCTCGCCGGCCGGGCGCGGCGCAGCTGCTCGTCGACCGTGGGGATCTTGCCGCGCATGACCGGCAGGCGCTCGGCGCCCACGTCCGGGATCGCGGCGGGCGGCGGCGACGCCTCGAGGTCGTCCCCCCGGGCCACGCGCGTCGCCTCGTGGAGCTCGATGCGCGGCCGCACCGTCGACTCCGTGGCCGCTTCGCCCTCGTAGACGACCTCGACGTCGCCGTAGATCGAGTCGGCGACCTGCGGCGGCAGCTGGCTGCCCGCCTGATCGGCGCCGGCCACGACGTCGGCGGTCGGCTGCGCGGGCTGGGCTGGCGGCGGCTCGGGCGCGGGAGATGACGCGCCCGGCGTGTCGCGCAGCTGCGCGCGCAGGAGCGCCAGCTCGTTCTCGAGGCTGCGGATGGTGAACTGGTCGCGGCGCAGCTGGTGCGTCATCCACGCGGCCCGGTCGCCTGCGCTGCAGCGCTCGCCTCCCGCGTTGGTCCCGCCGCCACACCCACTCGCGATCAGCGCCAGGGCGGCGCTGCCCCAGATTCCTCTCCCCACGCTCCCCACGCTCATCTCCTTCGCGCGAGCCAGCAAACAGGCCGCGCTGCCCCCGAAAGGCATTAAAGCAGGTTCCGCCGGCGATGACCAGACAACCCCTTCACCCCGGCCGGTTTCCTGGACCGACGGGCGGCGATCCCGCGGCCGTCGCGTGCGCTGCGGCCGCTCGCGGGGGACGCCTTACCCCAGCGCGCCGAGGTCGCGCAAAATCCGCGCGCCCCCTCGGCCCAGCAACTCCTCGGCCAGGTCGGCACCCATCTCGGCGCCGCGCGACGACGGGCCGCGTCGTTCACCCTGGAGGATCTCCGTCCCGTCCGGTCGCCCGATGAGGGCGACGAGGTGCAGCTCACCGCCCCCGACCTGCCGCGCGTGGGCGGCGAGTGGGGTCTGGCAGCCGCCCCCCAGGCGGCCGGTGAAGCCGCGCTCGGCCGCCACGCACGCCGCGTCCGCCTCGCTGTGCAGCGCGCGCCGCGCGAGCTCGGTGGTGACCGCGTCGTCGTCGCGGGTCTCGATGCCGAGGGCGCCCTGCCCGGCCGCCGGCACGCTCACCGACGGTTCCAGGAGCTCGGTGATGCGCGCCTCGTGGCCGAGCCGCCGCAGCCCGGCGGCCGCCAGGACCGCCGCGTCGAGATCGCCGCGCTCGACCGCGGCCAGCCGGGTGGGCACGTTGCCGCGCAGCGGGACCAGCGACAGGTCGGGGCGGCGAGCGCGAAGCTGACACGCGCGGCGCAGGCTCGAGGTGCCGACCCGCGCGCCGGGCGCGAGCTCGGCCAGCCCCTGGCCGCCGCGGCTGACCAGGGCGTCGCGCGGATCTTCGCGCGCGGAGATCGCCGCCATGCGCAGGCCATCCGCGAGATCGGCCGGCACGTCCTTCATGCTGTGCACCGCCACGTGAGCGGCGTCGTCGAGCAGGGCCTGCTCGATCTCCTTGACGAAGAGGCCCTTGCCGCCGACCTCGGCCAGCGGCCGGTCGAGGATCTTGTCGCCCGTCGTCTTGAGGACGAGGAGCGAGACCTCCAGGCCGGGCTGGGCGGCGATGAGGCGCGCCTCGACGTGCTCCGCCTGCCACAGCGCGAGCGCGCTGCCGCGGGTGGCGATGATCAGCGGATCTCGCGCCGCGCGGGTCATGCCTTCTTGCCCTGGCTGTGGACCGCCTTGGCCGGGGCCGCCGCCGCGGCCGACGCCGGCGCCGCGGCCGACGCCGGCGCCGCGGCCGACGCTCGCGCCGATGCCGGCGCCGACGCCGACGTCGGCGCCGACGACGCGGCCGTCACCGCCGCCCCCGGACCCGCACCCTCGGCCGACGTCTGCCCGGCCTGCCCGGCCGGCCCCCCCGGCGCGTCGGCCGGGCCGCCCAGCGCGAACAGCCGCTGCGTCACCTCGACCATGGTCTCGACGTCGACCTGCTCGGTCGCCTTGAGCGCCGACAGCGGGGTGTGCAGCAGCTTGTTGGCGATGAGCTCGCTCATGCGGCGGATCGCCTTCTGCACCTCGGCCTGCTCGGCCGCCGCGCCCAGCCCGCCGATGCAGCGCTCGGCCTCGCCCATGGCGATCTGATGGAAGTGCTCGCGCAGCGAGCGGATGGTGGGCACCACGCGCTGGGCGCGCATCCAGCGCCTGAGCTCGCCCACCTCGATCTCGACGATCTCCATGGCCGCGTCCGCCTCTTTCTGCCGCTCCTTGAGGTTCTCGGCCACCACGCGCTCGAGATCGTCGATGTCGAACAGGTACACGCCGTCGATCCGCCCGATGGCCGGATCCGCGTCGCGCGGGACCGCGATGTCCACCACCACCAGCGGGCGCCAGCGCCGCGCCTTCATCGCCGCTTTGACGAGCCTGGGCACCAGGATGGGCTCGGTCGCGCCGGTCGAGCTCAGCACCACGTCCGCCTCGGCCAGGAGGTGCGGCAGGTCTTCCCACGGCCGCGCGCTGCCCTCGAACTCGGCCGCCAGCTCCGCGGCCCGCTCCGGCGAGCGGTTGGTGACGATGAGCGAGCTCGCGCCCGCCACGCGCAGGTGGCGCGCGGCCAGGGCCGACATCTTGCCCGCGCCGACCACCAGCACGGTCTTGCCCATCAGGTCGAACACGCGGCGGGCCAGCTCGACCGCGACCGACGACACGTTGGCCGCGCCGCGGCTGATGCCGGTCTCGCTGCGCACGCGCTTGGCCACCTGGAACGCCTTCTCCATGCTGCGCCCGAGGATCGCGCCGATGGCCTGGGCGCGCCCCGCCGCCCCGTAGGCGTCCTTGAGCTGGCCGAGGATCTGCGACTCGCCCACCACCATCGAGTCGAGCGCCGCGGCCACCTTGAAGAGGTGGCGGATGGCGTCGTCGTCGACCCGCTCGTAGAGGTGGTCGGACAGGCCCTCGGCCGCCACCCCGCGCGAGCGGGCCAGGAAGCTGCGCGCCTGGGCCGCCGCCGAGATGCCGCGCGCGCCGGGCCCGCCCCCCGGAGAGGTGGATCCGAAGATCTCGACGCGGTTGCAGGTCGACAGGATCACCGCCTCGTCGATGTCGGGCGAGGCGAGCAAGTCGGCCAGCGCGGGCGGGATCTCCTCGTCGCGGAACGCCAGGCGCTCGCGCACCGCCACCGGCGCGGTCCGCCACGAAAGGCCGACCACGAAGAGCTCGCCGGCTCCACCCGCTGGGGACGACATCTCCCTTATCCCCCCAGCGCCCTGCGGGCCAGGTAGATGGCCAGCACAGCGGCCGACGCCGAGAAGCCGGTGATGGTGAGGAGCGCCGCCTTGCGCCCGCGCCAGCCCCTGGTCGTGCGCGCGACGATGAGGCCGCCGAAGGCGACCCAGGTGACCAGCGAGATCCACCACTCCGGCCGCGACAGCAGCTCGGCGCGCTGCGCGCCCCACACCACGCCCAGCATGAGCGCCGCGGTGAAGATGGGGAAGCCGATGACCACGAGCCGGTGCGACAGGCGATCGAGGCTCTCGAGCGCTGCCCCGCGCCTGTAGAGCACGCCGTCGAACTCCTTGCGCTTGAGCTTGCGCTCCTCGAGGACGTACATGCCGGCCACGAAGGTGGCGAGCGTGAAGACCGCGACGCCCAGCGTGGCCAGCGAGATGTGGATGCGTCCCAGCAGGCTCAGCCCGGCCATCGGCTCGCCCGACGGCGAGAGCCGGGCCAGGGCCAGGATCGCCAGCGCGGCCGGGGCCACGAACGCGCCCAGCAGGGCCAGCTTGAACCGCCTCGACCACCACAGATAGCCGCCCACCATGACCCACGACAGGAGACCCAGCGCCTCGCGCACCGAGGTGCCGGGGTGGACGTGCAGCACGCCGCGCCAGCTGATGTCGATGCCGTGGGCGACGAAGGCGGCCAGGAGCGCCCAGCGCGCGGTCGGCGCCATCCAGCGCGGGGCCTCGACGAAGGCGCTGATGAACAGCAGCGCCGACGCCGCGTACAGGATGAGCGACACGTAGAAGGCGGCCGACGGCGCGACCGTGACGACGGCGGTCTCGCTCACGGCGTGTCCGGACCGGCGGAGTCGCGCGGGAGCGGCTCGCCCAGGAACCCCGGCTGGACGTCGTAGGCCGTCTCGCCGAGGATCACCGAGTACATGTAGTGGTCGGCACCCATCTCGTCCAGGCTGCGCTCGTCTCGCACGGTGTCGATCAGCTGGTTGGGGTCAAAGGCCGCGCCGGCGACGCGCAGAAAGCGCACGGCGGGGCGGATGCGGAAGGAGCGGCCGTCATCGGAGAGCGTCATCACGTCCCCGGCCACCGAGACTCGCTGCTCGGCGCTCCAGGCATCGAGCCGCTCCTGCGAGATGAAAAGCTGGGCCATGGTGGCACGCGGCCGCGGGCGGGGCAGGCGCCGGCGGCAAGGCCATGATATGCGGGGCCCGGGCCGACCGCAACGCGACGCCCGGCGCGGCGGGAGGCGCCGCCCACCCTTGCGGGTGCGAGGACAACTATTTATCAATACCGGATACCGCTGAAAGGAAGCTGTCATGGCAAACGCCGACATCATCGAGCTCTCTGACGACAACTTCGAGAAGGAGATCCTGCGCGCGGATACTCCGGCGCTCGTGGACTTCTGGGCGGTCTGGTGCGGCCCCTGCCGGCAGGTGGCGCCGTCGGTCGAGGCGCTGGCCACCGAGTACAAGGGCCGGGTCGTGGTCGGCAAGCTGAACATCGACGATCACCAGCTGGTCCCGCAGCGCTACGGAATCCGCTCCATCCCCACCCTGCTGGTGTTCAAGGGCGGCCAGGTCGTCGGCCAGATCGTCGGCGCCGTCCCGCGCTCCAAGATCGAGGACGAGCTCAAGAAGCACGTCTGAGCCGGGCTGAACCCGCCCCGCGCGCGCCGCCGGCGGCTCAGAACTGCTGGCGGCGCAGCGACACCGAGGCGACCAGGCCGAGGGCGACGAAGCACGTGATGGTCGACGACCCGCCGTAGGAGATGAACGGCAGCGTCACGCCCACCACCGGCGCGAGGCCGATCACCATCGCGACGTTGACCACCACGTGCCAGAAGAGCATGGCGGCCACGCCCAGGCAGATGGCGGTGCCGAAGCGGTCGGGCGCGCGCATGGCCACGTTCAGGACCCAGAGGACCAGGAACGCGAACATGGCCAGGAGGCCGATCGAGCCGATGAAGCCCCACTCCTCGGCCCACACCGAGAACGGAAAGTCGGTCCAGTGCTCGGGCAGGAAGTCGAGCTGGTTCTGGGTCGCGTTGAGGAAGCCCTTGCCGGTCACGCGCCCGGAGCCGACCGCGAAGATCGACTGCTGGGTGTGCCAGCCGGCTCCCGTCGGGTCGGCCGACGGATCGAGGAACGCCAGCACACGCGCCTTCTGATACGGCTGCATGCCGTCCCACAGGAGCGGCAAGAGGGCCAGGCCGGCCGCCAGCGCGCCCTGCAGCGGCCACAGCCGCACCGCCAGCAGCGCCGAGACCGAGGCGATGATGAGGGCCAGGAGGATCGAGGTGCCCAGGTCGGGCTGGATCGCGATGAACAGGACCGGCACCCCGAGCGCGATGGTGCCGATCACCAGCTGCGGGCGGCTCAGCTCCTCGCGCGCGCGGTCGTGCAGGAGGCGCGCGAGGCCCAGAATGACGATCACCTTGGTGATCTCCGACGGCTGGAAGTGGACGCCGGCGATGTCGAGCCAGCGCTGAGACCCCTTGATCGGATCCGACAGCAGGCGCACCGCCGCGGTGGCGGCGATGGCGCCGCCGAGCAGGAGCCAGGCCAGCCGGTGGAGGCTGCGGTAGTCGATGGCGGCGAACAGGGTGAAGCCGGCCATGCCGATCGCGATCCACACGAGCTGGTTCTCGAACTTGGCCGAGTGAGCGGTGCGGAAGGTGGCGCTGTACAGGTTGACCAGGCCGGTGGCGACCAGGGCCGCCATGCCGGCGAACAGCACCCAGTCGAAGCGGTCGAGGAAGCGGCGCCAGCGCGCGCCGCCGATCGACGCGCGGGCGAGCTCGGCCGCCGACATGCCGAGCTTCACCGGCGCCTCCCCGGCTTCACCCGCGTGAAGTAGCCCTCGATGATGGCGCGCGCCACCGGGCCCGCCGCCTTGCCGCCCATCCCGCCGTGCTCGACCAGGACGGCGAGGGCGATCTCCGGGTGCGCGGCCGGCGCCCAGCCGGCGAACCAGGCGTGGTCGCGATCGGTGTCCCAGTCGCCCGGCTGGGCCGACGGATCCTCCTTCTTGCGCTTGCTGTGGACCTGGGCGGTGCCGGTCTTGCCGGCGATCTCGACCAGGTCGCTGCGCACGAGGCTGTGCCCCGTCCCGCCGGGCGCGTTGACCACGCGCCACATGCCCTGGCGGATGAGGTCGAGGACGGCGGGCGAGAGCGGCACGGTGCGGCGCAGCTCGGGCGGCTGGGCGAGGACCACCTTGCCGCGCGCGCTCTCGACCCGCTCGACCACCTTCGGCACGTAGAGCCGCCCGCCGTTGGCCAGCGCGGCGTAGGCCATGGCCAGCTGCACCACGGTCAGCTCCACGTCCCCCTGCCCGGTGGCGGCGTTGAGCGTGTTGCCGACGGTGGCGGCTCCCCCGCGCGACTCGTAGAGCTGGCGGGTGGGCACGCGGCCCGGCACCTCGCCGTTCAGGCCCAGCCCGGTCGGCTCGCCGAAACCGAACGCGCGCGCCACCAGCGCCATGCGGTCCATGCCGACCCGCTCGCCCAGCTTCCAGAAGTAGACGTTGCACGAGCGCTGCACCGCGGTCACGAAGTCGAGCGAGCCGTGGTTGTGCATGCAGTAGAACACGCGGCCGCCGGCCTGGTGCTGGCCGTTGCACGACAGGTGCTCGTCGGGCGCGACCAGGTGGTCCTCGAGCGCGGCGCCGCCGACCACGAACTTGTAGGTCGAGCCGGGCGGGTAGTGCTCCTGCACCGTGCGGTCGACGAACGGGCGGCGCGGATCGCCCTGCAGGCGGGCGTACTCGGCCCGGGTCAGGTGCCCGGTCATCACGTTGGGGTCGAACGACGGCGTCGACACCAGCGCCAGCACGCGCCCGGTGTCCACCTCGACCACCACGATGGCGGCCGCCGAGTAGGGGCTGGCCGCCTCCTCGGCCATGCGCTGCAGCTCGAGGTCGATGGTGAGGACGACGTCGTTGCCGGCGACCGGCGGCTCGAAGCGCGGGCCCTCGATGAGGCTCTCGGCCTCGCCGCCCTCGATGCGCTCGCCGCGTGCATTGATGATGTAGCGCTCGATGCCGCGCGTTCCGTGCAGGTACTTCTCCCACGCCCGCTCGACGCCGTAGCGGCCGATGAACTCCGACGCGTCGTAGCCGCGCTTCTCCAGCTCCGCCATCTCGGCCGAGCTGGGCTGGTTCATGTAGCCGATGAGGTGGGCGGCCAGCTCGCCGTGCGGATAGTTGCGATACGGCTCGTCGTGCACCTCGACCGCGCCGCCCAGCTCCGGGCGCGCCTGCGCCACCAGGCCGACCCGATCGCGGCCCTGGTCCTCGAGCACCATGACCGCGCGGGGCGAGCGGCGCCTGCGCGCGGCGCCCAGCCGCTGATCGAGGCGGGCGATCTCGTCCTCGCCGAGGCCGAGCAGGTCGATGAGCCGCGCGCGCATCGCCCCGTCGAACAGGCGCGGCACCACATAGATGTTGAAGGCGGGCCGGTTGTCGGCCAGCGGGACCCGGTTGCGGTCGAGGATCTTGCCGCGCACCGACGGCAGGAAGCGCTCGTCCACCACGTTGGAGCGCGCCGCCTCGAAGTACTCGTCGCCGCGCGTGATCTGGAGCTGCCACAGCCGCCCGGCCAGGAGGGCGAACACCAGCGCCATGAACGCGAGCAGCCAGCCCAGGCGGCGCTGCAGCTCGGGCGAGCGCCCCTCCCCGCTGCCGGGCGCGCTGCGGATCAGCATGCGCCCCTGCGGCTCACGGGATGAGCCCCTCGGCGGCGGCGTCGCGCTCGCGCCGGGTGCGGGCGAAGCGCGCGTCGGTCTTGCGGCACAGGCGAAACACCAGCGGGCCGACCAGCGCGGTGAGCAGCGCGGAGAAGAGCGCGGTCAGCAGCTCGGAGGCCATCGACTCCGACAGCATGCCGAGCCAGGCGCGCAGCGCCATGAGCACCGCGCCCGACACCAGGCCGACCATGAGCGCGAAGGCCGCCGTGACCAGGCGGCCGCGCACGATCAGGCGACCCTGCACGAAGTGGCCGAGCAGGCACATGACCCCCGCGCTGGTCGACAGGAGGCCCGCCGGCGTGCCGATGAGCAGGTCGGCAAGGTATCCCATCACCACCGCGGCCAGCATCGCCGGCGCCACCCGCTCGCGCGCGGTCAGCCCCACGTACACCGCAGACAGCGCCACCAGGTCGGGGATCGCGCGCGCGATCGGCACGTAGCGCCACAGGGCCGCGACGATGAGCACCATGAAGTAGGACAGAAAGACCTGGGCGGCGAGCCGCATGGCTAGTAGCTCCCCATGTGGCGGGCCGGCACCGCCGGGGCGGGCGCGGCGCCGTCGGGATCGGCCGGCGGCGGCGGCGAGAGCACCACCAGCACGCGGCGCAGCGACCCGAAGCGCACGGCCGGCTCGATCTCCACCTCCTGGTACATCTGGTAGTCGACCGCGCGCACCGCCGACACCATGCCGACCGGGATGCCGGCGGGCAGCGCCCCGAGGCCGAAGGTCACCACCTGGTCGCCGACCACGACCGGCTTGCCGCGCTCGAGGAACTCGACCTTGCAGCGGGACACGTCGTCGCGGGCCAGGCCGGTGACCCAGCCGCGCCCGCCGGTGCGCGGGACGACCACGTCGATGGACGAGTCCGGATCGGTGACCAGGAGGACGTCCGAGTACTGGCCGAACACGCGGTGGATGCGCCCGACCAGGCCCGCGTCGTCGATGACCGGCATGCCGACCTGCACCTCGCCGTCGCCGCGGTCGAGGCGGAGCCGCACGACGCGGAAGGACGGGTTGATGCTGGACGAGACCACGCGCGCGCCGATGGTCTCGGCGTCGGTCTCGCGGCGCAGCCCGATGAGCCGCTCGAGCGTGCGGCTGTCGGCCGCGGCGCGGCGGGCGGCGCCCAGGTCGCGGCGCAGGCGCTCGTTGTCGGCGCGCAGCTCGCCGTTCTCCTCCTCGACATCGACCAGCCCGATGTAGCCCGTCCACACGCCGGCCACGCCCTCGACCACCCACGACACCGCCGCCTGCAGCGGAGACGAGATGCGCAGGACGGCCTGATCGAACCCGGACAGTCGCCCCGGGTCCTTGAGCCCCGCCTGCAGCAGCACCACCGGCAGGCCCAGGAGGACCGCCGCCATGCCGTAGTCGAGAATGCGGCGCCGGAGGGGGGTCACGCCGCCCCTACTGCAGCGCGATTTCCTTGAGCAGCTTGATCTCGTCGAGCGCCCGGCCGGTGCCGAGCACGACCGCAAGCTGCGGGTTCTCGCACACCATGACCGGCAGACCGGTCTCCTCGCGCAGGAGCACGTCGATGTTGCGGAGCTGCGAGCCGCCGCCGGACAGGACGATCCCCTTGTCGACGATGTCGGCGCTGAGCTCGGGCGGCGTCCGCTCGAGCACGGAGCGGACCGCGTCCACGATCGCGTTGACCGGCTCCTGCAGCGCCTCGCGGATCTCGTCCGAGTTGACCACCAGCGTCTTGGGCACGCCGGCCACCAGGTCGCGCCCCTTGACCTCGATGGTGAGCGGCTCGTCGAGCGGATAGGCCGAGCCGATCTCCTTCTTGATCGCCTCCGCCGTGCGCTCGCCGATGAGCAGGTTGTACTTGCGCTTGATGTACTGGACGATCGCCTCGTCCATCTTGTCGCCCGCCACGCGGATCGACTTCGACAGGACGATGCCGGCCAGCGAGATGACCGCGACCTCGGTGGTGCCGCCGCCGATGTCGACGATCATGTTGCCGGTCGGCTCGGTGATGGGCAGGCCGCCGCCGATCGCGGCCGCCATCGGCTCCTCGATCAGATAGACCTCGCGGGCGCTGGCCGCGAGCGCGCTGTCGCGCACCGCGCGCTTCTCCACCTCGGTGATCCCCGACGGTACGCAGACGATCACCCTCGGGCGGACCAGCGTCCGCCGGTGGTGCGCCTTCTGGATGAAGTAGCGGAGCATCGCCTCGGTCACCTCGAAGTCGGCGATGACGCCGTCCTTCATGGGGCGAATGGCGACGATGTTGCCCGGCGTGCGGCCGAGCATCTCCTTCGCCTCGCGACCGACGGCGAGCACCTTCTTCACCCCCGATGCGCCTCGCTGCACGGCCACGACCGACGGCTCGTTCGCGACGACGCCGCGCCCTTTCACGAAGGTGAGCGTGGTCGCGGTGCCGAGGTCGATCGCAAGGTCATTGGAGAAGAGTCCGTAGACCCAATCGAAGAGCATGACGCTTGACTCGTCCTGTGGACAAAGGCCAGGAACTGGCCATCAATGAAGGGGAATCAGAAAGCGATGCAAGAATGCCGCGCTCCCGCGAAAAGAAGTACCATGTCAGGAGCGAGATTTGCAATAGATTCTAAATAAGTAAGGACGATTGGGAGGACCCTTCCGGAGTCACCTTGGACGGGGCATCGTACTCCCGGGGTCTGATGCGTCCCCCTCTCGCTCGCCGGCTCGACTGGCGATCGCGCAGCGCGGGCCCTGTAGGCATCGCCAGCGGGCTCGCGAGCGCGGCCCCGGCTCGATGCGCTGCGGTGGTTCTCGAGCTAGGATGCGCGCGCAATGCTCGAGCAGCTGCGAAGGAACTCCCGTTCGTTCATCATCTGGATCCTCTTCGGGATCATCATCACCGTCTTCATCATCAGCTTCGGCCCGCAGGCACAGAAGACCAGCCTGTCCTGCGGCCATAGCGGCGAGGACGGCCTGGAGGTGGCCGGAGACGCGGTTCCCACCAGCAGCTGGCGTTTCGCGCTGAACGGGCTCAAGCGCAGCAGCATCCCCGCGCAGCTGCGATCGCAGTTCGCCGCCGACCTCCTGGTCGAGCGCGAGCTCCTGGCCCAGGCCGCCGAGGAGCGCGGCTTCCGCGTGTCGGACGACATGGTCAACCAGGCGATTGCTGCGGGCGAGCTCTACATCCTGGGATATTCGAGCCGGCAGGACACCAGCTTCTGGCGCGACTACAAGCAGCTCGAGGCGCTCGCGTCCGACCTCGGCATGTCCAATGTGTCGCAGCTGGCCGACGAGCAGCGGCGCGAGCAGCTGGCCGAGATGATGCGGCAGGTCATCCTGCGCGGCTCCGTGTCCGACGAGGAGCTGCGGCAGGTCTACGTCAACCAGAACACGAAGATCACCGCCGAGTACGTCAAGTTCGACGTCATGCGCTACCGCTCGGCGCTCCACCTCAGCGAGGCGGATCTCGACCGCTACGCCGCTTCGCACGACGCCGAGCTCAAGAAGACGTGGGAGGCGGAGAAGGCGGAGTGGTCGAGCGCCAAGCCGCGCGTGCTGGTGCGCCAGATCCTCATCTCCAAGGCGCCGCCGCCCAGGCCGGCCGACAAGCAGCCCGAGCAGGGCAAGCCGGCCGACGGCACCAAGCCGGCCGACGGCACCAAGCCGGCCGACGGCAAGAAGGCGGACAAGGCGGACAAGCCGGAGGCGGTGGCCGACGCGACGCCGCCGGCCGAGCAGGCCAAGAAGGTGCGCGCGCGCCTGGTGGGCGGGGCCAGCTTCGCCGACGTGGCCCGCGAGGTCAGCGTCGATCAGACGCGCTGGCGCGGCGGCCTCCTGGGCTGGCGGCCGGCCGATTCGCTCGGCTACGGCAAGGAGGTGGTCGAGGCGGCCAAGAAGCTCGCCGTCGGCCAGGTGTCGGACGTGATCGAGAGCGAGCGCGGCTTCCACATCATCAAGATCGAGCAGCGCAGCGACAAGGGCCTCACCTACGAGGAGAAGAAGCAGGACCTGGCGCTCAAGGCGGCGCCCACCTACTACGCGCGCGCGCTCGCCCGCCGCGACGCCGACCGCGCGCTGGCCGAGGCGAAGTCCAGGCCGCTCGAGGAGCTGTTCGAGCGCAAGACCAGGCCGCAGAGCATCGACGATCTTCCGCCCGAGGTGCTGGAGCAGCTGATGCGGGGCCAGGGCGGGGCCGGCGGGGCGCCGCCCATGGAGCTGCCGGACCAGGGCGGCGAGGAGGAGATGCCCGCGCCCCCCGTGGCGCCACCCGACGAAGGCGCCGGTCGCGACGATGGCAAGACCGGCCTCATCGTGCGTGAGGGCCCGACGGTCCTGGCCCAGGCGGGCGGCGCCGCCCCGCCGGCGCCTCAGACCGGCGGCGGACCGGCGGCGCCGGCGAAGCCTGACGCTCCGGGCGCGAAGCCGGATCCGGCGCCGGGCGCGAAGCCTGGCGCTCCGGGCGCGAAGCCGGATCCGGCGCCGGGCAAGCCGGCCGGCGGCGCACAGGCGGGGGGCGCTCCGACCGCCGCCCCGGCCGATGCGACGCTGCCCGACGTCACGGTCGACAAGCCGGGGCTGCAGTCGGTCGGCCCGGTGGCGCGCATGGGCGACTACCTGGCGGGCATCGGCGAATCCAAGCAGCTGGTCAAAGATCTGTTCGAGACCCTCCAGCCGGGCAAGCTCGCTCCCGAGGTGTACGAGGTCGGCGAGTCGCGCGGACCGGGTGGCGGCGACGGCTTCGTCGTGGTCCTCCTCAAGGACCGAGAAAAGGCCGATCCGGCAAAGTTCGAGCAGTCGCGACCGAAGATCCTCGAGGAGATGACCTACGGCGCCCGCGAGATCTCCGGCGGCGAGGCCATCTGGGGCAAGGGCGTCGAGCACCTGTCGGCCTGGATCAAGCAGCGCTGCGAGGCCAGCGCCAAGGGCGGCGAAATCAGGATGAGCCCGGCGCTCTTCCGCGAGGGCGAGGACAAGAAGGCGCAGGCCGAGTCCGCCGGCTACCAGCCGTGCGCCACCCTGGGCGAGCCATCGGTCGCCGGTCAGCTCGGCAGTCGCCGGCTGCAGTAGCCGCACGGGCGAGCGCGACTCGCACACTTCCCACCCGGCGAGACCACCTTATATGATCGCCGGGCGGGGCGCAGGATCCCATGCCGGCCAGCCGCGAGGAACATCACGTGTCGAACATGCTGGCCGACGGTTCTGGTGCTGGAGCCGGACCACCCGAAGGTGGCGCGCATGCATCGCCCCCCCGGCTGGGCTTCAGCTTCCGCCTCGCCGGCGGCAGCGGCCGGCTCACGCTCGGCGAGCGCACGTTCTTCGGCTGGCTCCGGCTCGACCGGCTCGAGCTCGAGGTCCCCGAGCTGCGCCTGCCCATCGACCTGGCGGTCGGCCCGGAGACGTTCCAGCGCCACCGCACGCGGGCGCGGCAGGCCGACCTGCGCATGGAGCAGGCCGACCTCGACCGCTTCGTGGCCGAGCACGCGCCGGCGCTCGGCCGCCACGGCGTCGAGGAGCTGCGCGCCGTGGCGTGCGAGGGCCACGTCGACCTGACCGCGCGCGTGCGCGAGTCGGGCCAGGCGGCCGACCTGACCGCGCGCGTCTACCTCGAGGCGTCGCAGGGTCGGCTGCGCTTCGCGTGCGGGCGCGCGCTGACCTACGGCCACCTGGCCACGCCGGCGCCGCTCGTCGTGCACCGGATCATGACCGCGCTGCTCGGCGCGCGCGAGGAGACGCACGGCGTGGAGCCCACCAGCCCGGGCGGGACCGGCAGCGGCCGACACGAGGTGCGCGGCGCCGGCCCGTGGGCCAGCGCGGTGCGCGGCCTGGGCGACATCGATCTCGACGCGATCGCGATGGCGCTGTGGCACATCCTGCCCACCGCCGGCTGGCGCCTGCCCGACACGCGCGACCTGGTCATCGCCGGCGTCCGGGTCGAGGCCGGCGCGCTGTCCCTGCGCTACCGCACGGCGGGCGACGAGCCCGACGCGGGCGGCGGCGACGAGAACGGGCGGGC
>DATFRY010000458.1:0-6542 GCA_035262925.1 Kofleriaceae bacterium | reverse complement strand
CGCCCCGCTCGCCCCGGCCAGGGCCACCGCGATGGCGAGGCCCAGCCGCGCCGCGATCCGGTGGGTCACGCGCGACGCGTCGGCGGCGCACGAGTTGACCGCCACGCCGTGATAGCTCGCGCCGGCCAGGACCACGCCGAGCTCGTCGGCCAGTTTTTCGGCCCGGGCCACGCGATCGAGGTGACCGAGGTTGTACTGCGCGATCGCCCGCGGCCACCTGACCACGTGCCGGTGCACCGGCCGCGCGCCCAGACCGACGGCGCGGTCGACATCGCGCCGCGCCGCCTCGACCAGCTCGCCGTCGGAGAGATCGAGCGCCGCCGGGTCGCGCGTCCCGCCCAGGATGCAGCGCACGAGCACGTGCCCGTCAGGGGCGCGGGCCGGCCACAGGACGCTCTCGAACACGGTGCCGAGCACGCGCAGCTCCTCGCCGCGCGCGACCAGGAAGCCGAAGCCGTCGAGCGCGCCTGGCGCCGCGCGCAGCTCGTCCCGCCGGTAGCCCAGGTGGACCACCGCCGCCGGCGCGAACCGGATGGCGTCCAGCACCTGGGCCAGCTCGCGGCTCGCGTCCGACACCAGCCGCGCCGCCGCCGGCGCCGGCGCGGCCAGCACCACCGCGTCGCACGGCTCTCGCCTGCCGTCGGCCAGCCGCACCGCGCGCGCCCGCCCTCCCGCCTCGACCTCGATCGCCACCGCCGGGCAGCCGAGCTGCACCCGCGGCCCGACCTCGCGGGCCAGCGCCGCAACCAGCGCGCCCATGCCGCCCACCGGCGCGGCCAGCCGCGACCGCTTCCGCGCGCCGCCGCCGCCGCCGCCACCGCCACCGTCGCCGGCGTCGTGGCCGAACACGCGGCGCAGCATGCGCAGCGCGGCGCCCCGCACCAGCCCACCCTCGGCCTCGAGCGCGGCCAGCCTGGGGAACGCCGCGCGCAGGCTCAGCTGGTCCGGATCGCCGGCGAACACGCCCGTGCAGAACGGCGCCACCAGCGCCTCCAGCACCTCGTCGCCCAGCCGCCGCCGGGCGAACTCGGCCACCGTCTCCTCGGGGCCCTCGCGTCGCGGCGGGCGAAACGGCTCGCCCAGCGCCTGCAGGAGACCGCGCCAGCTCACCAGCTCGGCGCGCAGCACATCGCCGGGTCCGCTCGGGATCGGCCGCAGCGCGCCGCCGCGGAACACCCAGCGCCGCTGCGCCGCCGGCGAGGCCTCCTCGACCGCGAGCCCCAGCTCCTCGGCCAGCTCGGCCGCCCCGCCGGGCGCACCGGTCAGGAAGCCGTTGGCCGCATGCTCGTGGGTGAAGCCGTCCGTGGTCGACGTCCCGATAACTCCGCCCGGCCGATCCGACGCCTCCCACACCACGACCTCGACGTCGCCGCGCGCCGCGATCCGCCTCGCCGCCGCCAGCCCCGCGATGCCCGCGCCCACCACGCCGACCCTGCGGGTCCGCGCCCCGGTCATGCCGCCTCGCGCGGCGCGCTCGACAGCTCGCGCACCGCCTCGACCACCAGCGCCACGCGCGCCGGATCGGTCTGCGGCAGGATGCCGTGCCCCAGGTTGAAGATGTGCCCCGGCGCGCTCCCCGCGCTGCCCAGCACCTCGGCCACGCGCCGGCGCAGCCGGTCCTCGGGGGCGAACAGCGCCGTCGGATCCAGGTTGCCCTGCACCGCCATGCGATCGCCCAGGCGGCGGCGTACCTCGGACAGATCGACCCTCCAGTCCACGCTCAGCACGTCGGCGCCCGAGCCGGCGCAGTCGTCGAGATACGGGGCGCAGCCGTTCAGGAAGTAGATGATGGGCACGCCGCCGCCCGCCGACCAGGTGCGCGAGGCGCGCAGGAGGTCGACGACCTGGCGCACGTAGCGCAGCGCGAACTCGCGAAAGTCTCCCTGGGCCAGGATCCCGGCCCAGCTGTCGAACAGCTGCACCGCCTCGGCGCCGGCCTCGACCTGCGCCTCCAGGTAGGCGGCCACCGTGCGGGCCAGCCGGTCGAGCACCTGGTGGAAGGCGTCCGGATCCGAGAACATGAGCCCCTTGGTGCGCTCGTAGTTCTTGGACCCTCCGCCCTCGACCGCGTAGGTGGCCAGGGTGAACGGCGCGCCGGCAAATCCGATCAGCGGGACCCGCCCGGCCAGCGCGCGCCGGATCTGGCGCACCGACTCCATGACGTAGGGCAGGCTGTCGACCGGATCGGGCACCGCCAGCCGGGCGACGTCGGCCGCGCTGCGGATGGGCGACGGGAGCGACGGGCCGCCGTCGCCGAACTCCACCTCCAGCCCCATCGGCGGCAGCACCACCAGGATGTCGCTGAACAGGATCGCGGCGTCGAACCCGAAGCGATCGATCGGCTGCATGGTGACCTGGCAGGCGAGCTCGGGCGTCCGGCACAGCTCGAGGAACGACACCCGGGCGCGCACCGCCATGTACTCGGCCATGTAGCGGCCGGCCTGGCGCATCATCCAGATCGGGACTCGCGGCGTCGGCTGGCGGCGACACGCGCGCAGGAACAGGTGATCGGGTCCTGCCATGCGCGCTAGGTTAGCACGCGCTCCCGGCTACATCTTGCGGGGCTACATCTTGCAACGCACCACGACGAGCGCGATGTCGTCGGCCAGCGGCCCGCCGTCGTGATACGCGGCCAGCGAGGTCAGGATGCGCTCGCGGATCTCGCGCGCCGAGGCATCCTTCTGCGCGGCCAGCACGCGCTGCAGCCGGCGCTCGCCGAACGGCTCGCCCTCGCGGCTGCGCGCCTTCACCAGACCGTCGGTGAACATCACGAACACCTCGGGCGAGCCGAGCGGGCTGCGGTTCTCGCGATAGACCTGATCGATCGTGTCGCCCAGGAGCGGCCCCGACCCGGCCAGCACCCCCAGCTGCGTCCCGCCCGAGCCTTGTGCCGGCCGATCGTCGGCCGGCCCGCCGCCTTGTTCCGGCCCATGTTCAGCCGGGCCGGCGAAGTTGATCCGGTAGGGCAAGGTCTGCCCGGCGTTGGCGTACAGGACGCGTCGACTGGCCGGATCGAACAGCGCGGCGAAGCAGCGCGCGTGGCTCGGCGTCGACGGGCGCTGCAGCGCGGAGCTGAGCGCGGCGAGCAGCTCGGGCGGCGCCGGGCCGCCGTCGGAGTTGCCGCGCGACGCGTCGTACACGGCGTCGCAGCAGCTCTTGACCACCGCCGCCACCATGGACCCGCCCAGCCCGGTGCCGACCGCGTCGCCGATGAGGAACATCGCGCGGCCGCCGCCGACCGGGTACACGGCCCAGAAGTCGCTGCCCGCCTGCCCGGCCGGCTGGTAGTGCCCCGCCCACGAGATCGCGCCCAGGCTGCCCTCGACCTCGTCCGGCACCAGCGCCAGCTTGACCGCGCTGGCCAGGTCCATCTCCTTGGCCAGGGTGAGCACGTGCGCCGCCTGGCGGTGCAGCTTGATGTTGGCGCACGCCGCGGTCACCTCGAGCCGGTACTGGAGCAGCACCTGGCGGTCGAGCTCGGTCAGCTTGCGCCCGAGCAGGATGCCGACCACCGCGAGCAGCCGGCCGTGCTCGACCAGCGGGATCAGTACGTCGACCTCGTAGCGGTCCATGAGCTCGCGCAGCGGCGCGCGCATGGCGCCGAAGCGCCGATCGCCGAACTCGCCGCGCGCCGCCACCCCGCGGTTGTGCACGAACCAGCCGAACGGCCCGCGCAGCGCCGGCGGCACCGGCGGCAGGGTCTCGCCGCCCGGCACGTAGGCGTCCCAGCTGCCGCGATCGGCGCCGGCCTCGAACGCGACCACGCGCTGGCAGCCGAACAGCCGCCAGGCCGCCTCGCGCGCGCTGCCCAGGATGTCGCCCACCGTCTCCAGCTCGAGCGCGCGGTCGGCGAACTTGACCAGCGCGTCGCGCGCCATCGCGCCCAGCGCGGTCTCGCTCGAGCGCCGGCCGACCCGCGCCAGCATCACCGCCAGCCACACGATGACCAGCGCGCAGGCCAGCGTGACGCTCACGAGCAGCTCGGCGCTCATGGTGCCCGTCCTCGCGAGACCGCCCGGGCCGCTCTCATGACTCGCTCGACAGCTCGAAGGCGACGCAGGTCATGTCGTCGCCGAGCGGGGTGCCCTCGACGTACTCCTCGACCCGCGCGACCAGGAGGTCCGGGAGCCGCACGGCCGGCTGATTGGCCAGCCCGGCCACCAGGGCGCGGAAGCGCTTCTCGCCGAACGGCTCCATGTGGGGCGACCCGGCCTCGGTGAAGCCGTCGGTGTAGAGCAGGAGCTTGTCGCCCAGCTCCAGATTTCGGCCCAGCGCCTCGTAGGTCGCCTCCGGCTGGACCCCGAGCGCGTCGCCGCGCGCGACCAGCTGCTCCAGGCCGCGCCCGCCGATGACGAGCGGGAAGTTCTGCCCGGCGTTGGCGAAGGTGACGCGCCCGGTGCCGGTGTCGACCACCGCGGCGAACGCGGTCATGAGGTAGCGCCGGCGGCCCGAGCGATACACCGCCCGGTTGAGCGCCGCCAGCAGGCGGCCGGGATCCAGATCGGCGCCGTCGAGCTGCCAGTAGGCATCGATCGTCCCCTTGGCCACCGCGGCCAGGAGCGCCGGCGCCGCGCCGTGGCCGGTCGCGTCGGCCACCAGCAGAAGCACCCGGTCGTCGCCCAGGTCGCGCCACGACCACAGATCGCCCCCGCACTCCGCCACCGGGCGGTACACGCCGCGCAGCGCGTAGCTCGGGCGGCGCACCGGGCGCTCGCCGGGCATGAGCGCCTCCTGCACCGCGGTGGCGAGGTCGAAGGTCTGGGTCAGCTGCCGGCGGTCGCGCGCCTCGGCGTCGAGGAACGTGTTGGCCACCGCCACCGTGGTGTAGGCCCGCATCGCGCGGTAGAAGGCGTCGAGCCGGGTGGTGCCCGGGTCGACCGGCGGCCCGATGAGACCCAGGCCGAGCAGCAGCCCGCGGTGGCGCAGCGGCAGGAGCACGTCGCCGCCCAGCTTGGACATGAGCTGGCGGGCCTCGGCGGCGCCGCCCTGGCCGTCCCGCTCCAGCTCCGCGCGGTAGATCGGGCTGACCGTGTCGCCCAGCCACAGGAACGCGCTGGTCGCGTCGCCCAGCTCGTGCGTCATCTCTTCCCTGCCGCCGGCCAGGATGCGCACGCCGCCGTCCGCGCTGGGCGCGACCAGCACCGCGCGGGTGTCGCCGAGCGCGGACTCCACCGCGCGCTGGAACTCGGCCGACACCTCGAGGATGTCGTCGGCCTCGAGGGCGCGCTGAAGGAAGCGCTGGGCCGCCAGCTCGCCGCCCTGGTCGAGCGCCGCCCGCTCGTCGATGAGCGGCTGCAGGAAGGCCAGGTCGACGATGAGGTAGAGCGCGCCGACGGCGACCAGCCCGATGCCGAGCGGAGTGCCGAGGCCCAGCGCGGCGCCGGCGGTGGCCAGGCCGAACGCCGGAACCGCGAGCGCGAGGCTCGTGACCCAGGGGAAGGCCCCGGCAGCCGTGTCACGCCCCATGCGGCTCATCCTACCGCAACTCGCGCGCGGCATTTGGCGGGCGGCGCCCCGCCGGTGCGCCGTGTGCGAGGGTATACTCGCTGTGGAATCGGCTCTGGACCGCGCCTCGCGCGGCGGTCCTCACCCGCATGAATCAGGTCGAGCTGGACGAAGCGGTTCTCCGCGCCGCCGATGCAGTCGGCGGCCTCATGGAGTTCTGGGGCTTCAAGCGCAACATGGGCCGGATGTGGTGCGTCCTCTACCTGAGCGAGCGGCCGCTTTCGGCCGGCGATCTGGCCGGCATGCTGCAGCTGTCGACCGGCGCCGTCTCGATGACGCTGGCCGAGCTGGTGAAGTGGGGCGCGATCAAGAAGAGCTGGGTGCCGGGCGAGCGGCGCGACTACTACGAGCCGGAGACCAGCATCTGGAAGATGGTGTCGCGCGTGTTTCGCGAGCGCGAGCTCCAGCAGATCCACGCCGCCATCGAGGCCTTCGAGCTGGTCTCGGTCGAGCTGGGCAAGCGCCGGCGCACCGCGGGGGTCGACGAGGTGCAGCAGCTCGACTTCGCCGAGGACCGCGTGCAGGGGCTGCTCGACCTCGCGCGCATCGGCGAGCGGCTGCTCGACTCGGTGCTGGCGGGAAAGCCGATCGACGCCGGTCCGCTCGTCCGCTTCCAGAAGGACGAGAAGCCCTGATCCGTCCGCGCCGGTCGCGGTCGATCGCTGCGCCGAAAAGAGAAGCGGCGAGCTCGCCAGCTCGCCGCCTCCAATCTCAGCAGATTGTGCTTTCGTGAAATTGTCGGGTCTTCGCGCTCACTCGGCTCGGCAGAAAAGTCGCGCGATCGAATTCCTTTTCCGCGACGCCCGGTCTTATGCCCGTGGCATTTGTCCCGACCCTCGCATGGAAGGTCTGTCGGACCTGTAGGGCTCGCGTCTACGAGCCGACCCGTCGTGCCCTCCGCCGCGATGGCGAAGGGCGCAGTGCAAGGCCCGGTGGGCTCTCTCCGGTCAACAGCACCCCCTTTTACTGACCGACCTTGTTCTTCCCAGTCTCGGTCGGTGGCTGGTTCTGCCAGCGCGCTGACGTCGGATCCAGTT
>DATFRY010000457.1:0-2942 GCA_035262925.1 Kofleriaceae bacterium | reverse complement strand
AGGCGTCGCGCAGCGGCTCGACGATGCCCTCGCTGCGGGCCAGGGCGCTGCGAATGTCCTCGTGCGCGCGCAGGATGTCGACGTATGCCGCGTGGATCTCCTGCGGGCCGAGCTCGCTCGGCTTCACCTCCGGGCGCAGCGGCGGGCCGAGCGGGCCGTACACCAGACGGGCGAGGTCGGGGCGAAACACGTCGCGCAGCACCATCGCCGAGTAGGAGACCGCGCCCAGCCCGAGGACGCAGCCGGCCAGCGTCGGCAGGCCGGCCGCCCCCGCGCCGATCACCGCGACCAGGATGCCGCCGAGGACGGCGAGCCGTCCGCGTCGCACCATGGCCGCGCGGAGCAGCGATCGGCCCCGCCCGACGTGCGACCGCAGCCCACCGGGCGAGTCGAACGCGCGCAGCGACACCAGCTCGTCGGAGCACAGCGAGGCCGACGACGACTCTTCTCCCGAACCAGACGCACCAGTCGCACCAGACGCAGAGCTCTCCTTGAGCGGCACGCTTCCCCTCCCCCGGGTCGTCCTCGAACCAGTGGGCTCAAGCAAGCCATGTACCGTCGGTGGGGCGCGCTCGAGCGCCTCGATGCGCACCTCATGCGCGAACCGGCCGATGCGTGCGCAATTTTTTCCGACTCCACCGTCTCACCGACGGGAGACCGCGCTCGGGTCACTGGCGCCGGCGCATGCGCTCGCCCCACCGCATCGCGGGCGAGCTCTATCCGGCGCCGACCACCGACGGTGCGCGGCATCGAGCAAGCCGACGGTGCGCCATCGAGGAGGCCGTCGCGCGCGCTGCGGGTCGGCGCGCGAGCCGATGGGCGCCGCGCACCTGCGGGGCGCGGGCTGCGCCCACCGACGGTACCGCCATCGATCGCGAGCGAGGTCGGACAGGCCGCCCCGGAGCACGCGCCGCATGTCGCGTGCTCCGCCGCCCGGGTGGGGAAGGGCGCCTCGGTGCGCGCACCGGCGGGCGGCCGCGCACCCGATTCGCGAGCCGACCTCTCGACCGAAGACGAGGGCGGTGCGTCGTCCGACGCATCGACCGACGCGCCGGCGCCGCGTCAGTCCGGCGCGCGGCCGACCTCGTGGCGCCCGTTGCCCCCGATCGTCGCCACGGTGGTGGCCTGCGGCCCCTTCTCGCCCACCTCCTCGGCGAAGCGGACCTCATCGCCGAGCCCCACTCGATCGACTCCGCCGACGACGCTGTTGCGGTGGAAGTAGACCTGCCGCCCGTCCTCGGCGTCGATGAGCCCCCACTCGCCCTCGGCGTCGAGATACGTCACGCGCCCGTGCGCCGGGCGAACGTGAGCCTTCTGCTCGCCGCGGAAGTTCTTGCGGACGTGGTCCTCGAGCTGGCGGCGCGCCGCCCGGAACGAGTCGCGCACCGCCACGTACGGATCGCGGTGGGCCCCGTCGGGCCCCGGATCGCGGCTCACCACCAGCTCGTTGCCGGGCACCGTCAGATCGATGCGAACACGGTACGCCGGCCCCTGGCGCGAATGTGGGGCCTCGACCGCGACGTCACAGCGCTGAATGCGCGGGTAGACCGAGTCGAGCTTCGCCGCCCACTCGCGAATCCACGCAGCCAGAGAGTCACTCTGCCTCAGACCGTGAAAGGTGATCTTCATCGGGATCTGCATTCCGGAAAAAAGTGCATCCACCGCGCCACCGCACCATCTGCGCCCGGCACAGACGAGGCGTCGCCGATCCACATCGGTCCGGAGCGAACCGCTCCTGACCGCGCTCGCGCCGCATCCCAGGTGGAACGCAACTTGCTCGATTCGCCGCCGCCCCCATGCAGAACCCGGCCTGGATGGTCTTCTGGATCGCCGTCCTGCTCGCCGTCGCGCTCGCGGCGCTCTTCACCGTCAACGGCGCGCGGTTTCAGGAGCGGGTGCGCAGGGAGGGTCGCCGGCGCCTGCGCTCCGCGGGACCGACCCGCGACCTCGTGCCCGACGAGACGGGCAGGTTGCCGGCGCCGGTGCAGCGCTATCTGACGCTCGCGATTCGCGACCGGGCTCGCTCGGTGTGCAGCGTGCGCCTCCGTCACGGCGGTCGCTTCCGCACCCGGCCGGGCGGCGGCTGGCTGCCGATCCGCGGCGAGCAGTACTTCGCCGCCGACCCGCCGGCCTTTCTCTGGTGGGGTCGGCTGCGGGTGGGACCCGGCGTCTGGGTCGACGCGCGCGACCAGCTGGTGGACGGGCGCGCGTCGCTGGAGGCCCGCCTCGAATCGACCATCACCGTCGGAAACGCCGCCGGCCCCGAGATCGACCAGGGCGGCATGCTCCGGCTGCTCGGCGAGATGGTGTGGTTCCCCACCTCGTTCGCCGACGAGCGCTTCGTGAGCTGGGAGGCGATCGACGACCGCACGGCCGACGCCGCGCTCAGCCACCACGGCCGCGAGGTGGAGGCGACCTTTCACTTCCGCCGCGACGGCCTGCCGCGCATGGTGACCGCCCAGCGCTACCGCGACACGCCGCGCGGCGCGGTGCTGACGCCCTGGACCGCGAAGCTCGACGACTACCGCTTGATCGACGGCCTGCTGGTGCCCCTCGATGTCGAGGCGCGCTGGCACCTCGACTCGGGCGACTGGCCCTATGCCCAGTTCAAGGTCGAGCGCATCGAGTACGACCGCCGGGACGCCTTCTGAGAGGACACCGCCGCGAGGGCGGCCGGCGGCACCGAGGCGCCGGGCGGTGCGCCCGCGTGGGGCGCATTCGCGAACCTCCTGCCGTGCCAAAGTGGGCTCGGCGCAAACATCGCGCATCTTCCCCCCCGGAGGGCGCCACCGCGGGCACGGCGGTTGCTCGGTCCTGGCGAGGCTCGCCGGCTAGGACGAGCCGCTCGGTGTTGGGCCTCGCCGGGCCTGGGCCCGGAAGGCCACCAAACTTCGAACGGGATATACACACTGGAGACAGGAGGAGGCCGGGCATCGATCGAT
>DATFRY010000456.1:0-12661 GCA_035262925.1 Kofleriaceae bacterium | reverse complement strand
GGCGACGTCCTCGGGGCTACCGGGAAGCAGCCACCAGAAGTAGCCGTAGTCGTAGCCGTCCTCGGCGGGGAGCTGGGGCTGGATCGCCTCCTGGACCCAGCTGCGCGGCACCAGCTGAACACCTTCCCACTCGCCGCCGTGCAGGAACAGCAGGCCGAACCGGGCCAGCTCGCGCGGCGTCATGTACAGGTTGTATCCGCCGGAGAACACGCCGCTGGGATCGCGTCCCCAGTGCTCGGCGGCGATTCCGAGCGGGGCGAGGAGCTTCTCGTGAGCGTACGCGCAGGTGTTCTCCCCGGTCGCGCGGGTCAGCACGGCCGACAGGACGTGGGACATCCCGCTGCTGTAGTTGAAGTCGACGCCCGGCGTCCCGGTCAGCGGCTGTTCGAGAATCGCCCGGACCCAGTCGTCGGTCGACTCGATCACCGAGGTCTCGGTGTCGTCCTCGGTCCACTCGAGACCGCTGGACATCGTCACCACGTGGCGCAGCGTGATCGCAGCCTTGTCGGACCCGGCCGCGACGTATTCGGGCAGGTAGTCGGCGAGCGATGTGTCGATGCTGGCGATGGCGCCGTCGGCCACGGCGATCCCGAGCAGGGTGGACAGGATGCTCTTGGATGCCGAGTGGATGTTGTTGCTCTGGCTCGCGTCGCTCCCGTGGTAATAGCGCTCGAACACGAGTGCGTCGCCGCGCACGACCAGCAAGCTGAGCAGCGCCGGCGACCCGGCGAGCTCGGCCGCCCCGACCTCGAGGGCGTCGCCGTCGATACCGACCTCGCCTGGGGTGGACACGTTCCACCCGGGAGGCTCGCGCTCATCGATGTAGGTCGGGTTGTCCTCGTAGAATGTCTGACCGCCCCCCGGGCGCCCGGAGATCGCGTCGCAGTCCACCTGGACGGGTTGCTCGCCCATTCCTCCATCCACGGTGGGGCTCGGCTCCGATCCTGGACCGCCGGGAGCGGTCCCTCCGCACGCGGCGGCGGGCAACGCGGGCAACAAAAGGAGCCAGAACTTCCACATGCCCGCAGCGGCTGCAACTCGCGATCCAGCGGCAGCAGTCCGCTACATGACCGCGCCGAGCAGCCATGGCGCGAACTCCGCCTCGCCAAAGCCCAGGCCCTCGCTCTTCGATCGCTGGCCGGAGGCCACCTGCAAGATGAGGTCGAAGACCCGTCGTCCGCAGGCCTCCACGCTCTCGAGGCCGTCCGCGATGCCGCCGCAGTTCACGTCCATGTCGTCGGTCATCCGCTGATAGAGGGGCGTGTTGGTCGCCAGCTTCATCGATGGCGCGGGCACGCAGCCGAAGACCGAGCCGCGGCCGGTCGTGAAGCAAACCAGGTTTGCGCCGGCGGCCACCTGCCCGGTGGCCGATACTGGATCGAACCCGGGGCTGTCCATGAATACGAAGCCCTTGGCCGTCACCGTTTCGGCGTAGCGGTAGACGTCGACCAGGTTCGAGGAGCCGGCCTTGGCGGCGGCGCCAAGCGACTTCTCGACGATGGTGGTGATGCCGCCCGCCTTGTTGCCAGCGGAGGGATTGTCGTCGAGGGTGCCGCCGTGCTTGCGGGCATATTCCTTCCACCACTCGAACAGTGCGAGTAGCTTCTCGCCCACCTCGCGGCTCACTGCCCGCCGCGTGAGCAGATGCTCGGCGCCGTAGGTCTCGGGCGTCTCGGACAGGATGACGGTCCCGCCGTTCTGGACCAGGAGGTCCGATGCCACGCCCAGCGCCGGGTTTGCGGTGATGCCGGAGTAGCCGTCCGAGCCGCCGCACTGGAGTCCGACGGTGATGTGCGCGGCCGGCACGGTCTGGCGCACGACTCGGTTCGCGTCGGGCAAGAGCTCCTTGATGCTCGCGATGCCGCGCGCGACGCTGTTGCGCGTGCCGCCGCTCTCCTGGATGCTGAAGGTCCGCAGCTTGTCGCCGAGGGTCAGCTTCTGCGAGCGCAACATCGGCCCGATCTGGTTGGTCTCGCAGCCGAGCCCAACGACGAACACCGCTGCGAAGTTCGGGTGGCGCGCATAGCCGCCCAGTGTGCGCCTGAGTAGATTCATGCCGTCGCCTTCACCCGCCATCCCGCAGCCGGTCTTGTGGGTGAGCGCCACGACACCGTCGACGTTCGGGTAGTCGGCGAGCGGACCGTCGCCCGCAAAGGGGCTGGAGCGGAAGGCGTCGGCGATGTAGCGCGCGACCGTTGCCGAGCAGTTGACCGAGGTGAGGATGCCGACGTAGTTGCGCGTGGCCACGCGCCCGTCGGAGCGCACGATGCCCTGGAAGGTGGCGGCGGCCGGCGGCGGCTCGGTCGCGCGCGCGAGCGTCGCGAACTCGTAGGCGCGCGCGAACTCGCGCAGGGCGAGATTGTGGCTGTGGACGTGTTCGCCGGGGGCGATATCTGCGCTGGCGAAGCCGATGATCTGCCCGTAGCGGCGGACGGGCTCGTCCCTGGCAATGCGCCTGCTCGCGATCTTGTGCCCCGAGGGGACGTGCCCCGCCACCGTCACCCCTTCAGCGGTGAGCACGGTGCCTGCTGTCAGGCTGGACCGGGCGATGACGATGTTGTCCTCGGTGCTGAGGCGGACACTGAGCGGCGGCGACCCAGGCGACACGAGCCAAGAATACGCGTCTCACCTTCCGCTCGCGACGACCGAGTGCCCGTCGGCTGGGTTCGGCGAGAACGATGATCGGATCGCCGCAGTGGACGGCGGATCGCTCGTGGCGCTGCCGCAAGTGCCCCGGATATCGAAAGGGAGCACGGGGTGCGTGCTACACGGTCGCCACAGCGACCGGTTGAAACTCATGGCAACTTTGGCGGAAGTGCACGGGAATCGAACCCGCCGTGGCGCCGCTCTCACGGACCACCATCGGTTTTGAAGACCGAGCCCGGCACCAGTCCAGGACGCACTTCCGGGAGCCAAAATACACGAGGCTGTCGCGGGCGCAAAGCGGCGGGCGGCGCGGTCAGGGTTCGGGCAGGGTGATCGAGTGGATCAGGGTGGCGCCCTTCTGGCTCTTCGGGAGATGGATGCCGGCCAGCACGCGGCCGACGCAGGTCTGGAACTCGCTGCCGCCCTCGCGGATCGCGCTCCAGGCGACCGCGCCGGTGGGCTCGATCTGCATGCGGACGGCGACCATGCCGGTGACGCCGTTCTCCTTGGCGCAGGTGGCGATGGCGGGCTTCACCTTGTCGACCGCGCTGGCCAGATCCTTGGCCGTGGGTTCGGCCGGAAGACTGGAGTCGGACGGGGACTCGTCGTCGCCGGGCGCTGATTCCTTCGAGCCGCCCTTCGAGCCCTTGTCGGGCTTGTCGGGCTTGTCGGGCTTCTCGGGCCTCTCGGCCTTCTCGGGCTTCTCGGGCTTCTCGGGCTTCTCGGCCTTGTCGGGCCTGTCCGGCTTCGAGGCGGATCCGGATCGCGGCCTGGACCCGGTGGGCGCGGCGGCGTGCTCGCGCGATCGCGCCTGCGCGGCGGCGCCCTGCGGATCGTCTGCCGGCTCGGGCTCGGCTTTGGCCGTGGGCGGCGCGACGACGGGTGGCGTCTCGGGTGCCGGTTGCGCGGGCGCGGCCGGCGGCAAGGGCGTGACCTGCGGCGCGGCCGTGATGGGCATCGGCCGCGGCGCGCGGGCAGGGGCGGAGGCGCCCGCCGACGCGACGCTGGCTGCGTGATCATCCCGGCTGCCGCGCCAGAGGGCCATGACGACCGCCGCGCTGGCCACCACCGAGAACAGCGCGACCACCGCGACGACGAGGTGCAGGAGGCGACGGCTCGACGGACGGAGCGCGCGCGTCTTCGGCTCGGCGACCGGGCTGGCGTCCTCGGAGTCGGGGACGAGCGCCCGCTGCTCCAGGATCGCCGTCCAGTCGACGCGCTCCGGGGCGGGCGGCGCTCCGGCGGCGCCTTCGACCGGCTCGTCCGGCGGTTTCTTTGGCGATCTCGGCTCCCCCTGTTCCATGGACTGGTCCCGGCCCTCCTCCCATCATGATGCAGCCAGCGCGGCCGCCGGGCGAGCGGAATGTGCGCCAGATGGGCGCTCGCGCCAGCCGGCGGAAACTCACGTCCGGGGGCGCCTGGCAGGCGGCGCCGCGGTGTCGGGTCGGCGATGTCGGCGAGGCCCGGCCGCGCGCGCCGCCGCGCCGACCGCCTCGCGTGCGCTCCTTTCTGTCTGGACTTCGATATGTCCCGGCATAATATGTCGCGATGCAATCTATCGAGGGCCGAGCGATGTCGCGAGAGAACGCGAGGGGCGACCATGACCGCGCGTGACCTTCGCGCCGCGATCCGCAGCCGTCTCGCCGGCGCGGACATCGACCCGCGCCGCGAGGCGGAGATCGTCGACGAGCTCGCGCTCCACCTGGAGGAGCGCCACGCCGAGCTGCGTGCGCGCGGCGCGAGCGCGGACGAGGCGACAGCCCGCGCCCTCGAGGAGCTCGACGTCAGCGACGTCCTGGCCGCCCGCCTCGCCCGGGTCGCGCCGCGCGACGGCGACCTGCCGGTGACCGGTGCGCCCCGCCGCGGCCTGCTCACCGATCTCTGGCGCGATCTCCGCCACGCCGCCCGCGCGCTGCGGAGGAGCCCGGTCTTCACCGCGGTGACCCTCCTTTCGCTCGCGCTCGGCATCGGCGCCAACACGGCCATCTTCCAGCTGCTCGACTCCATCCATCTGCGCGCGCTGCCGGTGCCGGCACCCGACGAGCTGGTGACGGTGCGGGTGAAGGACCGCACGTGGGCCAAGGGCATGTTCAATGGCTGGCACGCCGACCTGACCTATCCGCTGTTCCAGCAGCTGCGCGACAACCAGCAGGCCTTCTCGCGGGTGGCCGCGTGGAGCGATCGCACGATCAACCTCGCGCCGAGCGGGCACGCGCGCTGGGCCGCCGGTCTCCTGGTCTCCGGCGACTTCTTCTCCGTCCTCGGCATCGCCCCCGCCGCCGGGCGCCTGCTCTCCACGGCCGACGACCAGCGGGGGTGCCGCGCGCCGGGGGTGGTGGTCAGCCACGGCTTCTGGCAGCGCGAGCTGGGAGGAGACCCGGCCGCCATCGGCCGCCCGCTGGCGCTCGACGGCCACCACGTGCCGATCGTCGGCGTCACGCCGGCGTCCTTCTTCGGACCCGAGGTGGGCCGGTCCTTCGACGTCGCGCTCCCCATCTGCATGGTGCAGGTGCTGCGCCCGCAGCCGAAGAGCTGGCTCGAGATCAGACACGCGTGGTGGCTGTCGGTCATCGGCCGGCTCCGGCCCGGCTGGTCGATCGCAAAGGCCTCCGCGCACCTGGCGAGCCTGTCCCCGGCGCTCATGGACGCGACCGTGCCGGAGGCCGGCTACTACTCGCCCGACAACATCGCGGCGTATCGGGCCTACCGGCTGGCGGCCTACCCGGCGGCCACCGGCATCTCCGATCTGCGCGAGCGCTACACCGCGCCGCTCTACTTCCTCCTGGCGACCGCCGGGCTGGTCCTGCTCATCGCCTGCGCCAACCTCGCCAACCTGCTCCTCGCGCGCGCCACCGCCCGCGAGCGCGAGATCGCGGTGCGCCTGGCCATCGGGGCGTCGCCGCGGCGGCTCATCCGACAGCTCATGACCGAGAGCCTGCTCCTGGCCGCGCTGGGCGCCGCGCTCGCGCTGCTCCTGGCCCGCGGGCTGTCCGGCCTCCTGGTCGCGTCGCTCAGCACCCGCGACCGCGTGCTCTCCGTCGGGCTCGATGCGGACCTCCGCGTCGTCGGCTTCACCGCCGGACTGGCGGCGCTGACCTGCGTCCTCTTCGGCCTGGCGCCGGCGCTCCAGGCCGCGCGCACCGACGTCGGCGTCGTCCTCAGGATGCACGCCATGTCCGCCGTCGGCGGGCGGCTGCGCCTGCGGAGGGCGCTGGTCGTCACCCAGGTGGCGCTGTCGTTCGTGCTGGTCGCCGGCGCGCTCCTCTTCACCCGCAGCTTCCGCAACCTGGTCACCGTCGACACCGGGTTCCGCGCCGAGGGCGTCCTGGTCCTGAGCGCGCGGCTGCCGACCGATCTGGCACCCGACCGGCTCGCCGCGCTGCACCCGCGGATCCTCGACCGCGTGCGCGGCCTCCCCGCCGTCGAGAGCGCCGCCGCGGCCGCGATCGCGCCGGTGAGCGGCGACTTCTGGGACAACTACGTCTGGCTCGACGGTGTGGAGCCACCCCAGCGCGTCGACGCGTTCTTCAACCGCATCAGCCCGGGCTACTTCCGGACGCTGGGAACGCAGCTCGTCGCCGGCCGCGACTTCCGCGACACCGATACCACGCAGGCCCCAAGCGTGGTCATCATCGACGAGGAGCTGGCGCGCCAGCTGCTTCACGGTGCCAACCCGCTCGGCCGACGGCTGTCGGTCGAGCCCGGGTCGCGCGAGGCGCCGGCTGTGTACGAGATCGTCGGCCTGGTGAGAGACGCCAAGTACGGGGCGCTGCGGGAGGACAGGACGCCGCTGGTCTACGTGCCCACCGCGCAGAACCGCGAGCCGGAGACGTACAGCCAGCTCGTGATCCGGGCCGCGGGGCCGCTCGCCGCCGTCGCCGCCGCCGCCGAGCAGGCGGTGACCGAGATCGTCCCGTCGGCGACCCTCGACTGGCAGGCGCTCGACGACGAGATCCGCGAGACGCTGCGCACCGAGCGCCTCCTGGCCGCGCTGTCGGGTTTCTTCGGCCTGCTCGCCGCGCTGCTCGCCGGCATCGGCCTGTACGGGGTCGTCGCCTACAGCGTGGCGCGCCGTACGCACGAGATCGGCATCCGCATGGCGCTCGGCGCGACCCGCCGCCGCATCTCGGCCATGTTCCTGGGTGAGGCGATCCGCCTCCTCGCCGCCGGCCTGGCGGTCGGGGTCGCGGTCTCGCTGCTGGCCGGGCGCGCGGCCGGGTCGCTGCTCTACGGGCTGGCGCCGCGCGATCCGCTCACCCTGGTCCTCGCCGGCGCCGTCCTGGCCGCCATCACCTGCCTCGCCAGCGTCCTGCCCGCGTGGCGTGCCGCCTCGGTGGACCCGATGGCGGCGCTGCGCGACGAATAGTCCGCTGCGATCGGTCGCACCAGAACATGTCGAAAAAGAAGATGTCGAGATGAAGCCTGTCGGAGATCGAGAGCTCAAGAAGGGGAGCGCGGAGCTCCTCATCCTGTCCCTGGTCGAGTCGCGCCCGCGCCACGGCTACGAGATCAGCAAGCTCATCGCGGCGCGCTCGCGCGGCGTGGTCCGCTTCAACGCCGCCTCGCTCTACCCGCTGCTCTACAAGCTCGAGGAGCGCGGGTGGCTGCAGGGCCGGTGGGTGGAGACGGCCGGGCAGCGGCGGCGGCGCCACTACCGGTTGACGGCCGCGGGCAGGAAGGTGCTGGCCGAGCAGCGCAGCACGTGGGAGGCGTTCGTCGCGGCCATCAACCGCATCGTCGGCAGCGACCATGCCTGACTTCCGCGAGCCCATCCGCCGGCGCCTCGCCAGCGCCCGGATCGATCCGCGCCGGGAGGCGGAGATCGTCGACGAGCTCGCGCAGCACCTGGAGGAGCGCCACGCCGAGCTGGTGTCGGGCGGCGCGCACCCCGACCAGGCCGCCGCCCGGGCGCTGGACGAGCTCGACGCGAGCGATGCCCTCGCCTCGCGCCTCGCCCGGGTGACGCCGCGAGCGGTCGATCGCCTGGTCGCCGGCGGGCCGCGCCGCGGCCTCCTGTCCGACGCGTGGCGCGACCTCCGCTACGCGGCGCGCGCGCTGCGCATGAGCCCGGCCTTCACGCTGGTGACCCTGCTGTCGCTCGCGCTCGGCATCGGGGCCAGCACCGCCTTCTTCCAGCTGCTCGACGCCATCCACCTGCGCGCCCTGCCGGTGGCCGCGCCCGACGAGCTGGTGACGGTGCGCGTCCGCGATCGCAGCTGGGCCAAGGGGGACTTCTACGGCTGGCATCCCGACCTGAGCTATCCCCTGTGGGAGGTGCTGCGCGGCGAGCAGCGGGCGCTTTCGCGGGCGGCCGCGTGGGCCGACCTCACGGTCAACCTCAGCCCGAGCGGCCAGGCCCGCTGGTCGCGCGGCTTCCTGGTCACCGGCGACTTCTTCCCGCTCCTCGGGGTGAGGCCGCAGCTCGGGCGCCTCCTGTCGGCCGCCGACGATCGGGCCGGATGCGGCGCCAGCGGGGCGGTGGTGAGCGACGGCTTCTGGCGGCGCGAGCTGGGCGGCGACCCGGGCGCCATCGGCCGCACGCTCACCCTCGACGGGAAGTCGGTGCCGATCGTCGGCGTCACGCCGCCCGGCTTCTTCGGCCCCGAGGTCGGCCGCTCCTTCGACTTCGCGCTGCCGATGTGCATGGAGCCGCTGTTCAGGGCGGCGGGGCAGAGCCTCATGGGGGTGAGAGAGTCGTGGTGGCTGTCGGTGATCGGCCGTCTCGCGCCGGGATGGTCGGTCGACCGGGCATCGGCTCACCTGGCCGCCTTGTCCCCGGGACTCATGGCCGAGACGATCCCGCAGACGGCGCTCTACACCGCCGACGACATCGCCCGCTACGAGGCGTACCGGCTGGCCGCCTATCCGGCGGCCAACGGCATCTCGAGCCTGCGCCAGTCGTACACGGCGCCGCTCATCTTCCTCCTGTGCACGGCCGGCATCGTCCTTCTCATCGCCTGCGCCAATCTGGCCAACCTCCTGCTCGCGCGCGCCACCGCCCGCGAGCGCGAGATCGCGGTCCGCCTCGCGATCGGCGCGTCGCCGCGGAGGCTCGTGCGCCAGCTCCTGACCGAGAGCCTGCTCCTGGCCGCCATCGGCGCGGCGCTGGGGCTTCTCCTGGCCCGCGGGCTGAGCGGGCTCCTGGTCGCGTTCCTCAGCACGACCGATCGCAGGCTGTCGCTCGACCTGGACCCCGACCTGCGCGTGCTCGGGTTCACCGCCGGCCTGGCCGCGCTGACCTGCGTCCTCTTCGGGCTGGTGCCCGCGCTCCATGCCGCCCGCACCGACGTCGGCCTGGTGCTGAAGACTCACGCGCTGTCGGCAGGCGGTGGGCGGTCCGGCCTGCGCCGCGCGCTCGTCGCCGTCCAGGTGGCGCTGTCGTTCGTGCTGCTGGTCGCCGCGCTCCTCTTCGCCCACAGCTTCCGCAACCTGGCCACCGGTGACACCGGCTTTCGCGCCGAGGGCGTGCTGACGCTCGCCGTCGATCTCCGGCCGCTCCGGCTGCCGGCCGACCGCGTGGGCCCGCTGCGGCGCCGGCTGCTCGAGCGCGTGCGCCAGGCCGCCGGCGTCGACCGCGCCGCGGAGGCGCGCTTCGCCCCGCTGGCGGGGAGCGGATCGGACGATCGCGTGTGGCTGGACGGCGTGGAGCCGCGCCAGATCGTGGACGCCTTCTTCAACAGCGTCAGTCCGGGCTACTTCGAGACGATGGGCTCGTCGCTGCTGGCCGGTCGAGACTTCCGCGCGGCCGACGGCGTGGGCTCGACCAGGGTCGCGATCATCGGCCAGACGCTGTCGCGCAGGTGGTTCGGCGGAGCCAGCCCGCTCGGCCGCCGCTTTCGCGTCCCCGCCGGCACGAACCGGCCCGAGACCATCCACGAGATCGTCGGCCTGGTGTCGGACAGCAAGTACTGGGGGATGCGGGAACAGGTCTACCCCGATGCGGGCGCCGGTCCGCCGCGCGACGTGGACTTCGTGCCGCTGGTCTACCTGCCCGCGGCCCAGGACCCGGAGCCGGTGGCGGAGAGCCTGATCCTGGTCCGGTCCTCGGGGCAGATGGCCGACGTGGTCGGCTCGCTCCGGCGCGCGGTGGCCGAGGTCGCGCCGGCCGCGATCATCGACTGCCGCGCGCTCGACCAGCAGATCGGCGAGACCCTGACCCGCGACCGGCTGCTCGCGACCCTGTCCAGCCTGTTCGGCCTCCTGGCCGCGCTGCTGGCCGGCGTCGGGCTCTACGGCGTCATCGCGTACAGCGTGGCGCGCCGGAGGCACGAGATCGGCATTCGCATGGCCCTCGGCGCCACCAGGCGCCGGATCTCGGCCATGTTCCTGGGCGAGGCGATGCGCCTCCTGGTCGCGGGTCTGGCCGCGGGAGTCGCCCTATCGCTCGCGGTCGCGCGCGCGGCCGAGTCGCTGCTCTACGGGCTGGCGCCGCGCGATCCGCTCACGTTCGCGGCGGCCGGCGCGCTCATGGCCGCGATCACCTGTCTCGCCAGCGTCGTTCCGGCCTGGCGGGCGGCGGCGGTCGATCCGATGACGGCGCTGCGCGAGGAGTAGTCGCGCCGATCGGAGCGCGCGGCAGGGGCCGAGCTGGGGGCACCCCCAGCTTGCGGCGAACGGGAGGGGCACGTATGGTCGCCCCGATCGACGTCCGCTCGTCCGCTCACCCCCGCAGCTCCCTCATCCATCTTGCGCGTGAATGCGATGACGTCGAGGCGAGGCCTCGCAGGTGTCCTGGTCGCTCTCGCGGCGACCGCGGCGCCGGCCCTTGGCGCCCCGCCGCCGATCGCGGTCCAGCCGCGAGCCGCGCCGCCCGCGCCTCCGGCCACGCCGCCGCCCGCACCCCCACAGCCTTCTGCACCCGATCCGAACGCGGCCGCGGCGGCCCGCGCGCTGGCCGCCGATCGCGCCGCTCACATCAGCACGCCGCTCTGGCGCGAGCCGCGCGAGCCCTTCGACCTGGGCTGGCACGCGCTGGCCCTGCCCGAGTACCTGGTCGAGCTCGCCTTCAGCCCGCTCGGCTTCGTGGTCGGCGCTGTCGAGCAGTACCGGATCGACACGCGGATCATCGACTTCCTTCGCAACGACGCCGGCACGATCAAGGTGGTCCCGCTGTTCAAGTTCGCCGGCGGCGACGGCCTCGGCGGCGGCGCCAGCCTCGAGCTGGAGGACCTCCTCTACCACGCCGAGAAGTTCGAGCTCGGCGGCCTCATCCAGGTCAACCGCGATCACCGGCTGCTCGCCAGCTACACGCAGAGCCTCGCCTCGCTCGACGGCCGCACCCTGGCGGCCACCGTCGACTACGACTTCAACTCCGACCTCGGATTCTACGGTCTGGGCAACGACTCGCGCCCGGCCGACCGCCGCGTGGTCGCGGAGCGCGAGCTCGAGGCGGCCGCCTCGATCGAGGTGTTCGAGCGCGGCGCCGGCGACTCGTATGGCCTGGTCGAGGTCGGCTACCGGCGGACCGGCCTCAGGCCCGGCAGCAAGACCGGCGTCGAACCCGCCGGCGAGCCCGGCGACGACGTCGCGCCGCCGGCCGACTTCCGGCGCACGCTCAACTACGGGCGGCTCGGCCTGATCCTGCGCCACGACTCACGCGACACGCCGGCGCGCACCCAGCGCGGCATCCTGGCCGAGGTGAGCGCGCACGTGACCTCGGATCTCGAGCGAGGGGCCGACTTCAACGCGCTGTCGATGCGCGGCGAGATCACCGGCTACGTCCCGGTCCTGCCGCTCTTCCGCGTGCTGGTGGCGCGCGTCGGCGTGCAGGGAACCCTCCCGGTCACGGGGGACGGGCAGGTCCCGCTCGACGAGTACGTGCTGCTCGATCGCCGCGACGGGCTGCGCGGCTACCCGAACTACCGGTTCCGCGACCGGCTGGGCTGGTGGGCCGCCCTCGAGTACCACTATCCGATCTATCAGTTCGAAGACTCGGACTTCATGCTCTCGCCGATCGTCTTCGCCGACGCCGGCCGCGTGGCCGGCACCTTCACCGATCTGTGGAAGTCGGACGTGCGCTGGGACGTCGGCTTCGGCTTCGCCGGCGAGCTGACCACGGCGCTCCTCCTGCTGGTCGATGTCGGCCGCTCGCCGGAGGGGTGGGAGCTCGGCTTCAACCTGGGCAAGCAGCTATGAGCGCGCGCCGGTCCATCGTCCCCCTGGTCGCGGCCGGCATCGCCGCGGCCTGCGCCCCGAGCTGGAAGCGCGCGCCACACGACGAGCGCTTCCAGCGCGCGCCCGGCCCGGTGCTCCACCCGCGCCCGGCCCTCGAGGCGGTGGCCACCGACTGGTGGGACCGCCTCGCCAGCTCGACCCTGCTGCCGCTCGGCCAGACCGTGAGCCCGGCGCGCTACGTCGAGGCCGCGGTGGGCGCCCGCGCCGCGCTCGACGTCAACCGGCTGGGCGAGGTGCCCGACTCGACCTGGTTCGAGAACCGGATCGGCCGCCGGCCGATGACGGCGGCCGAGATCGCGCGCGGTCCGGGCGACTGGATCGAGCCGGCGCCCGGTCCGCTGACGGTGGTGAGCGGCAAGCTCGAGGGCGCCACCCCCGGCTTCGTCATGCACGACACCGCCGGGCGCGTGTACTTCGTCAAGTTCGACCCGCCCGCGTTCCCGGAGCTGTCGACGGGCGCCGAGCTGGTGGCGCAGCGGCTCCTCCACGCCGCCGGCTACCTGGTGCCGGAGATGCAGGTCACCCAGCTGGCGCTCGACCGCCTCGTGCTGGACCCGGCGGCCCAGCGGCGCAACAGCTACTCGCAGCTGGTCCCCATGACCCGGGCCTACCTCGACGGTCTGCTCAGCAACCTCAACCCGGCGCCCGACCGCCGGCTGCGCGCCCTGCTCAGCCGCGCGACGCCGGGCCGCTCGCTCGGCCCCTTCGCCTACCGCAGCGTGCGGGTCGACGATCCGAACGATCGCATCCCGCACGAGCGCCGGCGCAGCCTGCGCGGCCTGTGGGTGTTCTCGGCCTGGCTCAACAACACCGACGTCAGGCAGGAGAACACGCTCGACAC
>DATFRY010000455.1:0-2410 GCA_035262925.1 Kofleriaceae bacterium | reverse complement strand
ATGCGCGTCGCGTCCATGCAGCCACAGCATCGCCGAGATGCCGGCGAGCAGAAGGATGATGCTGACCATCGACCACATCGCGGCCGACGTCGTCATCGTATTGCCGACCAGCGGCTCGTGCGGCCAGTTGCTGGTGTAGGTGACGTCGTCGCCCGGCCGCGTGGTGGCTGCAGCCCAGGCCGTCCAGAAGATGAAGGCGGAGAGCTGGCGGCGCTCGGCGGCGCCCTTCACCGCGCCCGGCGGGATGGCGTAGTCCTCGCGACCGTCGCGAAAGACGCTGTCCACCTCGGCGGCGGCGCTCTGCGCGGCGACGCCGCGCTCCTCGGAGATGATGAGGTCGCCGCTGGCCGCGTCGTACGTGTTGCGGCGGTACTCGGCGGCGAGGCGCGCGCGCAGGGCGCCCTGTTGCTCGACGCCGAGCGCGGCGTAGGTGGCCCTGTGCTCGGCCCCCGCCCACGCGTCGAGCACGGCGGTCGCCTCGCGATGCAGCCAGTCGGCCGTCCAGTCGGGCGCGACGTAGGAGCCGTGCCCCCAGACCGATCCGACCTCCATGCCGCCCAGCGCGCGCCACACCGACTGGCCCGCCAGGACGTCACCGCGGTCGAACACGACCTTGCCGCCGGCGGTCGTCACACGGTTCGGTATGGGCGGCGCCGACTGGTAGATGCGAACGCCGGCCCAGAGGAGCACGGCGAACGAGATGACGAGAACGGCGGCGAAAGCGATCCAGAGTCTCCGCATGCCACACCCCCTTGCGCGCTCACAAGCAAGACTTCCCCGACCAGGGCACCCTTGCAAGGAGTGGGCGACGGCCGAGCCTCACCCCTCGCGTGCGCGTCGTACTCACTTGCGCCATTCCTTCTGCGGCTGTCCTTCCACGTCGGGCCGGTCACGCCCGACGCGGCTCGCGCAGGTCCTGCGTCCGCTGGACTCCACATGCACGCCCTGCGCGGCGTGCAGCTCGGAATCGATCCTCGCCTCGGCGCTCGGAGGGCGTCTGCACCGTTGCGAGCCACGAGGACCGCGCACGGAGCGCGACGCACGAGAGTCTCGGCCACGCTGCCGAGCAACAGGCGGCGGACCCCCCGCCGCCCATGGCTGCCGACGGCTGCCAGGTCGTACGGGCCGTGATCTCGGCCTCCAGGTGCGCCCGGCTGCGCCAGCAGCTTCGGGGTGCCGGCGTCCATCGGCTCGAGCGGCGTCAGGCTGAAGAACTGGACCACGTCGAACTGCGCGCGCGGGGCGGCCAGCTCCAGCGCCCGGTCGAGCGCCCGCTCGGCCTGCGGCGAGAAGTCGGAGGCGACCGGGATCAGGAGCGCTGCGGACCACCGACCTGGATCGTCCGGGCGGCCAGCCGCATGCGCCCATCCACCGCGATGGCGCCCGCTCCGAGCCCGAGGACCATCACCGGGTTCAGATCGAGCTCGGTGATCTCCGGCATCGCCTCGACCAGCGCCCCGATGCGCAGGATGACCCGAATCAGCGCGTCGCGATCGGCACGCGGCGAGCCTCGAAAGCCGTCCAGCAGGGCGCGCGATCGGAGCTCGTCCAGCATCTCGGCCGCGTCCAGCTCGGTGACCGGTGTCAGGCGAAATGCCACGTCGCGAAACAGCTCGACGTGCACGCCGCCGAGCCCGGCGACCAGGAGCGGGCCGAGCGAGGGGTCGGTCGTGACACCCACCAGCGCCTCCAGTCCGCCCGAGACCTGCTTCTGGACCAGGAACCCCTCGATGGGCACGCCGGCCCCGTGCAGCCGGGCTGCCATCTGGTCGGCTGCCCGGCGCAGCGACGGAGGCGAGTCCAGGCCCAGCGCCACGCCGCCCGCGTCGCTCTTGTGCAGAAGCTCGGCGGCGACCGCCTTCAGCACCACCGGGTAGCCGAGCTCCGTGCCGGCCGCCACCGCCGCCTCGACGTCGAGGCCGGTGCGCCGGAACGGCGCCATCGGCACGCCGATGACGTCGAGCAGCGCGGCGAGATCCTCGGGCGGCACCCAGCCGCCCTCCGGCATCGCGCCGCGCAGCCGAGCCGCGATGGCTCGCACCTTCTGCTCGACCTCCAGCTCGAGAACCGCAGGGGGCAGGACCGGCCGGGCTCGCCAGCGCCCGTAGCGCACGGCGGCTGCCAGCGCCATGGCGGCGTTCTCGGGGAACGCGTACGACGGGATCGGCCCGCGCGGCCCGCGCGAGAGCTCGGCCGGCGTGCCGCGCGACGACATGTACACGCTCGCGATCGGCTTTTCGGCCGACAGCGATCCGGCCGCCCTGGCGATGGCGGCGGCCACCTCCTCGGGGCGCGTGACCAGCGGCGGCACGTAGATGGCGACCACTGCGTCCACCGCCTCGTCGGCGCCGACCGCCTCGATCACCTGCTCGTACACCGCGGGCGACGCCGACGCGATCATGTCGATCGG
>DATFRY010000454.1:0-13199 GCA_035262925.1 Kofleriaceae bacterium | reverse complement strand
CGTCTCGCGACCTGGCGCAGATCGACCACCTCGTCGTAGCGGACCCGATCGGGGCCGCGGAGCTCCGCGCCGCGCAGCGCGAACGCGGTGCGCTCGTTGATCGAGAGCACCATCTGGCGCAGGTACTCCTCGATGCGGCGGGCGTAGTCCGCGTCGAGATCGCGGATCGCGTCCAGCGTGCCGGTAGCGTAGTCGTGGGTGCCCGGGCAGTCGAACGCGCAGGGCATGTGGAAGATGAGCATCCACGGGCTCGACTTCGCCAGACAGTTGGCCTGCCAGCGCACCTGCCGCGAGGAGCGCAGCGCCTCTGCCAGCGTGTTCTGGCGCGGCCAGTCGTTGTGCTGCAGGAAGAAGCTCACGCAGCAGCTCGGATAGCCGAAGGCGCGGCCGAACCGGTCGTGGTCGATGAGCGGCTTGAGCACGAGGCGGTCGCCGATGGCCAGCGGGTACCACCCGGCGGCCAGCGTCTCCTGGGCCCAGTCGGCGCGGCTCGAGAGGATCACGTGGACCCGCGATCCGGGCGGCGCATGACCGGGCCGGAAGCGGGCGCCGGCCGCGCGCGTGGTCGGCGCGCACTCGATGCCCGCGATGTCGTGCCCCGGCAGCACCTGGAACAGGCAGTCGGGGAGCGCGACCAGGCCGAGCTGGCGCATCAGGGCGTCGTAGGCGGCGAAGGCCTCGATGTCGATCCAGTCGTCGAGCGAGCGGCGCACGCCGGCCATCACCGCCACGTACTGCGAGAGCTGGCGCTCGTTGCGGCGGAGGTCGACGATGCGGCGCAGCACGCCGCGGAACGGATGCGACGAGGGATGGGTCGGGAAGGATGACGAGGGCGGCGGGGCGGCGGCCGGGGCCGGAGGGGGCAGGGCGGCCGCGAGCGTCCACTCCCCGTCGAAGACGATGCGCTCGAACGCCGCCATGTCGCCGAGGTGGCGCCGGCAGAAGGCCATGAGGTGCCAGTATTCCTGGACGTCGCCGTCGCGGGCCAGGCATGCGCGGAGGGCCTCCTGGCAGCCGGCGAAGTCGCCGAGCGCGTAGGAGACCGCGGCGGCGGCGAAGGCCGCGCTCTCGGTCGGCGACTCGAGAGCGGCGAGCTCGTCGCGCACCGACTCGAGCGTCGATCGATCGACCCGCGCCAGCCTGTCGAGCAGGGACCAGTCGTCGATGGCGCTCACGCCGCGGCGGGTCTTGCGCAGGAGCAGGTCGCCCGGATCCGCGCCGAGCGCCGCGGCCAGAGGCCGCGAGTCGCCGACCGGGAGGAGGGCAGCGAGGCGGGCATGGGTCGGCGGGGCGGATTCGAGGGCCGGCGCGGCCTCCGCTCCCGTCGGCGGCGCCGGCTTCGTCGTCGGCCCCGGCACGGGGGACTCGCCCAGCTCGGTGAGGATCTGGACGCCGCTCGGGGCGGCCGACAGAAACCCGCGCACCCATGCGTCGTCGGCCGACCCGGCGCGCGCGGCCGCCGGCGCGGATCCGGCGATCCGGTCCGCGCACCACCGAGCGGCCCTCTCCACCGCGCCGCGATGGGCCCGCGTGTCGCGGCCGCCGAGCTCCGGCAGCTCCTCCAGCGCGATCAGGCGCTCGATGCGATCGGCCGCCGCCCGCTCGACCAGGTGACGCGCGGGGTCGGCCGCGGCAGGCCCGTTCGCCGCGATCGGGAGGCGCGCGAGCCCGGCGATCCATCGCGTGTCGCGCACCGACACGGTGATGCAGCGCAGGGTCGACAGCAGGCGCGCGCGGTGGACCGGACGCAGCGCGCCGAGCGCGTCGAGGGCCTCCTCGCAGCGCCGCGCCATCTCGTCCCGGCCGCCTCCGCCATCCCCGTCGGCGTCGGCCAGCTCGGCGAAGCTCTCGGTGTAGGGCTCCGACCAGACGTCGATCAGGACGCCGCCGTGGCGGATCAGGCGGCGCACGGTCCAGTCGGGCGCGAGGACCTCGACCAGCTCCGGATCGGCGACGTCGAGCGAGAGGAGTCGCGTCCCGTCGGCCAGCCCGACCAGGAGGGTGCCGCCGGCGCGCAGCCACGTGACCGGCTGGTCGACCGGTCGCCCGCGCGGGACCAGGAGCAGCTCGCCGAAGCAGAGCGCGAGGGCGCGCCGGCCGCGCAGGTCGGTGCGCCCGCAAGCGCCCTCCGGCGCGCCGGTGGCCCAGCCGAGCGCGAGGCCCTCGAGCTCCTCGAGGTGGCGGGCGGGGTGGGCGTCCGGGTAGCGCGAGAACACTCCGAGCGAGAGCAGATGGTCCGCGGTCTTGACCCAGGCGTCGAGGGCCGGCTGGCGGGACGCGCGCCGGAGCGCGGGGGCGCCGAGGCTGCCCACCACCGCCGCGGTCTGGCACAGCCGCGCGCGTCTGGGCCCCGGCGGGGTCGCCTCGACGAGCGCGTCGATCGATCGGATCAGCCTGAGCGCGAGGAGGGACTCGTAGAAGTCGGCCTCGGTCTGCGGTCGGAGCGCGAGGTCGCGCGCGGCCGCGTCCGCGGCGGAGCCGGCTGTCGCCGTGACTGCCTCTTTCCCGGCGATCATCGGAACTCGACCTCTCGTGGGAAATCGATTGCTGTATGCCACTCTCGTTTCATCTTGACTGCCCTCCATCCGAGAAGCGTAGAGTGTGTCTCCAATGCATGCGTCGACCGCCCGCCCCCGCGTCCTGTGCATCCTCTGGCACTATCCGCAGCTCAGCGAGCAGTACATGGAGACCGAGCTGAGAGCGCTGTCGCGCGACCACGAGCTGTGCGTCGTGTCGCTGCACGAGACCGAGTCCTATCTCGTCTCGTATCGCGAGCACCTGCCGTTCCACGTCGCGCGCAACTTCGGCGCGCTCGCGGAGCTGGCCGACGAGTTCCGCCCCGACGTCCTCCACGGCCACTGGTTGATGGTGCTCCCCGTCCTGCACCAGCTGGCGCGCGCGCGCGGCGTGCCCTTCACGCTCCGGGCCCACTCGTTCGACACGATTCACGAGGCCGACGTCGGCGGCCTCGAGGGGCGATGGCATGCCCGCTCGCGTGAGGTGCTGCCGGTGACGACCCGGGACGAGCTCTGCCTCGGCATGCTCGCCTTCCCGTTCTCGCGCCGCTACCTGGAGGAGCGCGGCGTGCCGCCCGACAAGATCCACGACTGCCTGCCCGTCGTGGACGTCGAGCGCTTCCTCGATCGCGGGCCCAACGGGGCGGACGTCATGAGCGTGGGGCCGTGCCTGCCGAAGAAGCGCATGGAGGACGTCCTCGACCTGGCCCTCAGGGTGCCGTCCCGTCGCTTTCGCCTGTACGCGATCGGCTACGGCCGGCTGGAGCTGGCCGAGACGGCGCTCGAGGTCGGTGCGCCCGTCGAGCTCTCGGATCCGATCGAGCCGAGCGGCATGCCGTCCGAGTACAAGCGACACGCCTGGATGGTCGCCACCGGCTGCCCCGAGCGGAGGACGCTGGGATGGTCGGTCTCCATCGCCGAGGCGCAGGCGGCAGGTGTCGGCGTGATCGCGGCCAGGCTCCGCCCCGATCAGGCGGACTACCTCGACGGCGCCGGCTTCCTCTACACGGACCTCGAAGAGGCGGCGCGCCTCGTCCGAGGTCCGGTGCCCGACGAGGTGCGCGAGCGCGGCTTCGCGGTCGCCCAGCGCTCGGACGTGTGGGCCCACCTGCACCGGTTGACCGATCTGTGGATGCCCGCCGGCTTGTCGGCGGCGCGCTCGACGCGGCGGCCGATCGAGCGTTCGACTCCGGCGGGGTAGACAGAGCCTCGCAGGCAGCCCGCGCCGGCGCGGGCTACCTGCAAGGCTGTCGCGTTCGCCACTCTCCTCTCCCCTGGTCCCCGACACGCTGCCGCGGACGCCGGGCCGCGCCGCATCGGCCCCGCCGCGGGGTCTGCGATGCGACGAGACGGCCTCGAATGCGACCGCTTCCGTGTGAGGCGGGAGGAGCATGAATGGCTAGACTCGTCCGGGTCGGCCGCCGGTCAGAACCAGCCGTCGTTGTCGGCGTGAGACGAGTGCGGGTCCTTCGGCAGCATGGTGATCGGGGTCGCGCGGGACACGCCGCGAGCGAGATCCATCAGACGCGCGGTGATGCGCGCGCGCTGCTCGTCGGAGAGGTTCAGCGAGGTGCCCTGCTCGTTCGCCGGCGCTGCTTCCGCAGTGGCGAGCTCGGTCTGCTTTTCCGTGTTCATGTCATGCACTCCTCTGTGTGGTTGTTTACAGCCGTAGGCCCTACGACATCGAGAACGCGGGAGAGGTGAGACGCGGCTCCCGGCCGCGCCCGTCGCCCTCCCGACGACTACACATCAATTCATCGCGTAACGAACAAACTGGCAAGAACGGAGAATGTCAATTCCACTTGGCGGTATCGATACTGATCCGGTACGTGGATGGCAGTTGCGATCCGCGACCGGCCGGCCGGCCGGCCGCCGTCAGCTCGTCGCCGCCGCCACGGCCAGGCGCTTGCGCGGCCTGTCCGCCTCGGCTCCGAGCACGTGAGCGCGGAGCCACTCCGTCGAGCGCGGCCGGTTCGACACCGGCAGGGTCAGGAGCAGCTCGCCCTCGACCAGGAGCAGGTCGCGCCGGCGCAGCCCGTCGAGCACGCGGTCGAGCTGGCCGTCGGCCAGCCGGTGGCGCCGGGCCAGGTCCTCGGCCAGCGCGGCCCGCGAGGAGATCTTGTCGCACAGGAGGAGCACATCGGCCGCGACGCCCACGTACGAGTGCTCTCGCCAGTTGCCGTCGCGGGTGTCGACCACGCCGACGAACCCGGGGCCGACGTGGTACGTGCAGCGGGGCGGCTCCGCGCGGTCGTGGGCCGCCATCCACGCGCCGACCGCGCCGCGCAGCGGGGCGAGATAGGAGTCGACGTCGCCGAGCATGTCGCTCTCGAAGTCGAAGAAGTAGCCCGTCTTGCGCAGGTCGACGACGCCCTCCGGGAAGTTGAAGCGATAGTCGACGCGGATGTCGTAGCTCTTGATGCCGAACTCGGCCCGTCGGTTGAACAGCGGGCTGAAGCGGTGGAGCTCGATCGTGAAGACGTTGTGCCGCGGCGGGACCAGGTGGCGCAGCCGCGGCACGAGCTGCTCCATCTCGGCGAACCAGGCCGGGTCCTCGCCGGGGAATCCGGCCAGCAGGTGGTAGAGCGGGTGCACGCCGGCCTCGCGGCACCAGCGCAGGAACTGCACCTGCCGTATGCCCTGGCTGTGCTTCCGCATGTGGCGGAGGAGCGGCGTGCTGAAGGACTCGATCCCGGGCTGGATGCGGTGGACGCCCGCCTCGGCCATGAGCAGGATCTCCTGCTTGGGCATGTCGGCGCGGGTCTCGTAGAAGATCTCGACGTCGTAGCCGCGCTCGCCCAGCCGGCGGAAGAGCTCGCCGCGCTGCTCGCGCGAGACGATCCAGTCGGTGGCGATGAGTCGAGTGACCTGGTGGCGGGAGATGAGGGCCGTGATCTCGTCCATCGAGCGCTCGATGCTCTTGGCCCGGAACGGCAGCACCTCCGGGTTGAGGCCGCAGAAGACGCAGTGGTTCTTCTCGCCCCACCAGCAGCCGCGAGACGACTCGAACGGGAGGCGGTCCAGCGCGAACTGGAGCCCGAGCTCGCGCTCGGCGCGGGCGCGCTCGGCGAAGTACGGCGCGTAGTCGGGCGTGGGGCTCCGGTTCATGTCGGCGAGCGGACCCCCCTTGATGAGGCGGACCTCGCCGTCTTCCCACCAGGTGACGCCCGGGATGGCCGCCGTGGACCGCCCCGACACCAGGCGGGCGAGGAACTCGCGAAACGAGTCCTCGGCCTCGGCCAGGAACACGTGATCGATGACGTCGTGAAGCGCCCGGTGGTACTCCATCCCCATCTCGTCGTCGAAGCTGGCGCCGCCGCAGATGATGCGCAGGGACGGGCGAGCCCGCCTGAGCCGGGCGGCGAGCGCGAGGATCGGCATCACCTGGTTGAACATGGCGCTGAACCCGACCACGGTCGGCTCGTGGGCCAGGACGCGCTCCGCCATGCGCGACAGGAGCTGCGGGATGATGCGGTCGCGCGTGCGGCGCAGCCAGTCGAGGTCGCCCAGCGGCGGCCCGTGCGTGGCCGCGGCGCAGAACGACTCGAGGAAGCCGTCGCTCGCGAGCCGCCGGGGGCCGAACAGGTCGCATGCGAACAGGTGCTCGGACAGGCCGAACAGGCCGCGATCGTCCGCGAACGCCTCGGTCTCGCGGGCGCCGACCGCGGCCGCGGTGTCCATGTTGAGATAGATGCAGCGGTGCTCGATCTCGGCCTCGCTGCACAGCTGGCCCAGGATGCCGAGGGCGATCGAGGGGCGCGTGGTCGAGGCCCAGGGCATCTGGGCCAGGAGGATGCGGGGCGATCCGGGGAGGCTCGTGCTCATCGATTCACCTCGAGTGCGAGCTACGTCATCGTGAAATGCCTGTCCTTGGCAAGCACAATGCGCCGGACTGGCAGTTTGCGGAGTGTCCCAGATCGCGTCGATTGTTCCGGTACGTCCCGGAACACGACCCCTGTTCCGATCTGGCAGTCTCGAAAATCGGCCCGTGGCGAGCACGCCGCCGGCGAACGGACTCGCCTATCATCGGGCGCGAGGGAGGTGACTCGTGGCGTTCGAAGCCCATCATGACGGCGCCGGCGCGGCGGCGGGCGGGCCGCCAGCGCTGCACGCCCCGCGCGAACAGGCCCCGCTCGATCTGGTCGCCCGGCTTCGCCCGGTCGCCGACGAGATCGGACGCCGCTGGCGGCTCGTCCATCGCGACGAGCAGCTGTTCCCCGACATCGCAGCCGCCGAGCTGGGACGGTTGCCCGCCTCGCTCGAGTTCGACGTCGGGGCCTTCGTCCGGTGGGCGCTGGCGAGCGAGCGCCTGCCGATGCCCTCCACCGGCGACGAGTTCGGCGAGCCTCCGGTCACCGTCATGGTGGGCGACGGCTTCAAGGTCGACGTCCTCTTCTGGCTGGACGGCACGACGACGATCCACCAGCACATGTTCTCGGGCGCGTTCCGGGTGCTCGCCGGCTCCAGCATCCACGGCGACCATCGGTTCGCCGCGCGGCGGCGGATCAACTCGCGCCTGCAGCTCGGCGAGCTGACCCCGGGCCGCACGGAGCTCCTGCTCCCCGGCGACGTCCGGCCCATCCACCCCGGCTCGGGGCTCATCCACTCGCTGTTTCACCTCGAGCGGCCGTCGGTGACGCTGGTCGCGCGCACGCCGGGCGAGGACGACGTCCGCCCGCAGTTCGACTATCTGCGCCCGGGCATCGCGCTCGACCCCAACCGCGCGCACCCGGATCTCCGGAAGAGGGTGCAGCTCCTGCGCATGATGATGAGGATCGGCCACCCCGAGCTCGAGGACCACGTCCTCATGCTGCTGCGCGGAGCCGACCTCGAGGCCACGGTCAGGATGCTGCGCGAGCCGCAGCTCATCGCGTACCCATCGGTGCGCGCGTGGCTGGCGGCAGAGTGTCCGCACGCGGACGCTCGCGCCTGGCTCTCGCCGGCGTACGACGAGGCCATCCGCATGGCCGGGCTCGTGTCGTGGCGCTCGCTGCTGGTCGCGCCGCAGCACCGCTTCCTGCTCGCGCTGCTCATGAACCTCTCGTCCCGGGACGAGCTGCTCGGGTTCGTCCGCCAGAGGTACCGGGTCGAGCCGGTGGGGCTGGTGATGCGCTGGATCCAGGAGATCATCGCGGTGCAGGCGCGCTGCCCCGAGCTGGCCCCCGTGGTCGACATCCCCACCGACGAGGCGTCGCTGGCGGCGCTGCGCGCGGCGCTCGAAACTCCCGCGGCGACGGCGCTCGAGGCGCCGGCGGCTGCGGGGCTGCGGTCATCGGTGTTCCTGCGCCCGCTGCTCGAGCGCGCCTGATCGATCACACGGGATAGCCCAGGCGTCCGGCCAGCTCGCCCGCGACGGCCGTGAACAGGGCGAGGTCCTCGGCGGTCAGCGCGTCGCGCCAGGCCTCGTCGACCGCGATGCGCGTCGTGGTCTCGAAGCGCATCGGGTTGCCCGACACCAGGTGATGGTCGGCCGCCCGGAAATCGAGCATCTCCGGGCGATAGTCGAGCTCGACGAGCTCGCAGACGCGGCGGATGGTCGGCTCCGGCGCGCCGGCGAGGTCCTCGTAGCGGACCAGCAGGTGGGGCGGCGCGTCCGGTGCCGCCAGCCACTCGAGAGTCCCGAGGTTGCGGCGGCGCCAGTTCTCCGCCGCCTCGCCGATCGGCGCGCCGCGCCTGGCGTGCGACCACACCACGCCGCGCCCATCGCGTACCAGGTGGACCACGCGCGCGTCGAGCTCACCGCTCTCGTGCAGGTGCCTGGCCCGCTCCACCCACTTGGAGGAATCGACCAGGAGGCGGGCGCCGGTCACCGCGGCGAGCGCGTGCAAGAGGCGCAGCGTCTGGGAGATGAGGATCGGGATCGACGGCGCCGGCGGCGGATAGAGCTGGAACGGCTCGGGGCCCAGCGAGCCCATGACGCGGCGCCAGAACGCACACGCGGTCGCGCGCGCGCCGCACGTGCAGGGCGCGTCGCCGCTCATGAACCGGTCGAGCGTGCGCAGCTCGCCGAAGCCTCGGGCCAGCGGGTGGGATCCGACGATCATGTCCAGCAGCGTCGTGCCGCTGTAGCCGCTGCCGACCACGAACAGGACGCGCGGGCGGGACGACGACCCTGACATCGCCGCCACCTTAGCAGGATCCAGCCCGCCTTCGCGGGTGGTCGTGCCACGCCACCAGGAGAGCCGTCACTTGCAGAAGGTCACGCCGGCCTTGGTCATCCTGGCCAGCTCCTCCTTGTATGCCTCGCCGACCTCGCCGGCGCGGCGGAAGCACCAGCTCTCCACCGCGAAGACCGCCTGCTTCTCCCTGAAGGAGCCCGGCGCGTGCTTGCCGAGCCGGACCTTCGCCTTGCGCGCCCGCGCCCACTCGGCGAACGTCATCTTTCGCCGGTCGAAGCGCCCGACCAGCTCGAAGCTGCCGGCAGCGCTGCCGACCGAGAACGACGCCGGATCGGGCCCCGACGCGACGACGGGGTAGAAGAAGGCGCTGCCCTTCTCGGGCGCCGCGGTCGAGAACGGTGAATAGACGAATGGCGGACACTCGCAGCCCCACTCGTCGGTGGTCGTCGCGGTGACGAGGAGGAGGCGCCCGGCCCCCTTCTGTCCCAGCGCGACCTCCTTCTCCACCTTGCGCACCACCCGGGCCGGATCGGCGGCGTCCTCATCCTCTGCGGAGAACAGCCGGGCCGGCTTCTCCTTGCTCGTGGTGCCGGGATCGGCCGCGGCCGGCGCCCCATGAACCGCCGCGGCGACGAGGATGGCCAGTGTGCGATGTCTCATGTGTCGTGTGGCGAGAACGGACGCGTTCGGTGGGCTATTCCATCACGGCGGTCGAGCCCGGTCCATCCGGCAGGTCAGCGACGCGATCGGAGCAGGCGCACCTCGCGGCGCTCAGGGCTCGCCGAGCAGGCGGGCCACGCTCACGTGGAGCTGGCTGCGGACCAGCCCGGCGAGGCTGTCGATCTCGGCCAGGGCGAGACCGAAGTCATCGCGGAGGATCCGCCGCGTCTCGTCGAGCAGCCGCTCGCGGCAGGCGCCGATCCAGCGCGTGACGGTGGTCCTGTGCACTCCGTACATGGTGGCGATCGCCTCCACCTCCACACCCTCGACCATGCGAAGGCGGAGCAGCGTGCGATCGCGCGTGGACAGGCCGCCCAGCGCCTTGCCGATCGCGGTCTCGAAGGGCGCCTGATACATCCGCCGGATGTGCTCGACCTCGACGTCGCCGCTCGCGGCCTGCTGGGCGACGGCTCGGTCGTCGGCCACCTCGGTCGAGAAGGCCTTGCGGCGGCGGAGGTTCAAGGCGGTCCGGATCGCCGCGACGCGAACCCACGCCGAGAGCGGCGCGCTGCCCGCGTAGTCGTCGAGCCTCGGGCGCGCGCCGGGGACCGCCACGAGCAGCCTCGCGGCCAGGTCCTGCCGCACCTCGTCGGCGAAGGCGGCGGAGCGGTCGAAGCTGGCGACGTGCACGTCCACCTCGCGCAGGATGGTCCGGGTGAACGACTCGACGGCGGGCTCGACGCCGCGGGCGCACGCGCACGCGAGATAGAGATCGGCGACCGCGAGGCGAGACAGCGCCGCGGCCGCATCGTCGTCCGCGGCGATGCGGGCGCGCAGGTGCGCGACGAAGACCTCGTCGGCGAGCCAGTCGGGCGGCCAGCGCGCATGCGCCGTCGCGATCGCGGCCGCCCAGATCGGGTCCGCGGTCGTGACGCGCTCGTCCTGGCCGGGGCTCACCGTCGCTTCCGCCGAAGTTGTGTGCGACAGTAGCACCACCGTGAGCGCCTGCCTCTCGGAAAACGAGGTGTTGGCGGTCATCGGTGGGGGGCTCGCGGAGCCCGAGCTCCGCGCCGTCGAGGCCCACCTCGACTCCTGCCCGTCGTGTCGCTCGCTGGTCGCGTGCGCCGGCCGCGATCCGTCGGCGCCGGGTGGGGCTGCGGCGCCGGTCGCGACCGAGCGCATCGGCCGCTATCGGATTCTCCGCGTCGTCGGCGCCGGCGGGATGGGGACGGTCTACGCGGCCCAGGACCCGGAGCTCGACCGCGTGGTGGCGCTCAAGCTCCTCGACCCATCGCTGGCGGCCACCGACGCGACCACGCTGCGGGCCCGACTCGCCCGCGAGGCCCAGGCGATGGCGCGCCTCGCCCACCCCAACGTCATCGCGGTCCACGACATCGGATCGTTCGGCGACCAGCTCTTCATCGCCATGGAGCACGTCGACGGCGGGACGCTGCGCTCGTGGCTGCGCTCGGCGCCGCGCGACTGGCGGGCCGTGGTCGAGGTCATGACCGCGGCAGGGCGGGGACTGGTCGCCGCGCACGCCGCCGGCGTGGTGCACCGGGACTTCAAACCCGACAACGTCCTGGTCGGCGTCGACGGTCGCGTGCGGGTGACCGACTTCGGCCTCGCGCGCCTCCAGACCGCCGCGGCCGGGACCTCCGCGGCCGCCGCCGCCGACGGCGGGCGCATCGACGCGCGGGGCGTGACGACCTCGCTGTCCCGCTCGGGGGCGCTCCTGGGCACGCCGGCCTACATGCCGCCCGAGCAGCTCCGCGGCGAGCCGGCCGACGAGCGATCCGACGTCTTCAGCTTCTGCGCCACCGCATGGGAGGCGCTGTACGGCGAGCGTCCGTTCGCCGGCCGCGATCTCGCCGAGCTCGGCGCGGCGGTCTGCGCCGGCCAGCTGCGGCCTCGTCCCGACCGGCCGGCGGTGCCCGACCGCGTGCACGAGGCCATCGCGCGCGGACTTCACGCCGAGCCGGATCGCCGGTGGCCGTCGATGAGCGCGCTCCTGGCTGCGATCGAGGGCGCGGTGCGGGTCGACGTCGGGTCGCCGCGCCGGGCACGGATCGCCATCGGCCTCGCCGTGGCCGCCGCGGCCGCCGCGGCCGCGGGCGTGCTGGCCCTGCGCCCGGCCAGGCTCGCCCCGGCCGCCGCCGCTCGCGACGAGCGGCGCGCGCTCGCCCTGCTCGGGCTGGTCGACGAGGCCGCCGCAAGGGCACCCGGCCGGTCCGGGGGCGCGAGCTCCCTCGCCGGTCTCCTGACCGGGCGCCTCGCGGTCGAGCTCGGCGCGGGCGCGGCGCTGCGCCTCGTGCCGCAGGACGCCACCCGGCGCGCCGCCGAGCGCACCGGCGCGCTGGCGGCACGACCCCCCACGCGCGCGGCGCTCGTCGGCCTGCGCCGGACCCTCGGCGCCGATCTCGTCCTCCTGGGTTCGAACCGCGTCGAGCGGGACGGGTCGGTCCACCTCGTGGTCGAGATCCGCGACACGGCGACCGGCGGCGCGGCGGCCCGCGTGGCCGCCTCTGGCTCGACCGAGAAGCTCGCCGACCTGGCGGCCGAGGCCGGCCAGTCGCTGCGCCGGCAGCTCGGGCTGCGCGACGTCGCCGCCGCCGACCTGGCCGCCGCCCGCAAGGCGGTGCCGGCCAGCCCGCCTGCGGCGCGCCTCTACGCCGACGGGCAGGCGCTGCTCGCCCGCGGCGACGCCGGCCGGGCGCGCGACGCGTTCGAGCGCGCGCTCGCCGTCGAGCCCGACCAGCCGATGGTCCTGGCGGCGCTGGCCGCGGCCTGGAAGGCGCTCGCCTACGATCAGCGCGAGCGCGACGCGGCCCGGCGGGCCTTCGAGAACGCGCCGGGTCTGCCGCGCGAGCTCTTCCTCCGCATCGAGGCCCAGTACCGCGAGGCGCTGCGCGACTGGACCCGCGCGGCCGAGATCTGGGTGACGCTGTCGACCTTCTTCCCCGACGAGGTCGAGTACGGCCTCAGCCTGGCGAGGGACCTCACCCGGGCCGGGCGACCTCCCGACGCGCAGGCGCGCCTCGACCGGCTTCGCCAGCTCCCGCCGCCGGCCGGCACCGACCCGCGCATCGACCTCGCCGAGATCGACGTGGCGACGGCGCGCGGGCAGCGCGAGCGCGCGCTGACCCTCGCCGATCGGGCGGAGGCGGCGGCGGCCGGGCTGCACGAGGATCTCCTGGTCGCGCGCGCCCGCGAGCAGAGGTGCGCGCTGCTCCAGGACGGCGGCCGCTTCGACGACGCGCTGGCCGCATGCAGGGCCGGGCTCCGCAGCTACGAGGCCGCGGGCGATCGCGGCGGCATGGCCCGCGTCCAGGCCAGCATCGCGACGCTCCTCATCCGGTTCCAGAGGTTCGACGACGCCCGCGAGCCGGCCGAGCGGGCGCTCGCCATCTATCGCGACATCGGGAGCCAGACCAGCGTGGCCACGGTGACCGGGAACATCGCGCTGGCCTACGCATACGCCGGCGATCTGGCCCGCGCCGAGAAGGGCCTGACCGACGCGGTCGCCCTCTACCGCGAGGCCAACGAGCGCAGCCTCGAGGCCATGGCGCTCCACAACCTCGCCTCGCTCATGGTCGAGCAGGGCAGGGTGGCCGAGGCCGAGGGACACTTCCGGCGCGCGATCGAGGACGCCCACGCGATGGAGCTGCACGAGCTGGAGACGCTGGCCTCCGCCAACCTCTCGATCGACCTCCTCCGCCAGGGCGAGCTGGCGCAGGCGCGGGCGGCCGCCGAGAGCTCGGTGGCGCTGAGCCGCGATCTCGGCAACCAGCGGCGGATCGTCTTCGCGCTCGACAACCTCGGGCAGGTCCTCGTGCGAATGGGAGACCGGGCCGGCGCGCACAAGGCGTTCGAGGAGGCGCGCACCCTGAACAGCAAGCTCCCG
>DATFRY010000453.1:0-33335 GCA_035262925.1 Kofleriaceae bacterium | reverse complement strand
GCGTCCTCGAGCTCCTTGGGGATCGACTTGAAGAAGCCCATCAGGAGCCAGGTGGAGAACGGCACCGTGAAGCTCGGGTAGACCAGCACCAGCGCCCAGATCGAATCTTGAAGTCCCAGCAGCGAGATCACCCGCGAGAGCGGGATGAAGAGGAGCGTGGGCGGGACCAGATAGGTGAGAAAGATGCCGATGCCGAGCCGCTGGCCCCAGCGTCCGGTCAGGCGGGCCAGCGCATAGGCCGCCGGCAGCGCCAGCGCGAGCGTGATCGCCACGACGAAGACCCCGACCACGAGCGTGTTGAGCAGCCAGCGGACGAAGCGGGTGTCGAACAGGAGGAGCCTGATGTGCTCGAGGGTCGGCTTGTCGTTGAAGATGAACGGATTGTTCTCGAGGTTGTAGAGGTCTCCGGTCTGCTTGAACGACGTGATCAGCATCCAGAAGAACGGGAACCCGAGCAGGATGGTGAAGATCCCGATCACCAGACCGTGGGCCATCGCGCGCAGCGCCGGCAGGCGGTGGTAGCTCGCGGCCATCAGACGACCTCCGCCCGCGCCGCCACGCGCAGCATCGCATAGGCCACGATGGCCAGGAGCGGCACCATGAACACCGAGACCGCGGCGCCCGAGGCCAGGTCGCCGCCCAGGATGCCGGTGAAGAAGGCCAGCGACGGCAGGACCTGCGTCGAGTCGTAGGGCCCGCCGGCGGTCAGCACGTACACCACGGTCATGTCGGTGAACGTGAAGATGATGCCGAACAAGAGCGCGACGTTGAGGATCGGCCGCATCATCGGCAGCGTGATCTCCAACAGCGTGCGCCAGAACCCGGCCCCGTCGACCTCGGCCGCCTCCGGGATGTCCTTGGGGATCGCGGTCAGCCCGGCGAGCAGGATCACCGTCGAGAACGGCAGGAGGCGCCAGCTGTGCACCAGGATCACCGAGAGCATCGCGAGCTTGGGGTCGCCCAGCCACATCGGCGGGTCGAACTGCTTGACCAGGTGCATGTGGATGAGCACCCAGTTGATGACGCTGTAGAGCGAGTCGAGCAGCCACTTCCAGCCGATCGCGCCCAGCGAGATGGGGGCCACCCAGGGCAGGAGGATGACCAGGCGCACCACCCTGCGCCCGCGGAAGGGCTTGTTGAGCGCGAGCGCCAGGATGGTGGCGCCGACCAGGACGATGGCCTGCGACGCGATCGTGAAGATGAACGAGTTGCCCAGCGCCTTGCGGAAGCTCGGGCTCTCCAGGATCGACGCGAAGTTGTCGAGCCCGACAAAGCTCATGCCCTCGCTGCCGACCCGCGCGTCGCTGAACGAGTACATGAAAGCGAGCGCGAACGGCAGGCCGATGAGGAGGAAGATGTAGAGCGCCGCCGGCGCGAACATCGCCGCGCCGAGCAGGTAGCCGCGGTCTGGACCGCGGCGCGGAGCCGCGCCGGCGCGCGCTCCTACTGCCATGTCATGCTCCGCGCCTCGGTCCTGCGCTCGGTCTTCTTGTCGAAGAAGCGCAGGTGCGCCTCGCTGACGGCGAAGTCGTAGAGCTCGCCGATCTCGAACGCCGAGGCGTCGGGCAGGCGCGAGGTCACCGACTTGTCGGCGAAGTGCTCGCCCTCCACGCGGCCGTAGTAGATCCACTCGGAGCCGAGGTACTCGGTGTTCACCGTGCGCAGCTTGAGCCCGATGGCCTTGCTGGTCACACGATCCTCGGGCACCAGGTGCTCGGGGCGGAAGCCGACGATGACCTCGCCGTTCTCGAGCAGGTTCATGGGCGGCGTGCCCAGGAAGGTGGCGACGAACGTGTCGGCGGGGCTGTCGTAGACCTCCGTGGGCGTGCCGATCTGCCGCACCACGCCCTGGTGCAGCACCACGACCCGGTCCCCCATGGCCATGGCCTCGATCTGATCGTGGGTGACGTAGATCGTCGTGGTGCCGATGCGGCGGTGGAACTCCTCCAGCTCCTCGCGCGCCGCCGCCCGCAGCTTGGCGTCGAGGTTGGACAGCGGCTCGTCGAGCAGGAAGACCGACGGCTCGCGCACGATCGCGCGCGCCAGGGCCACGCGCTGGCGCTCGCCGCCCGACAGCTCGCGCGGCTTGCGGTCGAGCAGCTTCTTGATTCCGAGCAGCTCCGACGCCCACTCCACCTTCTTGCGGTGCTGGTCCTTCGGCACCCGCTGGGCGCGCAGCGGAAAGGAGATGTTGCGGTAGACGCTGAGGTGCGGGTAGAGGGCGTAGCTCTGGAACACCATCGCGATGCGGCGCTGGCGGGGCGAGAGGTGGTTCACGACGTCGCCGGCGATCAGCACCTCACCCGAGGTCGGCGTCTCCAGCCCCGCGATCATGCGCAGGAGGGTGGTCTTGCCCGAGCCCGAGGGCCCGAGGAAGACCAGAAACTCGCCCTCCTTGGTCGCCAGGTTGACCTGGTTGACCGCGCCGAGCTCGCCCTCCGTGAAGACTTTGGTCAGTTCGCGTGTCTCGACGACTGCCATCTATTTCCACCGCGCGAAGATCCGCTTGTACTCCTTGTCCGCCGCTGCGGCCGCGTTCTCGGGCGTCTCCAGCCCGCGGGCCACCTTGGCGAACATCGTGGGGATGACCCAGGTGCGGAACGCCTCGTCGATGCCGGCGGTGGCATAGCCGGGATAGCCGACGTTGGTCGTCCAGTCGAGCACGTCGCTCAGCACCTTGTACTTGTCCTTGGGGTCCGCGCCCGCGTCCATGGCGATGGCCTGCTTGAGGTTCGGCACCGTCTTCTCGAAGCAGGGGAAGTTGTAGAACTTGCTCGCGTTGAACGCGTCCTTGAACCCGCCGATGTAGTCGATGAGGAACTTCTGCGCGCCGTCCTTGTTCTGCGCGAAGTTCCAGATGACGTAGCAGTCCATGACGTGCTCGGCCGCCATGCGCCTGACCGGGCCCTTGAGCGCCTTGCTGATCCCGATCTTGCTCGAGATCGGCTGGTGCTCGCGCTCCGCCTGGCGGGAGACCGAGATGGCGTTCTGCACGAACGAGGTCCGGCCCGCGAGCATCGCGCGGTTGTTGGCCGACGGATCCCAGGTGAAGACCTCGGCGGTCATCGACTCCTGGAAGAGCGCCTTCATGTACTTCAGCGCTTCGACGGTCTGCTTCGAGTTGATGGTGACCACGCCGGCCTCGTTCTGCTCGGCGGCGCCGAACGACCACATGAGCGCGCGCAGCGCCATGCTGGTGTCGAGCTCCTGCGCGAGGCCGATGCCGCACGGGTTGCCTGCCGTGGCGCGGATCTTCTTCGCGCCGGCGCGCAGGTCGTCCCAGGTGTCGGGCCCGTGCGGGAAGCCGGCCGCGCCCCACAGATCGATGCGGTAGTTGCCCGGGTCGGGCACGTACGAGTCGGAGAAGGCGAAGTACTTCTTCGTCTTCGGATTGAAGGTGGACTTGTGGGCCAGGTCGAGCTTCTTGCCGTACTTGCGCTCGCACTCCTGGTACACGTGCGTCATGTCGAGGACCTGCGGCTCGAACGCCGCCGGCGGCGACAGGAACATGAACAGGTCGTGCCCCTTCTTGGCCGCGACCTCGGAGGCGGCGCGGGCGGGCAGCTCGTTCAGGTTGATGTGATCGACGACGACCTTGGTGTTGTTCTTCTCACCCCAGGCCTTCGTGAACACCGTGTCGAACCACTTGTCGTAATCGGGTACGAAGTGACTCCACTGGGCGATCGTGAGCGTCTTCTGCTGGGCGTATGCCCGGCGTGGAATGCCGCTCGCGACTCCGGCCGCCAGCGCCCCGGCGCCGACGGTCTTGACGAAATCCCTTCGTGTCCACCCCCGCTTGCTCTTGCTGGCCATCGGGCGCCTCCTCTCGGAGCTGGGACAGAACGCGGAATAGTCTGTCTGTGTGAAAAAGCGCCCCATCATACGCCGGCAGCGGCCGACCGAAAGAGCAAACCGAGGAAACGATCGAGTGGGAGCCGTTCCCACCGCCATGTCGCCGCGCCCCGCGCCGCGCGCGCCCATCGTGCTCGCGAGCCCGCACGCTATCATTCATTCATGAGTGAGCGACACGCGCTCCTGGCCGCCTGGGACGAGGCCCGACGGCTGAGCCAGGACGCGCTCCTGGCCACGGTCGTGCGCATCGAGGGCTCCACCTACCGGCGCCCCGGGGCGCGACTCCTCCTCGTCGGCGACGGCCGCCGCGTCGGCTCGGTCAGCGGCGGCTGCCTGGAGGACGAGGTCGCCCGCAAGGCGTGGTGGCTGACCGGAGACGGGCCGACCGTGCAGCGCTACAGCACGCGCGAGGAGGACGACGGCGCGCGCTTCGGCTCGGGCTGCGAGGGCGTGGTCGACGTGCTGCTCGAGCGGCTGCGCGGCGACGGGCCGCCGGACGCGCACCTCCAGCTGCTCGCGGACTGCCACCGACAGCGGCGGGCGGGCGCCGCGGCCGTGGTCATCGGCGTCGGCGGCGATGGTGGCCCGAACGATGGGGGAGCCGCGAGCCGCGCACGCATCGGCGATCGCGTCCTGGCCGGCGCCGGCGGCGCGATCGAGCGGCGCTGCGACGATCCGGGCGCCGCCGAGGCGATGGTGGCCGGCGTCGAGTCGTGCCTGGCCGCCCGCCGGTCCGCCCAGGAGGAGCGCGGCGGCGTGGTGGTGTTCATCGAGTACATCCCGCCGCCGCGATCGATCGTCGTGTTCGGCGCCGGCTTCGACGCCATGCCGGTCGTCCGCATGGCCTCCGAGCTGGGCTGGCACGTCACCGTCGCCGACGGCCGCGCCGACCGCGCGCGGCGCGAAAGGTTCCCGCTCGCCGACCAGGTCGCCGCCGTCGATCCGGCCCGCCCGCTCGAGTCGGTGGACGTCCCGGAGGGCGCCGCCTGCGTGCTGATGACCCACAGCGCCGATCAGGACCGCGCGCTCCTGGCCGCGCTCGCCCCGCTGCCGCTCTCGTACCTCGGCATCCTGGGGCCGCGCCGGCGCACCGAGCAGCTCCTCCGCGAGCTGGGCGAGGCGGGCCGGAGCGCGGAGCGGCCGCCGCGGCTGCACAGCCCGGTCGGGCTCGATCTCGGATCGGAGACGCCAGAGGAGATCGCGCTCGCCATCGTCGCGGAGATCCAGGCCAGCTTCGCCCAGCGCGACGGCCGCCCGCTGCGCGACCGCGCCGACGGCCGCATCCACACGCGCGCGTGAGGCATCGAGCGAGTCGATGACGCCGCGGCTGATTCGCGTGAGGTCGGAGAGCGGCGACTACCAGCTGCTCGAGGCGCTCAAGAAGAGCCGCGTCAAGCGGCAGAAGCAGGGCCGCTTCTTCGTCGAGAGCGTGGCCTGCATCAACGCCGCGCGCGCGCACGGCTGGCGCTTCTCGTCGTTCATCTACGCGGCCGACCAGCAGCTCTCGGGCTGGGCGCGAGACATCCTGGCCGCGGTGCCGGCCGAGCAGCACCTCGAGCTCGCGCCGGAGCTGCTCGAGCAGCTGAGCGACCGCAGCGAGGCGTCCGAGCTGATGGCCGTCGTCGAGATGGCCCCGGACGACCTCGCGCGCATCGCGCTCGGCGAGGGGGACGGCGAGCCGCGTGGCGACATGTTGATCGTCGTCCTCGATCGCCCGTCGAGCCCCGGCAACCTCGGCACCATCCTGCGCACGGCAGACGCCATGGGCGCCCACGGCGTCGTCGTCACCGGCCACGCCGCGGACATCTACGACCCGGTCACCGTCCGCGCCAGCCTCGGCGCCCTGTTCGCGACCCCCGCCGTCCGCGCCCCCTCCTCGCAGGCCATCGAGCCCTGGCTGGCGCGCCTCAGGTCGGAGCACGGCGCCCAGCTCGTCGGCACCTCCGCGCGCGCCCCCGCCCACCTGGCCGACCACGACTTCCGCAGGCCCACCATCCTCTTCCTCGGCAACGAGACCGCCGGCCTCAGCGCCCACTGCCGCTCCCTGTGCGACACCCTCGTCGGCATCCCGCAGCGCGGCACCGCATCATCATTGAACGTCGCCAGCGCCGCGGCCATCGCCCTCTACGAGATCGCCCGCCAGCGCCGCGAGTCTCGGCCGTGCCCCGGCTAGGTCGCCGAACGGTTGGAGGCCGTTCTCGTTACGGTCGACGTCGACGTCGACGTTGTCTTGGTCGACGACATTGACGGCGCCGTGGACGTGAGCGCCACCATGGTCGTTGACTCGACCTGGTGGCCGCGCCTCGAGCCGTGATCCCGCCGCAACGGTGCGTCGGAGGGGCCGATAACCTCGGGATGCTCAGCTTTCAGCGACTCGACGTCTACCAGCGCTCCATCCAGTTCCTCTCTCTCGCGTTCGAGGTCGTCGACGCGCTTCCACGCGGACACGCCGAACGGGCCGACCAGCTGATGAGGGCAGCGGAGGCGGTGCCACGGAATATCGCGGAAGGCGCCGGTCGGTGGTCGAGAGCCGACATGTCGAAGCACTACAAGATCGCACGCGGTGAGGCGATGGAATGTGCGGCTTCGCTCGATGTGCTCAAGCTCAGACATCTCGTCGAGCAGCCTCTTTACGGCCGAGGCATCGAGCTATTGGGAGGCCGTCGTAGCCATGTTGACCAAGATGATCTCGGTGGACTCGTCAACCTGATTCGACAACGGTGGCGCTCACGTCCACGGCGCCGTCGAGGTCAACGACCACGTCAACGCAACCGTCATCATCTCTGTGGCGTGTTGCTAGCCCGCCAGGCCGCGGAGCACGGCGGCGGTCATCGCTTCGGTGCCGAGGGTGCCGCCGAGGTCGCGGGTGCGGGCGCCGGAGGCGATGGCTGCGTCGACGGCGCGCTCGATCGCGGTGGCCTCGGCGTCGAGGCCGAGGGAGTGGCGGAGCAGCATGGCGGCGCTGAGGATCGCGCCGAGCGGATTCGCGGCGCCGGTGCCGGCGATGTCGGGGGCGGAGCCGTGGATGGGCTCGTAGAGGCCGAAGCGACCCTCCGCGAGGGAGGCGCTGGGCAGGAGGCCGAGCGAGCCGGACAGGACGGATGCCTCGTCGGTGAGGATGTCGCCGAACATGTTCTCGGTGACGATGACGTCGAAGGCGCCCGGTGACGTGATGATGCGCATGGCCGCGGAGTCGACCAGCTGGTGGTCGACGGCGATGTCCGGGTGTGAGGCGGCGATCTCCAGGACGATCTGCCGCCACAGGCGCGATGACTCGAGGACGTTGGCCTTGTCCACCGAGGTCACGCGGCGGCGACGGCCCGCGGCCAGGCGGAACGCCAGCGCCACCACGCGGCGGATCTCGCCCTCGGTGTAGAGCATGGTGTCGTACGCGCGCTCGCCGTCCTCGCCGCGCTCGCGCGCCCGCGGGCCGAAGTAGAGGCCGCCGGTCAGCTCGCGCACGAACAGGATGTCGACGCCGGCCAGGCGATCCGGCTTGAGCGGCGACGCGTCGGCCAGCTCGGGCCAGGTCCTGACCGGGCGCAGGTTGGCGAACAGGCCGAGCTCGCGCCGGATGGCCAGGAGGCCCTGCTCGGGCCGGACCGGCGCGCGCGGGTCGTCCCAGCGCGGGCCGCCGACCGCGCCGAGCAGCGCGGCGTCGGCGCCGCGGCACGCCTCCAGCGTCGAGGCCGGCAGCGGCTCGCCGGTCGCGTCGATGGCGGCGCCGCCGATGAGGTGCTCGTCGAACGCCAGCGCGTGGCCGGCGCGCGACGCCGCGCGCTCGAGCACCGCCCGCGCCGCCGCCACCACCTCGGGTCCGATGCCGTCACCCGGGAGCAGAACCACGCGCGCCTTCACGCTCCGGTTCCCTCTCTCGTTCTCGTTCTCGTTCGCGTTCGCCTTCGCGTTCAACGTCACGTCCGATCACCTCCGCCGTCTCGGTGAGACCGTACTCGAAGCTGTCGGCCAGCGCTGCCCACGAAGCGGCCAGGATGTCGGTGCCCGCGCCGACCGTGCTCCAGCGGCGCGCGCCGTCGGACGAGTCGATGAGGACGCGCGTGATGGCCGCGGTCGCGCTCTGGCTGTCGAGGATGCGCACCCGGTAGTCGGTCAGCCGGATGTCGGCCACCTCGGGGTAGGCGGGCCACAGCGCCTTGCGCAGCGCGCCGTCGAGCGCGTGGACCGGCCCGTTGCCCTCCGCTACCGCGTGGATCACCTCCGCGCCGACGGTGATCTTGATGGTGGCCTCGGCCCAGTTGCCGAGCCGCTCCTGGAACCCGGTCATGACCCGGTACTCGACGAGCCGGAAGGGCGGCGCGTAGGCCGGCGAGCGCCGGCGCAGGAGCAGCGCCACCGACGCCTCGGCGGCCTCGAACGAGAGACCGCGCGCCTCGCCCTCCTTGATCTCGGCCAGCGCGCGGCCCGGGTCCTCGCCCGCCAGCTCGAGGCCGAACTCCTCCGCCTTGGCCAGGAGGTTGGCGCGCCCCGACAGCTCGCTCACCACCACGCGGGTCCGGTTGCCGACCGCCTCGGGCGCCACGTGCTCGTAGGAGCCGGCGCAGCGGCGCACCGCCGAGACGTGCACGCCCCCCTTGTGGGCGAACGCGCAGCGGCCCACGTACGGCTGGTGCTCGTCGGGCGGGAGGTTGGCGACCTCGGCGACGAAGCGCGCGAGCTCCGCGAGCCCGGGCAAGGCGCCGGGCGGCAGGCAGCGCCGCCCCATCTTGAGCTCGAGCGTGGGGAGTAGCGCGCACAGATCCGCGTTGCCGCACCGCTCGCCGTAGCCGTTGATGGTCCCCTGCACGTGGGTCGCGCCGGCGGCGACGGCGGCCAGCGCGTTGGCGACCGCGCAGCCGCCGTCGTCGTGGGTGTGGATCCCGACCGCCGGCCCGCCGGGGCCGAGCGCGGCCAGCACCGCCGCCGTCGCGCCCTCCACCTCCCAAGGCAGCCGCCCGCCGTTGGTGTCGCACAGGACCACCGCCTCGGCCCCGGCGCGCGCCGCGGCGGCCACCACCTCGAGCGCGTAGGGGGCGTCGGCCGCGTGGCCGTCGAAGAAGTGCTCGGCGTCGAACACCACGCGGCGCCCGTGCGCGCGCAGGTACGCGACCGTCTCGCCCACCAGGGCCAGGTTCTCGTCGAGCGAGGCGCGCAGGACCTCGCGCACGTGGAGCGTCCAGCTCTTGCCGAAGATGGTGCAGACCGGCGTCTCCGCCGCCAGCAGCGCGGCCACGCTGGCGTCGTCCTCGATGGCGATGCCGGCGCGCCGGGTGGCGCCGAACGCGGCCAGCCGGGCGTGCCGCCAGTCGACGTCGCGCGCCCGCGCGAACAGCTCCGCGTCCTTGGGGTTGGAGCCGGGCCAGCCGCCCTCGATCATCGAGACGCCGATCTGATCGAGGCGCCGCGCGATGCGCAGCTTGTCCTCGCACGAGAGCGAGATGCCCTCGCGCTGGGTCCCGTCGCGCAGGGTGGTGTCGTAGACGAGGACCTCGCCCGGGACGCCGCCCGGGCTGCTATCGCCGGCGAGCTTCATGGGATGCGATCTCGGCCTCGAGGGCCAGGAGGTAGCCGAGCTCGTCGATGCCCTCGAGCAGGCAGCGCCGGTGAAACGGATCGACCGTGAAGCCGGCCGCCGCGTCGCCCGGCCACTCGACGACCTGGCGCTCGAGGTCGACGGTCACCGGCAGCGCCGCGTCGGCCTCGCGCGCCCCGACCAGGCGGGCGTGGTCGGCGCGGGCCAGCTCGACCGGCAGGAGGCCGTTCTTGAGCGCGTTGGCCCGGAAGATGTCGGCGAACGACGGCGCGACGACCGCGCAGAGGCCCCAGCCCACCAGCGCCCAGGCGGCATGCTCGCGCGACGAGCCGCAGCCGAAGTTGTGACCGGCGACGAGGATGCGGGCACCGGCCGCCTCGGGCCGGTTGAGCGCGAAGTCCGGTCGCGGCGCGCCGCCCGGGTCGCGGCGCCAGTCCTCGAACAGGTGCGCGCCGAGGCCGTCCTTGCGGGTCACCTTGAGGAATCGGGCCGGGATGATCTGATCGGTGTCGACGTCGGAGGCGGCCAGCAGGACGGCGTGCGAGGTCACTCGCGAGAACTGGGCAGGCATATCTCGTCTCTCCTCGTCGCGATTCACAGGAGCGTGCGCGGGTCGGTGATGCGGCCGCTGACCGCCGCGGCCGCCGCCGTCAGCGGCGAGGCCAGGAAGGTGCGCCCGCCCATGCCCTGGCGCCCCTCGAAGTTGCGGTTGCTGGTCGACACGGCGTACTGGCCGGGCTGGAGCTGGTCGCCGTTCATGGCGATGCACATCGAGCAGCCCGACTCGCGCCACTCGGCGCCGGCGGCGCGGAAGACCTGGTCGAGGCCCTCCGCCTCGGCCTGGCGCTTGACCTCCTGCGAGCCGGGCACGACCAGCATGCGCACGCCGGGCGAGACCTTGCGCCCGCCCATCACGCGGGCGGCCTGGCGCAGGTCGCTCAGGCGGCTGTTGGTGCACGAGCCGAGGAAGACCAGGTCGACCCGGTGGCCGAGCAGCGGGCGGCCGGGCTGCAGATCCATGTAGCGAAGCGCGCGGACCAGCGCGCCGCGCGCGCCGGCGTCGCCGAGGTCGGACGGGGCCGGCACCGGCGCGCCGAGCGGGATGCCCATGCCGGGGTTGGTGCCGTAGGTGATCATCGGCTCGAGGGCCCCGCCGTCGACCGCGATCACACGGTCGAAGACCGCGCCCTCGTCGGTGGGCAGCCGGCGCCACCTGTCCACCGCGTCGTCCCACGCGGCGCCCGCCGGCGCGCGCTCGCGACCGGCCAGGTACTCGAAGGTGGTGTCGTCGGGCGCGATGAGCCCGGCGCGGGCCCCTGCCTCGATGGACATGTTGCACACCGTCATGCGCTCCTCCATCGACAGCGCGCCGATGGACGATCCGGCGTACTCGATGACGTGACCGGTGCCGCCGTCGACGCCGATCGCGGCGATGACCGCCAGGATGATGTCCTTGGCGGTCACCGCGGGGCCCAGCCGCCCGTCGACCCGCACCAGCATCGTGCGCGGCTCGGACTGCAGCAGGCACTGGGTGGCGAGCACGTGCTCCACCTCGCTGGTGCCGATGCCGAAGGCGAGCGCGCCGAACGCGCCGTGGGTCGAGGTGTGGCTGTCGCCGCACACGATCGTCATGCCGGGCTGGGTGAGGCCGAGCTCGGGTCCGATGACGTGCACGATGCCCTGCCGCCCGGAGCCGAGCGCGTGGAGAGGCACGCCGAAGTCGGCGCAGTTCCGCTCGAGCTCGGCGATCTGGGCCGCCGCCTGCGGTTCGGCGATCGGGATGCGCCCGCGCGCCGGCCCCGGCGCGGTCGGCACCGAGTGATCCATGGTCGCGAGCGTGCGCTCGGGGCGGCGCACGACCAGCCCGCGCCCGCGCAGCCCGGCGAAGGCCTGCGGCGAGGTCACCTCGTGCACCAGGTGGAGATCGATGTAGACGACCGCCGGTTCCCCGGCCCGCTGGGCGACCAGGTGGTCGCGCCAGATCTTGTGGAACATCGTGGTGCGTCTGGTCGACGCGGTCGTCACGGGGCTCGTCGTCACGGGGCTCGTCGTCATGGGGCTCCCTGGCCGGCGCGCGCCTCCGGCGCTGCCTGGCCCGCGGCGACCAGCTCGAGCAGGTCGCCGTCGTCGATGGTGCGCTTGTGCGCGGCCACCCGCTTGAACGCGGCGAACGCGAGCGCGAGCGCGTCGTCGTCGAGCGCGTAGCCGAGCTCGGCCAGGCGCGCGCGGAACGCGTGCCGGCCCGACTGGCGGCCCAGCACCAGGCGCGTGCCGCCGGCGCCGACCGCCTCCGGCCGCATGATCTCGTAGGTCTGCTCGTGCTTGAGCATGCCGTCCTGGTGGATACCCGACTCGTGGGCGAACGCGTTGGCGCCCACGATCGCCTTGTTGGGCTGGACTACCATGCCGGTGCACGCGCTGACCAGGCGGCTCACCGACACCAGCTGCCGCGTGTCGACGCCGGTCTCCAGCCCGTGGACGTCGCGCCGCGTGGCCAGCGCCATGACCACCTCCTCGAGCGCGCAGTTGCCCGCCCGCTCGCCGATGCCGTTGACCGTCACCTCGGCCTGGCGCGCGCCGGCGTCGATGCCGGCCAGGGTGTTGGCCGTCGCCAGCCCGAGGTCGTCGTGGCAGTGCACCGAGATGACGACCTCCTCGACGCCGGCCACGCTGGCCCGGATGCCGGCGATGAGCGCGCCGAACTCGTGCGGCAGGCGGTAGCCGACGGTGTCGGGGATGTTGAGCGTGCCGGCGCCCGCCCGGATCGCCGCCTCCAGCACCTGGTAGAGGAAGGCCGGCTCGCTGCGGCCGGCGTCCTCGGGCGAGAACTCGACGTCCGGGCAGAGAGCGCGCGCGTGCGCGACCATCTCCGCCACCCGCGCCAGCACCTCCGGCCTGGTCATGCGCAGCTTGTGGCGCATGTGGATGTCGCTGGTGGCCAGGAAGGTGTGGATGCGCGGCCGCTGCGCGCCGGCCACCGCCGCCCAGGCGGCGTCGATGTCGCCCCGCTCGCAGCGGGCCAGGCCGCAGATGGTGGGCGGCTGATCGGACGGCCGGCCCTCCTCGGGCCGCCTGCCGACCAGGGCGGCGATCCGCGCCACGACCTCGCGGTCGGAGGGCGATGAGGCCGGAAATCCGGCCTCGATGACGTCCACGCCGAGGCGCGAGAGAGCGCGCGCGATGTCCAGCTTCTGCTCGGCGCTCATGGCGGCGCCCACCGACTGCTCGCCGTCGCGGAGGGTGGTGTCGAAGATGCGTACTCGATCGTGTTCGCTGGCCCGTTCGCCGGCCTGTTCGCCGGTCTGTTCGCCGGTCTGTTCGCGGGTCACGGTCAATCTCCTGGCTTCACGGTGACCGGATCCAGGAACGGCATCATCTGGCGCAGCTGGCCGCCCACCCGCTCCAGCTGGTGCTCGCGCTCGGCGCGGCGCCGGGCCTCGAACCAGGGCCGCCCCTTGTCGTTCTCCTCGATCCAGCGGCGGGCGAACGCGCCGCTCCTGATGTCCTCGAGGAGCTGCATCATGGTGGCGCGCGCCTCGTCGCCGATGACCCGCGCGCCGGCCACGTAGTCGCCGTACTCGGCCGTGTCCGAGACCGAGTAGCGCATGTAGTTGAGCCCGCCCCGGTACATGAGATCGACGATCAGCTTGAGCTCGTGCAGGCACTCGAAGTAGGCCACCTCCGGCTGGTAGCCGGCCTCGACCAGCGTCTCGAAGCCGGCCTTGACCAGCGCCGTCACGCCCCCGCACAGGACCGCCTGCTCGCCGAAAAGATCGGTCTCGGTCTCCTCGGCGAAGGTGGTCTCGATGACGCCGGCGCGGGTGGCGCCGAGCGCGCGGGCGTAGGACAGCGCGATCGCGCGGGCCTCGCCGCTCGCGTCCTGGTGCACGGCGACGAGCGCCGGCACCCCCTGCCCCTCCTGGAAGGTCTCGCGCACGCGGTGGCCCGGCCCCTTGGGCGCGATGAGCGAGACGTCCACGCCGTCCGGCGGCACGATCGTGCGGTAGTGGATGTTGAAGCCGTGGGCGAACATGAGCGTCCGGCCCGCGCCTCGGCCCAGCCCGGGCGCGATCTCCTCGGCGTAGAGCGCCGGCTGCGCCGTGTCGGGCGCGAGCACCATCACCACATCGGCCCACGCGCAGACGTCGCGCACCGTCTCGACCGTGAGCCCGGCCGCCGTCGCCCGGGCGCGGCTCCTCGACGTCTCGGGCAGGCCGACGCGCACGTCGACCCCGCTGTCGCGGAGGTTGAGCGCGTGCGCGTGGCCCTGCGAGCCGTAGCCCACGATCGCGACCTTGCGCGCGCGGATGTGATCGAGGCTGGCGTCCTTGTCGTAGTGCATCCTGGGCATCGTCGTTCTCCTGGTCTGCGTCCTGCCAAAAAGCCTTCTCGTCTCTTCAGGCCGCTGCGAACTCGTCGGTCATCGGGGGTCGGCTGTCGGGCGCGGCGCGGTCGAGCGCCGCCCATTCGGGCGCGGTCGCCACGGCGCCCGCCGGCTGGCCGCGCAGCATCGCGACCGCGCCGGTGCGCACCATCTCGAGCAGGCCGAACGGGCGCAGGACCTCGACCAGCCGGTCGATCTTGTCCTGCGCGCCGGTCGCCTCGAGAAGCAGGCTGTCGGGCGCCACGTCGACCACGCGGGCGCGGAACACCTCGCACAGCTGGAGGATCTCGGCGCGCTTGCCGTTGTCGGCCGCGACCTTGATGAGCGCCATCTCGCGCACCACGGCGGCCGCGCCGGTCACGTCGGCCACGTAGAGCACGTTGACCAGCTTGTACAGGTTGGCCTCGATCCGGCGCGCGGTGTCGTCGTCGGCCGCGACCACCAGGGTGATGCGCGAGACCTCGGGCCTGGCCGTGCGCCCGACGGTGAGCGACTCGATGTTGTAGCCGCGCCGCCGGAACAGCGACACGACCCGGTTCAGGACGCCGGGCCGGTCCTCGACATAGGTGATGAAGGTTCTCGACTTGCTCACGGTGGTTCCTCTCCTGTCCATCTCGTCCCGGGTCTTCTCGTCCCGGGCCTCTCGTCGCGCCTCAGTCGGAGTCGGCCGTCTCCACGAGCGGGCTCTCGCTCGGCGGGCGCCGGATCATGTCGTGGAGGCCCGCCCCCGACGGCACCATGGGGTAGACGCTGTCCTCCTGCTCGACGCGAAAGTCGATGACGACCGTGCCGGGCTCGCCGCGCGCGCGCTCCACCGCGCCCGCCACCTCCTCGCGCGCGGTCACGCGCAGCCCGCACAGGCCGTGGGCCTCGGCCAGCATCACGAAGTCCGGGTTCCTGAGCGGGGTGGCCACGTAGCGCCCGCCGTAGAAGAACTGCTGCCACTGGCGGACCATGCCGAGGTAGCCGTTGTTGATGATGGCGACGTTGAGCTTGATGCCCTCCTGCGCGCAGGTGGACAGCTCGGCCGCGGTCATCTGGAAGCCGCCGTCGCCGACGACCACCCAGATGTCGGCCTCCGGCGCGGCGAAGCGGGCGCCGATCGCGGCCGGCAGCGCGAACCCCATGGTGCCGAGCCCGCCCGACGTGATGAGGCGGCGCGGGTGATCGTGGCGGTAGTACTGCGCCTCCCACATCTGGTGCTGCCCGACGTCGGTGACCACCAGCGCCTGGCCGGCGGTCAGGCGGTGGAGGTCGTGCATGACGTGGGCGGCGTAGAGGCGGCCGCTCGGCGGCAGGCTCTGGATGTCGCGCACGGCCGAGTCGCCCTTGAGCTCGCCGATGCGATCGTGCCAGCGCGACAGGTCGCGGAAGTCGGCGCGCGGCGCGAGCCTGCTCAGCACCTCCGCCACATCGCCGACGATGCCGAGGTCGACCTTGACGATCTTGCCGATCTCCGACGGATCGATGTCGACGTGGATCTTGCGCGCGCTGACCGCGTAGGTGTCGACGCGCCCGGTCACGCGGTCGTCGAACCGCATGCCGAGCGCGATGAGCAGGTCGGCCTCCTGGATGGCGTGGTTGACCCACGCCTCGCCGTGCATGCCCATCATGCCGAGGCTGAGCGGGTGACTGGCCGAGAAGCCGCCCAGGCCGAGGAGGGTCGAGGCCACCGGGATGCCGGTCCGGTCGACCAGCTGGCCGAGGAGCGCGCCCGCCCCGGCCGCCACCACGCCGTGGCCGGCCAGGATGATCGGCCTGCGCGCCTCGCCGATGAGCGCCACCGCCCGGTCGATCGCCTCGGGCGCGATCGGGTAGACCGGGCGATAGCCGGGCAGGCGCACCGGCTCGTCCCGCCAGGCGAACTCGGTGGCCGACTGCTGCGCGTCCTTGGTGATGTCGACCAGCACCGGCCCGGGCCGGCCGGAGCGGGCGATGAAGAACGCCTCGCGCAGGGTCGGCGCCACATCCTCGGCGCGCGCGACCAGGTAGTTGTGCTTGGTGATCGGCAGGGTCACACCCGTGATGTCCACCTCCTGGAAGGCGTCGCTGCCGAGCAGCCGGGACGCGACCTGCCCGGTGATGCAGACGATCGGCACCGAGTCCATCATCGCGTTGGCGATGCCGGTGACCAGGTTGGTCGCGCCCGGCCCCGAGGTGGCAACGCACACGCCGGTCCGGCCCGACGCGCGCGCGTAGCCGTCGGCCATGTGCGCCGCGCCCTGCTCGTGCCGCACCAGCACGTGGCGCACGCGCGCGCCGGCCAGCGCGTCGTAGACCGGCATGATGGCGCCGCCCGGATAGCCGAAGACCACGTCCACGCCCTCTCGCGCCAGCACCTCCCACAGGACCTCGGCCCCGGTCATGCTGGTCATCGCCAGGCTCCGCTTCCCTCGCCGTCGCCGTCGCCGTCGCCGCCTGGGGTACCAGCGACGTCGATGGTCACCGCGCCGTGCGAGGCGGACGAGACCTGGCGCGCGTACTTGGCCATCACGCCGCCCCGGTAGCGCGGCGGCGGCGGACTCCAGCCGCGGCGCCGCGCCGCCAGGTCGGCGCCGACGTCGACCCGCCGCCGCTCGACGTCGATCAGCACCTCGTCGCCGTCGCGCACGAACGCGATCGGGCCGCCCAGCGCGGCCTCGGGCGCGACGTGGCCGACCATGAGCCCGCGGGTCGCGCCGGAGAAGCGACCGTCGGTGATGAGCGCGACGTCGTCGCCCAGGCCGCGCCCCACCAGCGCCGCGGTGACGGCGAGCATCTCGCGCATGCCCGGCCCGCCGCGCGGGCCCTCGTGGCGGATGACGACCACGTCGCCGCGCCCGATCGCGCCGGCCTGCACGGCGGCGAACGCCGCCTCCTCGCCGTCGAACACGCGGGCCGGGCCGCGGTGGCCGGTGCGGCCGTGGCCGGAGAGCTTGATCACGCAGCCCTCGGGTGCCAGCGAGCCGCGCAGGATCGCGAGGCCGCCGCGCGCCACGAGCGGCTTCTCCGCGCTGGTCACCACGTCCTGGCCCGCGCGCTCCTCGGCGGCCATCGCCTCGTCGCGCAGCGAGCGGCCGGTGACGGTCGGCCCGTCGGTGAGGAGGCCGGCCTCGAACAGTCGGCGCGCGACCAGGGCGACGCCGCCGGCGGCCTCGAGGTCCACGGCGGTGTAGCGGCCGCCGGGCTTGAGGTCCGCGATGACCGGCGTGCGGCTGCACACGCGGTCGAAGTCGTCGATGCCGAGCGGCACGCCCGCCTCGCGCGCGATGGCCAGGAGGTGGAGGACCGCGTTGGTCGAGCCGCCGGTGGCCGCGACCCCGGCGATGGCGTTCTCGAGCGCGGCGCGGGTGACCAGCGCGCGCGGGCGGATGCCCTGCTCGAGGCAGCGCATCACCATGCGGCCGCACTCGCGCGCCACGCCCTCCTTGCGCGGATCGACGGCCGGCACGTCGCCGGCGCCCATCGGCGCCAGGCCGAGGAGCGCGAGCGCGGTCGCCATGGTGTTGGCGGTGAACTGCCCGCCGCACGCGCCGGCGCCGGGGCAGGCGCGGTCCTCGAGCGCGCGCAGGTCGCCCTCGCTCATGGCGCCGGCCGCGCACGCGCCCACCGCCTCGAAGACGTCCTGGATGGTGACGTCGCGGCCGGCGAAGCGGCCCGGGCGGATCGGCCCGCCGTAGAGGACGAGGCCAGGCACGTCGAGGCGGACCAGCGCCATCGCCGCGGCCGGGAGGGTCTTGTCGCAGCCGACCAGCGCCACCACCGCATCGAACAGGTGGCCCATGACCGCCAGCTCGATGGAGTCGGCGATCACCTCGCGCGAGACCAGCGAGGCGCGCATCCCCTCGGTGCCCATCGACACGCCGTCGGACACTGAGATGGTGTTGAACTCGATCGGCGTGCCGCCGGCCTCGCGCACGCCCTCCTTCACCGCCCGGGCCAGCTCGCGCAGGTGCAGGTTGCACGGCATCACCTCGGTCCACGTGCCGATCACCGCGACCATCGGCCGCTCGAGGTCCGCGTCGCCCAGGCCGGTCGCCTTCAGCATCGCGCGGGCCGGCGCGCGCGCGAGGCCCTTCTTCAATGCATCACTGCGGAGCGGCCTTTGCGGTCCTGGCGGCATCTGGTTCCTTCCTTGATCGCTTCACCGATTGCTCGTTCACGGGGGCACAAACGAAAAAGCCCCGCGCCGTTTCCGGTGCGGGGCTGCTCGAGAGAGGAGTTTCCTCGTGCTAGAGCGGGGGCCCGCACCGGGCGGAAATGAGCCCGACGAGACCGATCCCGAGCAACAACGAGGATACGAGTGCTGCGGTGGAGGAGAGACGGGGGCCGCCAACGCTACCGACCACGCTCGCTGTCCTCGACTCCATTGCACAGACAAGCTGCCAGACGAAACACCGGCGGTCAAGTTGGGCTTTTGCCGAGGTGCAGTTCTTACGAGCCGTTTACACGCCGGCAATCCCCGCGAAGGACGCGCACCGTAGCGTTGCGGCCGACTCCCAAGCGGAAGGGTGCCGACATGTCGAAGTGGCTCATGGTGGTGGTGGTGGCTGTTCTGGCTGTCATCGCGGCTGCTCCCGCCCGGGCGCAGCCGCCGACCGAGACCGCTCGGGCCGAGGCACAGGCCGGGGCACAGGCCCAACCACCGGACCAGCCGACTGCCGAGAAACCGGCAGAGAATGCGCCCGCGAGCTCCCTCGCCCCCAGGATCGCCGGCTCTCTCGATGTCTCCTACAACTACAACGCTCTCCAACCGGTGAACGGCGAGACGCTTTTTCACGCGTATCACGTCCAGCACGACACATTCCTGCTCAACGCCGCCCATCTGGCGGTGACCGGAAGCGGCCAGTCGCTGAGCTACGCCGTCGAGGTCGACCTCGGCTCCGACGCCGCGGTCGACTCGGGCGACGACGACGTCGATGTCCAGGAGGCCTGGGTGGCCTACGTCTCGCCGCGCGGCCTCGGCGTCAAGGCCGGCAAGTTCGTCACCTACGAGGGCATCGAGGTCATCGAGTCGGGCGCGAACCCGACCATCTCGCGCGGGCTGCTGTTCGGCCTCGCCGAGCCCTTCACGCACGTCGGCGCGGTGGTGACCTACGAGATCGACGACCGCTTCGACGTGGCCGGCGGCGTGCTGAACGGCTGGGACGTCGTCGCCGACAACAACCACGGCAAGACGTTCGTGGGCAAGCTCGGCTACACCGGCGACGGCTCGCTGGTCACCGCGTCGGCCTACGCCGGCCCGGAGCAGGCGGACAACTCGGACGACTGGCGCTTCTCGGCCGACGTGACCGGGATGATGAAGCTGGGCACGATCGATCTCTGGGCCCAGGTGAACGCGGGCGGCGAGCAAGGCGCCGCCGCCGACGGCGAGGGCGCGACCTGGTTCGGCGCCGGCGTGCAGCCGGTCTTCCACGTGTCGGACTCGTTCGCGGTCGGCGCGCGCGGCGAGGTGTTCCGCGACGCCGACGGCGCCCGCACCGGCGTCGAGCAGACCATCGTCAACCTGACCGCGACGCCGGCCTACACGGTCGCCGCCGGCCTGGTGGTGCGCGCCGAGCTGTGCGTGGACTTGTCGAGCGAGGACGTGTTCGCGGACGACGACGGGGACCCGCACGGCAGCCAGGCGCTGGCGCTGGGCGAGGTCCTCTATTCCTTCTGATCGGGCCGCCGGCTCCTGCAGCTCCCGCATCACCCATGCGGGGGCGGCCGGGCGTGCGGCAGCCCACGCGCGATCGCCCCCTCGCCCCCGGTCAAGATGCGCAGAAAGCGGCCGATCGTCATGCGGAGGGGACGCTCTTGCCGCCGACACCGGTCCATCGCCGCTACGCCGAGATGATGGCTCGGCTCGGCAAGATGCACGTCATGTTCGCGCTCCTCGTGTGGGCGCTCGCGATCGGAGCGGCCTGGGGCCAGTGGCGCGTGATGGCCCTGGGCGCCCTGATGGTCGCGATCACGATCCCGTTCAACGTGGTGGTCAACACCGTCGCGGCGGCGCGCATGAGCGCGTTCGCCGTCGAGATCGTGCGCGCGGCGGTCAACCTGCCCCTCACGCTGGTCTACTGCCACGCGGCCGGCTGGGCGCTGCCGGTCTGGCTGTGGCTCCCCTTCATGTCGCTGTCGATCGATCCGGTCGACGGGCGGATCGCCGCGGTCGTCATCGCCCTCTTCTGCCTCATCATGGACGGCGCGGCCCTCATGGACGGAGTCTCGCCGGTCGTCCCGATCGTGTTCACCGCGCTGGCCATCCACGGCGCCCTCATCGCGCGGGCGCGCTTCTCGGTCGAGCGGTACATGCTGCGCATCAGCGACGAGCAGCTCGTCGACCTGGAGCGCGCGCTCGAGGTCCGCAAGACGGCCGAGGCGCGGGCCGCCGCGATGCGCGCGGAGCTGGTCGCCGTGTCGCGCCAGGCCGGGATGGCCGAGGTGGCGAGCAACGTCCTCCACAACGTGGGCAATGTCCTCAACAGCGCCAACGTGTCCTCCGATCTCATCGCCGAGAAGATCCGGACCTCCAAGCTCGGCAGCCTGGCCCGGGTGGCCGAGCTCCTGCGCGAGCAGGCCGGCGACCTGCCGCGCTTCTTCGCCGAGGACGAGCGCGCCCGCCACCTCCCCGCGTTCCTCTCGCAGCTCTCCAGCGTGCTGGAGCGCGAGCGCGGCCAGATCGCCGCCGAGCTGGCCGCGCTGCAGAAGAACGTCGACCACGTGAAGGCCATCGTGGCCGTGCAGCAGTCGCACGCCCACGCGGCCGGCATCACCGAGGAGCTGCACCTCGCCGAGCTGATCGACGACGCGCTCAGCTTCAGCCAGGTGCAGCTCGACGACGACGGCGTGACCATCGCGCGCGACTACGAGGATCTGCCGCGCATGTCGGTCGATCGGCACAAGGTGCTCCAGATCCTCATCCACCTGCTCAGCAACGCGCGCGACGCGCTCGCAGGCGCCACCGGCGACAAGACCATCACGCTGCGCCTGCGCAGCGACGCCGGGGGCGGCGCGCTCCTCGAGGTCAGCGACTCCGGGTCGGGCATCACCGCCGAGAACCTGCCCCGGATCTTCAACCACGGCTTCACCACGAAGAAGGACGGCCACGGTTTCGGCCTGCACGCCAGCGCGTGCGCCGCCATGGCCATGGGCGGACAGCTCCTGGCCCGCAGCGACGGCCCCGGGCGCGGCGCCACGTTGACGCTGCACCTGGCCAGCAACGTCGTCCAGTGCGTCACCACCCACATGCAGGCCATCCCCGATTTCGACGGCAGCCTGCCCCGCTCGATGCCCTGAGAGGCGGCCGATCGCGAACGCGTTGACTGCCGGCCCGACCTGGAGTACCAAGCCCGCGCCCCGTGCGCATGCGCATGCCCTCCAGCACGACGTGTCGATCGATCGCAGTTCGCGTGCGACAGCCGCGACCGGCCGCTGTCTTCCAGGCAGGAACCGTGAGACCTCCCTGGCAATCGGGCTGGATCGCGCTGGCCCTGGCCATCAGCGCGGCGGCGCTGGCCGGCTGCGACGCTGGAAATCCCAGGTCTTGCACCGTGTCGTGCGGCGCCGGCGGGGCCTGCCCCGACGGCACCAGCTGCGGCACCGACGGGTATTGCTACGCGCCCGATGAGGCGGCCGGCAGCTGCGCGCCCGGGAGCGGAGCCGATGGGTCGATGGCCGGCCCCGACGCCGGTGCCCTCGATCCGGACGGCTCGACCGGCGAGCCCGACGCGGCGGTCGATCCGCCGGATGGCGGCGGCGATCGGCCGGATGCGTGCACCGGGCGGGAGACGTTCGCCGGCGAGGACACGGTGGTCGTCGCGATCCCGGACAACGACCCGGTGGGCGTGTCCAGCCTGATCGTGGCCGACCTCCCGTGCGCGGCGGTTCGCAGCGTCCAGGTCCGGGTCGACATCACGCACCCGTTTCGCGGCGACCTCAGCATCTTCTTGACCGCGCCGAGCGGCGAGCTCGCCGTGCTCCTGCCCCCCAGCAACGACCCGACCCCCGACGTGCACGAGATCTTCGACGTCGATATCGCGGCCGGCCAGGACGGCACCGGCGAGTGGGTGCTGACCGTGATCGACGACGTGCCGCCCGACGCCGGCACGCTCGACGACTGGTCGATCGGCATCAACCGCGCCGCGCCGTAGGGCCTCGGCTCAGCGGGCCAGCACGTCCGGCGTCACGCACAGGAGGCGCACGCGGCCCTGCGCGACCAGCCGGCCGTCGGTGTCGCGGATGTCGGCCTCCCACACCTGGGTGGTGCGGCCGCGCGTGACCGGGCGGGCGACGCCGCGCAGGATCGCGCCGGTCCGCACCGCGCGGATGAAGGAGGTGCTGTTCTCCAGGCCGACCACCTGCTGCCCGCGCGGCAGCGCGACCAGCGCCGCGCCGATCGACGCGATGGTCTCGATCACGCCGCAGTGCACGCCGCCGTGCACGATGCCGTAGCCCTGCAGGTGCTTCTCGGCGACCTCCAGCTCGCAGGTGACCTCGTCGGGCGACGCGGTCACGATGCGGATGCCCATGTCCCGGACCCAGCCCGGCAAGCGGTTCAGGAGATCGGCGCTCTGGTCTGGCATCGCGCCACGCTAGCACGGCGCCGGTGCGGCGCGGAGCCCGCCGTCGCCGCGCGCCGTCGCCGCGCGCCGTCGCCGCGACCCTCAGACGAGCGAGCGCACCGCCGCGATCGCGCGGTCGACGTCGGACTCGAGGGTGAGCAGGCTGGGGGCCAGGCGCACGTGCAGCGGGGTGTAGAACGGGGGCACCACGCTGGCCACCACGCCCGCCGCGCCCAGGCGGGCCACCGCCTCGCGCGGCTCCATGCCCTCCACGTCGAAGCAGACGATGCCGGCCGAGAGCTCGTCCGACATCGGCGTCTTCACCCGCACGCGCGGGATCGCGGCCAGCGCCCGCTTGCACGCGCGGTTGAGCTCGTGGATGCGCGCGGCGACGCGCTGCTTGCCGATGTCGAGGTGAAAGCGGAACGCCTGCTCGACCGCCCACCGGTGCTCGAACGGCTGGAAGCCGCCCGGCGTCATCCACGCCGACGGCGGCATGGACGCGCGGCCGCCGTCGCGCCAGAAGCCGTCCATCGACGGGATGGTCGGCGAGGTGACCGGCCAGGCCTGGCGCCGGGCCCACACCAGCCCGGTGCCGCGCGGCCCGAGGATCCACTTGTGGGTGCCGGCGATGAAGAAGTCGCAGCCCAGGCTGGAGGCGGTCTCGGCCTCGACGCCGAACCCGTGCACGCCGTCGACGAACAGGAGCGCGCGATCGGCCTCGTCGCGGCGCGCGTTGATGCGGGCCAGCGCGTCGGCCATGCGCCGGATCGGCAGCTTGACCCCGGTGCCGGAGTGGACCCAGGTGACGGCCACCGCGCGCGTGTTCGGGCGGATGCTGCGCTCGAGGTTGCCCACGATCTCGTCGGCGCTGGCGCGCTGCGGCTCGCGGTAGAGGGCGACCTTGCGCAGCTGGGCCCCGGTCCGATCGACGCGGTGCTGCAGCGCCATGTGGGTCACGATGTGATCGTGCGTGCTGGTGAGGATCTCCTGACCCTCGCGCAGCTTGAGGCCGCCGTACACGATGCCGAGGCCCATGCTGGTGCTGTCGGTGATGGCGAAGTCGTCCGGATCGGCCTCGAAGTAGTCGGCGGCAGCGCGGCGCAGCGCCTTCTCGAAGCGGCCGACGTTCTCCTCCAGGTACGTGACCGGGTTGTCGTCGAAGGCGCGGCGGTGGCGCTCGATGGCGTCGCGCACCGGGCGCGGATGCGAGCACAGGAAGAAGCTCGTCATGTGCACGAGCCGCGGGTTGACCGCGAACTGGGCGCGCACCTCCTCCCAGGTCCACGGCCCGGTCCGGGGAGCCGGCGTCGCGGCGGGCGCACCCGCCGGGGCGCTCGCCGGCGCGCTGGCCGCCGCCCCCGTCCCCACCCCGCATCCCGACAGCAAGCCGGCGCCGCCCAGACCCGCGCCCGTCCCCACCAGAAAGTCTCTCCGCCGCATGGCGTTGAAAATGACTGCGGCCCGGCTGCGTGGCAAGCGGGCCGCGCGCGCGACGGGGGCGTCCGGCTCGCGTGCGGGAAGGCGGTAACGTGGAGTACAGTGCGGGCCCATGCGCGACAGTCATCGTGGAAAGACGGTGCGGCGGGCGACGCTCGCCGCGATGATCGCGGTGCTCGCAGCGGCGTGCGGCGCCAGCCAGGACGAGGCCGCGACCGAGGGCACCACGCCGGCGGCAGGCGCGCCGGCCGCTTCGCCGGCGGCCGCCACCCCGGCCGCGGAGGCTCCGGCGACGGCGCCTCCGACGGCGACGGCGGCGACGGCGGCGGCGGCCGACCAGAGCGCGGCGCAGGCCGCGCCGGCCGCGGGCGACAAGGTGACCTCTCTCTATCAGTTCACGGCGCGGACCATCGAGGGGAAGGACCAGCCGCTCTCCACCTATCAGGGGAAGGTGGCCCTGGTGGTCAACACCGCGTCGCAGTGCGGCTTCACCCCGCAGTACACCGCCCTCGAGGCGGTGTGGAAGAAGTACAAGGACAAGGGGCTCGTCGTGCTCGGGTTCCCGTCGAACGACTTCGGCCAGCAGGAGCCGGGCACCGACAAGGAGGTGCTGTCCTTCTGCCAGATGCGCTACGGCGTGACCTTCCCGCTGTTCTCGAAGTCGGTGGTCAAGGGCTCCGGCGCGTCGCCCATCTTCCGCTTCCTGGCCTCCGGCCACGGTGAGCCGCAGTGGAACTTCCACAAGTACCTGGTCGACAAGAAGGGCGTCGTGGTCGCCGCCTTCCCCAGCAAGGTGACGCCCGACGACCCCGCGCTGACCGCCGCGATCGACAAGGCGCTCGCCGCGCCGTAGATCCGCTAACCCGGATCTTCTTCCTCCGGGCGCACGGGTGCCGGCTCGACGGCCACGTCGAAGACCCGCTGCGTGCCCTCGCGATCGACGATGAGCTTGGCCGTCGCGCCGACGCTGCGATCGAGCATCAGGAGCCGCACCGCGTAGCCTCTCATGCCGGCGACCGGCAGGCCGTCGACGGCGAGCAGGACGTCGCCGACGCGAAGGCCGGACGAGGCGGCGGCGCCCAGAAGGAAATGGACGCGATGCGCGCCGGATGCGTCCTGCTCGAGCTCGACGCCGATGGTTCCGTCCTGGCGGCTGCGGTGGAGGGTGGCCGCCTCGACGGTGACATGGGCGATTCCGCCGGGCTCGACGTTCGCCGAGACGTCGCGCACGACGATGAGCTGCGGGCGTCGGCCGAAGCAATCGACCCGGACCGTGCCGGCCGGGACGGCGAACGAGAAGCGACCGCTCGCATCGGTCGCGACCGGTCGGGTGAGGCTGCCGTCGCCGGCCTCCCATCGACAGAACGTGCCGGGGACCGCGGCGCCGGTCCGCAGATCGACGACCGTGCCGGTGAGCGTCCCGGTCGCGCTCGCCGTCAGCGTCACGTGGCCGACCTGGTCGGCGGTCACGTTCACGCGCGCCGACGCGACGTGGCCGCTGGCGGCGACGGCGCTCACCACGTACTCGCCGACCGGGACGTCGGCGACGGCGAACCGCGAGCCGCTGACGTCGGCCTTCCGGCCTCCGCTGTCCCCCCTGACCGTGATCTCCGGCGGAGCGCTGAACCCGCGCAGGACGCCCTCGATCTTGCCGGTGGCCGGGAGCTCGACGACGACCTTCGTCGCGCCGGCGTCGACCGACAGAGTCCGCCCGTCCCCGACCGATATCTCTGTCTGCCCGACCTGCCGAGCCTGGAGCTCATATCGCCCCTCCACGAGGCCCTCGAGGACGAAGGTCCCGTCGGCCTCGCTCCTGGCGGTCTCCACGTCGCCAAGCCTGGAGACCGCGGCGATCTCGATGCCCGCGACCGGCTCGCCTCGTCGCACCGCGCGACCCGAGATCGTCAGATCGGCCGGAGCGATCGTGAGCCGCACGCCGGTGACACGGGACGTCGCGTCGGCGACCGCGATTGCCGGATGGCGCCCGCCGACGGGCGGTCGAAGAATGGCCCCGTCGCGGTCACGGCTCACGTGCGGACGGTAGCTTCCCGCGGCGAGGGCGCTGATCAGGAAGGTGCCGTCGGCGGCGGTCCTGTCCGAGAAGACGTCGTCCGGGACGGCGTCGTCGCCCTCGCGCTCGAGGTAGACGCGGACTCCGCCCACCGCTGCGCCCTTCGCGTCGACCACCGATCCGGCGATGGAGGCGGAGAGGTCGAGCTCGAGCAGGAGCCCGGCGACGTCCTTCGCGCCCACCGTGATCGCCCGGCGCGCCGTGGCCGCACCTTCGGCTGCGCTGGTGGCGCGGATGTCGTAGGTGGCCGGCTCGACCCCTTCCAGCTCGAAGGTGCCGTCGTCGTTCGACAGGGCCAGGGAGCGGCGCTCCAGGTTGTGCTCCAGCATGACGTGCGCGCGCGCGACCGTCTTGCCGCCGCGCACCACGCGCCCGGAGACCGTTGCCAGACGCTCGCAGACGAGCTCGACCTGGCCTCGCTCGACCTCGCCGAGGTCGACGATCGGGGCGGGCGAGAGGAGCTTGTGCCCCTCGACCTCGATGTGGACCTGTCCGCGCGGCAGCCCGTCGATGGCGAAGCGTCCATCGGTCTGCGTGACCGCGGAGCCCAGCATCCATGTCTCGTCGGCCGCGCGCGCGATGACCGTCGCGTCGCCGCGGGGCTGACCGGCGACGACCACGCGGCCGGAGAGGGTCGCGCCCTGCTGGAGGGTGAGCGTGACCTCGGCGCTCGCCCCCGCGGCGGCGAGGGTGACCGTCTCGTCGTCGGCCCGGTCGGCGTCGCGAGCGACGACGCGGTAGGTCCCGGCGATCAGCCCGTCGAGGCGAAAGCCGCCGTCGTCGGCGCTCTCCGTCAGCTGGCCCGGGTCGTGGCCGTTGGTCTCGGCGATGACCGCCGCGCCGCCGACCGGAGCGCCGGCACCGTCGACGACGCGTCCGACGATCGCGACCTCGGGCGACAGCGCGAAGTCCACCCGCGCCGCGCTGCGGCCCCCCGTGTGCTCGAGGGCGGTGCCGTAGCCGTCGGCGGCGGCCTCGACGTGAGCCGGTCCGGCCTGGAGACACACCTCGTAGTTCCCCTGCTCGTCGGACAGCACGCCCCCGAACACCTCGGCGCGGGTGCCGGCGCGGACGCGGGCGCCGGCGATGACCCCGCCCGCGGCGTCGCGCACCGTCCCGGAGATCAGGAGCTCGCAGTCGCGCAGCTCGATGGTCACGTCGCCCGGAGCGGGGCGCGGTTCGCGGGCGCGAAGCTCCAGGAGGACGCCGCCCGCCACCAGCCCCTTCGCCTGCGCGACCACCCGGTACCGCGTCGGCGGTCTGGGGCCGAAGTCGAAGCGCCCCGCGCCGTCGGTCTCGACCTCGGCCAGCACCCACTCGCCGATGCGCAGCTCCTCGGTCGCGAGCCTGACGACGGCGCCGGCGACCGGCCGCCCCGCATGCATCACCCGGCCGGCGACTCGCCGCTGCGCGAGCCCTTTCTGCCACAGCCACGCCAGGGCGGGGGGCGGCCGCGCGGGCGCCCGCATCCGCGCCGGCGCGAGCGCCCGATCGCGCACTGGACCCCGACGTTCGACGGCGGTCCCGGGCGGCTGCTCGCGCCGTAGCCACAGCGCCAGCCCCGCGACCAGCGCGACGAGCGTTGCGACGACGACGAGGCGACGCCTGCGCATCTCGAGACCCCGTCGAATGATCCATCAACCGGCCCGACCTGTCGACGTGCCTCACGGTGAGCGCCGTCGCACCTGGCCGGGCCCGCGCACGGCACGGCGGGGTTGAGTAGACTGCGCCGATGTCGATCCGTACAGCGCTGCGCTGGCTCCTCACCATCGGGATGGTGATGGCCGGCGCCAACCACTTCATCGATCCGGCAACCTACGTGGCGATGATGCCGGATGCCCTGCCCTGGCCGCTCGAGCTGGTCTACGTGTCCGGCGTGTTCGAGATCCTGGGCGGGCTCGGCCTCATCCTGCCGGGCACCCGGCGCCTGGCCGGGTGGGGGCTCGTCGCGCTGTTCGTCGCGGTCTTCCCGGCCAACCTCAACATGGCCGTGAACCACTTGCCGTTCGGCGGGCGCCCGATGCCGTCGTGGGCGCTGTGGGCGCGGCTGCCCCTGCAGCTGGTCTTCATCGCGTGGGCGCTGTGGGCGTCGCGCGATCGCGGCAGCCAGGGCGACCGCGGCCGCCTGCGCTGAGCGGGCCGCCTGCGCCGAGGGGGCGGCCCGGGCCGGGCGACATGGCCCGCCGCGCGCGTGCCGGCGCGCGCGTTCATTTGTTACACTCTGTTGCTGCATACGCAGCATGATGTAATATCGCGGCGCGTGCCCGGCACCACCTCACCCAAGGCGCTCCTGCTCGGCCTCCTGCGCGTCTCGCCGCGGCCGCTGGCGGTGCGGCAGCTGGTGGCAGTCGGCGACCTGTTCGGCCTCGGCGGAGGCGCCGTCCGCGTGGCGCTGACCCGCCTGGTCGCTGCGGGGCTGGTGGCCAGCGACGAGCGCGGCAGCTATCGTCTGGCCGCGGAGGCCGATCCGGTCAGTCGCTGGGCGGACGGGTGGCGCGCGGGCGAGAGGCGGCTGCGCGCGTGGACCGGCGCGTGGCTGTGCGTGTGGCACCCGCGCGGAGGCGAGCGCGGCGAGCGCGCGCGCAGCCACCGCGCGCTGGGTCGGCTCGGCCTCGGCGAGGGGCGAGACGGTCTGTGGCTGCGGCCCGACAACCTGCGCGCCGGCACCGCCGGGATCGCGGCGCAGCTCGAGCAGCTGGGTCTGGCGCCCGGCGCCGTGCCGTTCGCCGCCCGCGACTTCCCGGCCGAGGTGGTGAGCGGCTGGGTCGGCGGGCTGTGGCCCATCCGATCGATCGCCGACCGCCAGGTCCGCGCGCTGCGCGATATCGAGCGCAGCCGCGCGCGCCTGGCCCGCCTCGCGCGCAGGCGGGCGCTGGCCGAGACCTTCCTGGTCGGCGGCGCGGCCATCCGCGCGCTGGTGCGCGACCCGCTCCTGCCCGACGAGGTGGCGAGCGGACGACACCGCCGCGAGCTGACCGACGCGATGCTCGACTACGACCGGCGCGGCCGCGCCGTGTGGAGCCAGGCGCTGGAGCTCGCGTCCACCGGCCTCGACGGCGCGCCCACTCACCCCGACGCGCTGGACGCCACGCCGTGATCGACGCCAGCTGATCGACGAACGAGGAGAACGACCATGACCATCCGCTACGACGACATGGAGCAGGCGATCGGCCTCAACTGGTACCTGGTCGATCCCAACTTGCAGCTGCAGATGGATCGCCTGGTCGACGCCGCAGACCGCGAGTGGGTCGAGGGCAAGCTGCGCGCGATGGGCGAGCTCATCGGCGGACCGGTGGCGCGCAACGCCGAGGTGACCGATCGCCACCCCGCCCAGCTGGTCCGCTGGGACCGCGAGGGCAACGAGGTCAACCAGGTCGTGCACCACCCGACCGCCCTCGAGACCAAGCGCCTCCTGTGGCAGAGCGACTTCCTGCACCTGCGCTGGAGCGACGAGGTGGCGCGCCGCGGCCGCCCGGTCCCGCCCGCGCTGCTGCTCGCTTACTCCTATCTCCTGTCGCAGGCCGAGACCGGCATGCTGTGCTCGGTCGGGATGACCACCGGCGTCCTCCGCCTGGTCGAGCGCTACGGCGACGCCGAGACCCGCGACCTTTTCGGCCCGCGCCTTCGCCTGAACGACCATGACCGCGGCTGGGACGGCTCGATGTACCTGACCGAGCACGCCGGCGGATCCGACCTGGGCGCCACCGAGACCACCGCCCGGCTGGTGGACGGCGCGTGGAAGCTCCGCGGCGCGAAGTGGTTCTGCTCCAACGTCGACGGACGCGCCATCGTCACCCTGGCCCGGCCCGAGGGAGCGCCGGCGGGCATCAAGGGGCTGGCCCTGTTCGCGGTGCCGCGCGTGTTCCCCGACGGCCGCGCCAATGGAGTCCACATCCGCCGCATCAAGGACAAGCTCGGCACGCGCGCGGTGCCGACGGGCGAAATCGACCTGGTCGACGCCACCGGGTACCTCCTCACCGGCGGCCAGGACGCGCGCGACGGGCGCGGCATCAACCGCATGATGGAGTTCGTCAACGAGAGCCGGCTCGCCGTCGCCGCGATGGGCGCCGGCATCATGCGGCGCGCGTTCCTCGAGGCGACCATCCGGGCCAGCCACCGCCGCGCGTTCGGCCGCGCCCTCATCGATCACGGCATGGTGCGCGAGCAGCTGCTCGATCTGATGGTGGCCAGCGAGGCGGCGGCGGCGGCGCTGTTCGCGGTCGCCGGGCGGCAGCCGCGCCCGGGCGAGGCGCTGGGCGAGGGCGACCGGCTGACCCGCATCCTGGTGCCGCTGGTCAAGATGCGCTGCGCGCGCGGCGGCGTGGAGTCGGCGTCGGCCGCGCTCGAGATCTTCGGCGGCAACGGCTACATCGAGAACTTCCCGGTCGCCCGCCAGCTGCGCGACGCGCAGTGCCACACCCTGTGGGAGGGGACCGAGAACATCCTCGCGCTCGACGTCCTGCGCGCCTGCGCCCGCGAGCAGGCGCACACCGCGCTGCTCTCCTTCATCGGCCAGGCGGTCGAGCGGGCGGAGATCCCGCTCATGGCCCGCGCGCGCGACGCGGTCGCTCGCGCCTCCGCCCGCCTGGCCGAAAATCTGGCCCGGGTGGCCGCGGCGGGCGTCGAGTCCGCCGCGCTGCGCGCGCGCCTGCTCGCCAACGACGCGGCCGACGTGGCCCAGGCGGCCGTGCTGCTCGACGAGGCGCAGTGGGAGCTGGCCGCGCGCGGCAGCGCCCGCAAGGCGGTGGTCGCGGCCTGGTTCATCCGCACCACCCTCGAGCCCAACGGCCGCTGGCACCCAGGCAACGAGGGCATCGCGCGCGAGCTGTTCGAGCCGCTCACCCGCTACGAGGCGATCGCGCCCGAGCGCGCCGCGGCCGCGGCCCAGCTCTGACCGTCGCCGTGGCGGCCAGCTCGCGCGCGTTGCGCTCGGTCGCCGCGTCGGCCGGGAAGAAGCACTCGATGCGCAGCTCCTGCAGGGTGACGTCCTGCGGCGTGCCCAGCGTGGTCACGGTCGAGAAGTAGCGGAAGCGGATCGAATCCTTCTCGAAGCTGATCGGGATGATCGGCAGGCTCGGCGCGTCGAGCCGCGGCCGGCGCACGTCGGGCGGCACCCCGGGGTAGGCCAGGATCTCGTCGATGAGCGCCGCGGTGTCCGGATCGGCCATGCCGCCGACCGCCTCGCGGCGCGCGCGCACGATGAGCGACTCGGCCACCGCCTGCCAGTTGCCGACCAGCGGCCGCAGCCGCGCGGGGTCGAACATCATGCGCAGCACGTTGCGCGGCCCGGCCGGCGCCGCGCGCGGCCCGATCAGCCAGCCGAAGAAGCGCTCCGCGGCCGCGTTCTGCTGCAGCACATCCCAGCGCCGGTTCAGCACCACGGCCGGAAAGGGCTCCTGCTGGCGCAGGATCGCGGTGAGCGCGGCGCGGACCGGCTCCAGCTCCGCGTCGGCGATGCCCGACTCGCGGTACATCGGCGCGAACCCGGCCGCGAGCAGGAGCGCGTTGCGCTCGCGCAGCGGCACATCGAGCACGCCGGCCAGGGTCAGCACCATCTCGCGGCTCGGGTTGGCCCGGCCGGTCTCGACGAAGCACAGGTGCCGCGGCGAGATCCCGGCCTGGTTGGCCAGCGCCAGCTGGCTGAGGCGGCGCGCCTGCCGCCACCCTTGCAAGAGCCCGCCGACCTGACTGACCGAGGAGCTCCTGAGCCGACCGAGCCGCGAGGCGGACATCCCGTGAGTATCCCCCGGGGCCGCGCCGGGACAATTCCCTCTCAGGTAAGCGCGGCGTCGTACGGCTGCGGGCCGGTCCGCGCCACCTCTCGCCACGCCGGGCGCGCGCTCACCCGCTCCCACCAGGCCGCCAGGTGCCGGCGACCGGCGATCGCGCCCTGCTCCCCCGCGTGCGCCAGGTACTCGAAGTAGGGCATCCAGTAGAGCTCGGCCAGCGAGAAGCTGTCGCCGGCCAGGTGCGGGTGTGCGGCCAGCCACTCATCGATCACGTCGAGCGGGCGCTGCATGGCGGCGCGCCCCGCGTCGATGGCGGCCGCGTTGCGCTCGCCGCCCAGGTACTTGCGGAAGATGACCTCGATGAGCAGCGGCTGCACCGCGGGCGCGAAGTACGACTGGCCCACGCTTACCCACTGCTCGGCCCGGGCGCTCTCGCGCGGGCTCGCCGGCGCCAGCGCCGGTCCGTCGATCGCGCGGTCCAGGTAGCGCATGATCGCGGTCGACTCGTAGAGGACGAGGCCGCCGTCCTCGAGCACCGGCACCTTGAGGAACGGGTGCCGCGCGGCGTGGGCCGGCGTTCGCTGCTCGCCCTTCGGCAGGTTGACGGTGACCAGCTCCGCCTGCCCGCCCTTCTCGCCCAGCGCGGCGAGGACCTTGCGCGTGTTGATGCTCCAGGGGTGTCCGTAGATCTTCATCATCGAGATGTCTCTCCTTCCGGCCTGCTCTGCGCCGGCCCCCTCGATATGCAGCCAGCCGCCCTGGCCTTCAATTCCCTGCCAGGTAAGCGCGCACCCCGCGCGCTCGCGAGCGCGCCGGCGCAACGAGCTCCGTCCCGAGCATCCAGGTCGCCGGCGATGGCGAGCCCGCGCCGTCCGTGATCCGTCGGGGCCCGGGCATCCAGGGCGCGGCCGCGAGCGACCCAGCTCCGTCCGGCCCGAGCGTCGACAGCGCCGACGGCGGCAAACACCGTCCGGCCCCTGCCACACCAGTCGAGGCGGGCACCGGGCCACGACACCCGCCACGTCTCCTGCCGACCGCGCTCACCCGCCACGCGACCTCATGCCGAAGCACGGCCGCGGCTGGCCGCGACGAACGTCATCCCAGCCGCCGGCGCCGTCCTGCCCGTCGCGCACCCGACCGCCGCAGGCATCACACCGTGCCCCGCCTTCCGGACTCTGCTGGTGGTGTGTTCAACACCGAACAAGGCCATCAGAGGCGCTGGGAACGCTGTGGGTCAACTGGCGCCCCGACAACCAAGCACGCCTGCACGCCAGTTGTCCACAGCGGGGTCCCAAGCGCCGAGCGCCGCGGCGCCTGCCGAGCCAGCCCCGCGCCGCGGCCACCCCGAGCCGGCCACGTGCCGCGGCCATCCCGCTTCGCTCGCCCGCCCACCGTCCTCGCGGCCCCGCCGGCGACGCGCGGCCATGAAGGCCGCACCGTAGTCGAGCTCTGCTTGATAGGCGTTGTGGATCGAGCAGACGAGGCGAACGTTTGCGACGCTGTGGTCGCCCCCTCTCCCGAACGGAGCCACGTGATGAAACTCGAGCCGTTCGCTCGCCGGGCAGCGGCGGCCATGCCGGTCGTGGAACGTGCACTGCCCTTCGTCGCGCTGCCACACCTCGCGGCGGATCGGGTCCGGGATGTGGCGCGACCGAGGCGTCGGGTCGGCCTCGGCGGCGCTCTTGCGCGGCGACGCCGTCGCCGCGAACTTCACCCGCTCCAGCTCGCGCAGCAGCAAGGACATGGCCCGCTCCACGATGGCAGCCAGGTCTCCGTCGGGAATCTGCCGGCGAAGCAGTGCCTG
>DATFRY010000452.1:0-23432 GCA_035262925.1 Kofleriaceae bacterium | reverse complement strand
AGGGCATCAGCGAGATCATCCAGACCATCGTCATCGCGATGGTGCTGGTCACCCTGGTCGTGTTCGTGTTCCTGCAGAACTGGCGCGCCACGCTCATCCCCATGATCGCGGTGCCGGTGTCGCTCATCGGCACGTTCGCCTTCTTCCCGCTGCTCGGGTTCTCGATCAACACGCTCTCCCTGTTCGGCCTGGTCCTCGCCATCGGACTGGTCGTGGACGATGCCATCGTGGTGGTGGAGGCGGTCGAGCACCACATCGAGCAGGGCATGTCGCCGCGCGACGCGGCGCTGCAGGCGATGAAGGAGGTGTCCGGCCCGGTCATCGCGATCGCGCTGGTCCTGTCGGCGGTGTTCATCCCGATGGCGTTCGTCGCCGGCATCCCGGGCCGGCTCAACACGCAGTTCGCGGTGACCATCGCCATCTCGGTGGTCATCTCGGCGTTCAACGCGCTCAGCCTGTCTCCCGCGCTGTCGGCGCTGCTCCTGCGACCGCGCCGCGAGTCGCACGGGCCGCTGGCCCGCCTGTTCCGCCTGTTCAACCGCGCGCTGGGGGCCTCCACGCGCACCTACGTGCGGGTCAGCCACGGGATCATCCGCAAGGCGGCGCTCGGCCTGGTCATCCTGCTCGCCTTCATCGTGGCCGACGGCCTGATGGGCAAGAAGCTGCCGACCAGCTTCATGCCCGAGGAGGACCAGGGCTACCTGTTCCTCAACATCCAGCTGCCGGCGGCCGCGTCGCTCGAGCGCACCCAGGCGGCGGCCGAGAAGGTCGAGCGCGTCCTGGCCACCACCCCGGGCGTGCAGAACTTCAACACCATCGTCGGGTTCAGCCTGCTCACGCGCGTCACCGCCACCTACAACGGCTTCTTCTTCATCCAGCTCGACCCGTGGGACGAGCGCGGATCGGAGCACACCGCCACCCAGATCCGCGACGGGCTCAACCGCCGGCTGGCGATGGAGGTCCCGGAGGCGACCGCGTTCACCATCTCGCCGCCGTCGATCCCAGGGCTCGGCACCTCGGGCGGGTTCTCGATGTACATCCAGGACCGGAGCGGCGGTACGGTCGACTTCCTCGACCAGAACGTGCAGAAGTTCCTGGCCGCGGCGCGCAAGCGGCCCGAGCTGGCCGGGGTCAACTCCTCGTTCAACGTCGGGGTGCCGCAGGTCTACGCCGACGTGGATCGCGACAAGGTGCTGGTCCAGGGCGTCAATCTGGGCGAGGTCTACCAGACCTTGCAGGCCAACCTGGGCGGCATCTTCGTCAACCAGTTCAATCGATTCGGCCGGCAGTGGCGCGTCTTCCTCGGCGCCGAGGGCGACTACCGCGTCAGCGAGAAGAACCTGAGCGACTTCTACGTGCGCAACTCCAGCGGCGGCATGGTGCCGCTCAGCTCGGTGACCACGACGAAGCGGACCAGCGGACCGGAGTACACGACGCGCTTCAACCTCTACCGCTCGGCCCAGGTGATCGGACAGGCCGCGCCCGGATACAGCTCGGGTGAGGCGATGGCCGCGCTCGAGCAGGTGGCGGCCCAGGTGCTGCCGCCGGAGATCGGCTACGACTGGGCGGACCTGTCCTACCAGGAGAAGCAGGCGTCGGGCGGCACCCTCATCGTCTTCGCGCTGTCGATCGTGTTCGTGTTCCTCATCCTGGCCGCGCTGTACGAGAGCTGGTCGCTGCCGTTCTCGGTGCTGCTGTCGGTGCCGGTGGCGGTGTTCGGCGGCTTCATCGGCCTGCTCCTGCGCAAGTTCAGCCTCGACGTGTTCTCGCAGATCGGCCTGGTCATGCTCATCGGGCTGGCGGCCAAGAACGCGATCCTCATCGTCGAGTTCGCGGTCGACGAGCGCAAGCAGGGCCGCGATCCGGTCAGCGCGGCGCTGGAGGGCGCGCGGCGCCGGTTGCGGCCGATCCTGATGACGTCGTTCGCGTTCATCCTCGGCTGTGTGCCGCTCTACATCGCGACCGGCTCCGGCGCGCAGGCGCGGCGCATCCTCGGCACCATCGTGGTGACCGGCATGCTGGCCGCCACCGTCCTGGCCGTGTTCCTCATCCCGCTCCTCTACGTCGTGGTCGAGCGCATCGCGCGCCGGCGGTGGAGGGAGCCGGAGGCGCCGACCGCCAGGGTCTCGGACAGCTCGCAGAGGGGGGACCGCTGATGCGTGTCATGGATGCGACGAGGACGCTGGCCGCGTGGGTCGCGCTGGTCGCCGGCGCGCTGCCGGCGGCGGGCTGCCTGATGGGGCCCGACTACGAGCGGCCGGCGGTCGAGACCCGCGGCGGGTTCCGCGAGGTGCCGGCCAGCCGGTCGCTGTCGCTCGGCGAGCAGCGCTGGTCGCAGGTGTTCCAGGACGCCACCCTGCAGTCTCTCATCCGGTCCGCGATCGAGCGCAACCTCGACGTCGGCATCGCGGCGGCGCGCATCGAGCAGGCCGAGGCTCAGCTCGGCATCACCCGCGCCGACCAGCTGCCCACCCTCTCCGCCGGCGGCAGCGGCGGGCGGCAGCGCATCCCGCAGCAGGGGCCGCAGCCGGCGGTCACCAGCAACTTCTATCAGCTGTCCGGCACCGCGTCGTGGCAGCTCGACTTCTGGGGCAAGCTCCGGCGCGCGTCGGAGGCGGCGCGGGCCGACCTGCTCGCCGCCGAGTGGGGGCGCCGCGCGGTCATCACCACCCTGGTGTCGGACATGGCGACGGCCTACTTCCAGCTGCGCGCGCTCGACTTCGAGCTCGACATCACGAAGCGGACGCTGGTGACCCGGCGCCAGTCGCTCGAGCTGGTGCAGCTGCAGGAGCGCCAGGGGTCGGTGTCGCTGCTGGACGTGCGCCAGGCCGAGCAGCTGGTCTACGGCGCGGCGGAGACCATCACCGACCTCGAGCGCCGCATCGCGCAGCAGGAGAACTTCATCCGCACGCTGCTCGCGTCCAACCCGGGCCCGGTGCCGCGCGGGCGCGTGCTGACCGACCAGCCGCACGACGCGGCGGTGCCCGCCGGGCTGCCGTCGTCGCTCCTGCAGCGCCGGCCCGACATCCGGGTGGCCGAGGAGCGGCTGATCGCGGCCAACGCGCGCATCGGGGTCGCGCGCGCCGCCTACTTCCCGGACATCGCGCTGACCGCCACGGGAGGCTTCCAGTCGAGCGCGCTGGAGACGCTGTTCGACGCGCCGGCGCGGCTGTGGAGCATCGCCGGCTCGCTGACCCAGACCATCTTCGCCGGCGGCCGCATCCGCGCCGGGGTGGAGCTCAGCGAGGCGCAGAAGCGCGAGGCGCTGCTCAGCTACCGCCAGACCATCCTGCAGGCCTTCCGCGAGGTGTCCGACGCGCTGGTGGCGTACAGCAAGAACCGGGAGTTCCGCGCCCAGCAGCAGCAGCTGACCGAGTCGGCGCGCGACGCGCGGCGGCTGTCGGAGCAGCGCTACCGGGGCGGCACGGCGAGTTACCTCGAGGTGCTGGACAGCGACACGCGCACGTTCGACGCCGAGCTCGGTCTGGCCCAGGCGCAGCTGAACGAGCTCCTGGCCCTGGTGCAGATCTACCGGGCGCTCGGCGGCGGCTGGCAGCCGTAGCGCTGGCGGCGGCGCCGGCCGATCCCCGCAGGGCACCAGCCGAGCAGGTCCAATGGGTTCCGGCCGCGCGGGGCTGAAAAATTGCCCGCCGCGGGGCGGCGAGCGAGAACCGATCCATGGCCACGCGCGAGGGCGAGCTCTTCGTCGAGAAGATCGAGGTCAACCTGGACAGCAGGCAGATCTTCTGCCTGTTCTGCGGCGGCGCGGTGATCGCGAGCCTGGTGTTCGTCCTGGGCGTCACGGTCGGGCGCCGGGTCGAGGCGCGCGAGCACGGGCTGGCGACCGCGACCGCGTCGGCGTCGAGCGATCCGCTGACCGCGCTCGACGGCGCCGCGGCGGAGCAGGGCGCGGGGGAGTCGGACCTGGCCTTTGCGTCCACCCTGCGGGGCGAGAGGGAGGGGGATCCGCTGGGTGCCGTCGATCGGTCGCTCGACCGGGCCGCCCCGGGCAGGCCGCCGGCCGTCGTGCCGGGCAAGGGCGAGCTGGGCGCGAGGGAGGAGCCGGGCGCCGAGGCCAGGGCGGCCGCGCACCCGCCGGGGAAGCCGGACGTGAAGCCGGACGCGAAGCCGGACGTGAAGCCGGACGCCAGGGCGGACGTGAAGCCGGACGCGAAGCCGGACGCGAAGCCGGACGCCAGGGCGGACGCGAAGCCGGACGCCAGGCCGGACGCGAAGCCGCCAGCGCGTCCCGAGGTGAAGGCGGAGCCGGCCGCGCCAGCGGAGGCGTCGGCCGACGGCGCGCGCTTCACCTTGCACCTGTCCTCGTTCCAGGACCGAGCGCAGGCCGACGAGCTGGTCGGCCGGTTGAAGAAGGCCGGCTACCAGCCGTACGTGGTCGAGACCGCCGAGGACGGCAAGGGCACGGCGTTCCGCGTTCGCGTGGGCCACTACGCCGATTTCGAGTCCGCGGTCGCGGGCAAGGCCGACTTCGAGAAGAAGCAGCAGATCATCGCGTACGTGACGCGCACCAGGCGGTAGGCCCGGTCGCGATCGCCGTCACGGCTGCCGTGGCCGACGGGAGAGGCGGCGCCGCCGCCGTTCCCGGCGCCGGCGGGGTCGACCGGCGCGGGCCGGTGCTAGAGTCGGGTCGTCGGCTGTCAGTGCCGATTGATAGACCCGATCGATGGTGCGGAAGAATCCGGCCGAGACGCCGCTCATGCGGCAGTTTCTCGAGGTCAAGGCCGACCACCCGGATGCGATCCTCTTCTTCCGCATGGGCGACTTCTACGAGATGTTCTTCGACGACGCCCTGGTCGCCGGCCGCGCGCTCGATCTCACCATCACGTCGCGCGACAAGGGGCGAGAGGACGCGATCCCCATGGCCGGCGTGCCGCATCACGCCGGCCGCGGCTACCTCATGCGGCTCACCGAGCTCGGCCACAAGGTCGTCGTGGTCGAGCAGGTGGAGGACCCGCGCCAGGCCAAGGGCCTCGTCCGGCGCGAGGTGGTGCAGATCGTCACCCCGGGCGTGGTCATCGACGACGACGCGCTCGATCCCAAGCGCGCGCGCTACCTGGCCGCCGTGGTGCCGGCCGCCCGCGGCCTGGGCGTGGCCCACCTCGACGCGTCCACCGGCGAGCTGCGCGCCGCCTGGGTCGACGGCCTCGACCAGCTGGCCGGCGAGCTGACCCGCATCGGCCCGCGCGAGCTCCTCGCCGCCGAGGCGGACCTGGCCGACGGCGGCGCCCTCGCCGAGCTGCGCCAGCGCCTGGCGGGCTGCACCTTCTCGCCCGAGGAGCCGCCCGCGGCGGACCGCATCGACGAGCTCCTGGCCGAGCTGGCCACCGACGGAGCGGAGGGCGGGGGCGGGGGCGGGGGCGGGGCCGACGGCGACGGCGACGGCGACGCCGCGGCGCGCGGGCGCGAGCGCGAGCTGGCCCGCCGCGCGGCGGCCTGGTGCGTGCGCTACGCCCGCGCGACCCAGCCGGCCGGTGTGCTGCCGGTGTCGCGCTTGCAGCTCTACCGCATCCGCGACGCGGTGGTGCTCGACGAGGCGGCCATCATCAACCTGGAGCTGACCGAGACCATCATGCCCGGGCCCGGGCCCGGGGCCGGTGCGGCCGGCGGCCGGCGCGGCGGCTCGCTGCTCGCCGTCCTCGATCGGACGGTGACCGCGCCGGGCGGGCGCCTCCTCCGCCACTGGCTGCTCTACCCGCTGGTCGACGTGGCGCCCATCCGCCGGCGCCAGGACGCGGTCGAGTTCTTCGTCGACCGGCAGGGCGCGCGCGACGAGGTGCGGCGCGAGCTCGAGCGGATCCACGACCTCGAGCGCCTGGCCGGGCGCGCCTCGCTCGGGGTGGCCACGCCGCGCGACATGGGCCAGCTGCGCGCGTCGCTGGGCCGGCTGCCGTCCCTGGTGGAGGCCATCGGTGCCGGCGCCGCGCCCGGCTTCGATGTGCCCGAGCTCCTGCGCCTGGGCGAGGGCAGCCGCGGCGAGATCCTGGCCCAGCTGGCCGAGCTCGAGGCCGAGCTGGCGTCGGCCCTGGTCGACGATCCGCCGCCCACCGCCAGGGAGGGCGGCCTGGTGCGCGACGGCTTCTGCCCGGTGGTGGACGAGAACCGCCGCCTCGCCGACGGCGGGCGCGACGCCATCCTGGCCATCGAGGCGCGCGAGCGCGACCGCACGAGCATCCCGTCGCTCAAGGTCAAGTACAATCGCGTGTTCGGCTACTACATCGAGGTCACGCGCAGCCAGCTCGGACGCGTGCCGGCCGACTACGTGCGCAAGCAGACGGTGGCGACCGGCGAGCGCTTCGTCACCCCGGAGCTGGCCCAGCTCGAGGCCAGGATCCTGGCCGCCCAGGAGAACCTGGTCGCGCGCGAGGCGGAGCTGTTCCGCGCGCTCCTGGCCCAGGTCGCGCGCCGCACCGGGGCGCTCCTTGCCGCGGCCGGCCAGGTCGCGGCCATCGACGTGTGCGCGGGCCTGGCCGAGCTGGCTCACCGCTCGGGCTACGTGCGCCCGCTGGTCGACGACGGCGACGCGATCGACATCGCCGAGGGCCGGCACCCGGTGGTGGAGCGCGCGGTGGCGGCCGGCGCCTTCGTGCCCAACGACTGCCGGCTCGACACCGGCGAGCGCCAGCTCCTCTTGCTGACCGGCCCCAACATGGCCGGCAAGTCGACCTACATGCGCCAGGTGGCGCAGATCGTCCTCCTGGCCCAGCTGGGCTCGTTCGTGCCGGCGCGCGCGGCGCGGGTCGGCGTGGTCGACCGGATCTTCACCCGCGTGGGCGCGGCCGACAACCTGGCCCGCGGCGAGTCCACCTTCATGGTGGAGATGCGCGAGACCGCCGCGATCCTGTCGGGCGCGACCCGCCGCTCGCTGGTCGTGCTCGACGAGGTCGGGCGCGGCACCTCCACCTTCGACGGCCTGTCGATCGCGTGGGCGGTGGCCGAGTACCTGCACGACCGCATCGGCTGCCGCACGCTGTTCGCCACCCACTACCACGAGCTGTGCGCGCTCGCGGAGTCGCGCCCGCGCGTGGTCAACCTCCAGTCGGCCGCCCGCGAGGTGGAGGGCCGCATCGCGTTCCTCCGCCTCATCATCCCCGGCGGCGCGAGCCGCAGCTACGGCATCGAGGTCGCCCGGCTGGCCGGCCTGCCCGCCGCGGTCCTGTCGCGCAGCCGCCAGGTCCTCGCCTCGCTGGAGGGCGGGCGCCACCTGGCCGACGACAGCGGCCCCCAGCTCGGACTGTTCGCGGCCCCGCCCGCGGCGCCGCCGGCCCCGCCCGAGCCTTTCGCCGCGCGCCTGCGCGAGCTCGATCCGGATCGCATGACGCCGCTCGAGGCGCTGGCCCTCGTGGCCGAGCTCTGCGCCGCGGCCCGGCGGTCGGCGAGCTAGACAGCGCGCAGACCCTCCGCGGGTCAGCCCCGCGCGCGCACGGCGGGGGCAACCGCCCCCGAGATGCGCGCCTGCCGCGGCTCGATGCCCTCTCGGTCACATGTCGCACCGCGCGGGATCGTTGAAGTTTCGCTTGGCATCGACTTCGCACAGGGGGGACGCGGGGAGCCAGGAGGACGGAGTGACATCAGGGATTCGAAGCATCGCGCTGTGCGCGCTCGCGATGGCGGCGTGTGGGGGCGAGGAGAGCACGAGTGGGCCGCTCGACGAGGTGGACTCGATCGTCTTCCTCCAGCGCCAGTCGCGCATGGATGGGCTGGGCGACATCTTCTCGTACCAGTCGTACGTGCCGGGCGCCCGGCTGCTCAAGCTGTCGCCGCCCACCGCGGACGGCGAGCTCACCGAGCTGTGCTGCGGCTCGCTCGGCGACTACGGCGACATCGACATCATCGACTTCGACGTCTCGTTCGACGCCAAGAGCATCGTCTTCTCCGGTCGCCTGAGCGAGGACCAGCGCTACGGCCTGTTCATGCTCGACCTGGAGAGCGGCGACGTCTCGCAGCTGCCGACCGACCCGGGCGCCGACTTCGTCTACCCGACCTTCCTGCCGGGCGACCGCATCCTGTTCGCCACCAACGCGGTGGTCGAGGAGGGCGCGCCGCAGTTCGCCGACGAGTACGAGCGCAACACCAGCCTTCAGATGGGCTCGCTGTCGGTCGACGGCAGCGACATCCAGCTCTACTCGCGCAACCTGTCTCACCGCATCACCTCCACGGTGATGCAGAGCGGCGAGGTGCTGTTCACCCAGTGGGACCACCTGAACGACCTCAACGCCGGTCACCTCCTGCGCATGAACCCGGACGGCACGCGCGTGCGCGAGGCCTTCGGCAAGGAGAGCACCGGCATCACCAACTCGTACTACAAGGCGATCGAGGCGGCGCCGGGCCGCATCATCGCGATCGGCAGCTCGCGCGATCGCACGTTCCAGTCCGGCGCCATCCTCGACATCCGGCTGGGCGAGGCCTACGAGGTCGACGGCGAGGTGCGCGCCGATCACGAGATGTCCGAGGCCAACGCCTCGGCGCGCATCCTGACCAACCAGGTGCCGCTCGACGACGAGGCGTCGTTCGACAGCATCGGGCGCTACTACAACGCCTACCCGCTCAACTCGGCCGAGTACCCGGACCTCCTGGTCTCGTGGGCCGACGGCCCGGTGCAGTCCGACTTCAACGGCGCCGCCGGCGTGGCCCCCGACTTCGGCATCTACCTGTTCGACTCGAAGCAGGGCACCCGCCAGCCGATCTACGACGCGCCCGGCACCTGGGAGATCAACCCCACGCCGCTGCGCGCGCGCCCCGCGCCGCCGACCATCGCGCCGGCCGGCAACAACGGCTTCGCCGACGACGCCGTCCTGCTCGGCGCCATGAACGTGTACGCCACCAGCCTCGGCGACTTCGAGCCGGGCCAGATCTACGGCGTGCGCATCGTCGAGGGCTTCTCGGGCGAGGAGGGGGTCGGGGACGACTTCGGCCTGTCCGAGGCGGAGGGGGCCGCCACCCTCGGCATCGCGACCGTGCGCGACGACGGGTCGTGGGCGGCGCTGGTGCCGGCCAACATCCCCGTCCACCAGATCGCGATCGACAAGTACGGCATGGGCGTGCGCAACGAGCCCGTGTGGATCACCGGCCGGCCCGGCGAGTCGCGCTTCTGCGGCGGCTGCCACGAGAGCCGCAGCGCCACCACGGTCATCGAGCCGGGCGTCACCGACGCCATCGTCATCGGTCCGGACGATCTGATGAGCACGGTCGCCCGCTTCGACCGGGTGACCACCGACCAGGCCACGCCGGTCGGCATCCCGTGGGACACCGCGCTCCAGCCCATCTTCGACGCCAAGTGCGCGATGGGCGGCTGCCACGACGGCACGCCGGGGGCGGCCAACAAGTCCTTCACCATCACCGATCCGGAGACCAACCAGTCGCAGAGCTTCACGTTCGACCTGCGCGGCGGGGCGGTCGACTTCCAGTTCGGCGAGACCATGCTGTCGGGCTACAGCCGATCGCACCTGTCCTTGCTCGGGCCGGCCATGCTCGAGCTCGAGGAGTTCGACCTGGTCGTCACCGGCGACATGCCGACCTACGTGGTGCCGGAGGACGCGCGCGGCTCGCTGCTCATCCAGGAGCTCAACCCGCCGCGCCTCTACCCGGATGTGGACAGCGAGGACCGCGCGTTCGGCGGGGTGCAGGGCCACTCGGAGGACATGGGCTTCCCGCTGACGCCGGACGAGTTCCGGCTGCTCATCGAGATGGTGGACAACGGCGGCCAGTTCTACTCGCGCGAGAACGCGCCTGGCCTGACTTACCAGTGACCGGGACGGGACGAAGATGAGGATCGGGAAGAAGATGAGGACCACGATCATGAAGACCACGATCACGAGCCGGCGCGATCGCGTCGCCGCTCGCGTCGCGCTCGGGCTCGCCCTGGCGCTGGTGATGGGCGCGGCCGGCGCGCCCGACGCCCTGGCCGGCCGCGGCGGCAGCTTTGCCAGGATCCGCTCCGCCGCCGAGCACGGAAACCCCGACGCCATCGTCGCCGAGCTGGAGCGCGCCGAGAACATCCCGTGCACGACCGAGTGCATGACGTTCGTCAGGGGCCTGCTCGACAGCGACAGCTACTACGTGCGCGACGCGGCCGCCTGGTGGTTTGCGCGCCGCCCGGCCGAGAAGGCGGCCCTGGCCGCGAGCGCGGCGGCCCGGCTGACCAGCGGCGACTCCGCCGCGGTGACCAGCGCGGCCGACACGCTGGCCCGGGTGGGGCACCCCCGCGCGGTCGCCGACCTCGGCGCGGCCGTCGCGCGCGGCGGCCTCAGCAGCGAGGCGCGCGCCCACGCGGTGCGCGCGCTCGGCAAGCTCCACCACATCTCGGCCAACCCGCACCTGGCCGCGGCCATGAGCGACGCCAGCCCCGAGGTGCGGCGCGAGGCCGTGCTGGCCTGGCCCGCCATCCTGCGCCAGTCGGGCGCCGATCCGGTGGTGGCGCTGGTCCAGGACGGCGACGTGTCGGTCCGCCGGGCCGCCGCCGAGGTGGTCGGCCGCTACCGCGCCGCCGCGGCGCGCGGCGCGCTCGAGGCCCTCGTGGTCGGCGACGCCGACGCGGCGGTCCGGCGCAACGCCGCCTGGGCGCTCGGCCGCATCGGCGACGGCGGGTCGCGCGCGGCCCTGGAGACCGCGACCGGCGACGCATCGTCGCTGGTGCGCATGACCGCGCGCGCGGCGCTGCGCGAGCTGCGGTAGCGAGATGCGGTCGACGTCGGTGGGCGTGCTGACGCGACCGGGAGGAGAGCGGCGCGCGGGCGGCCCACAGTTCCCCACTGCCGTCCGCGCGCCGCGCTCTTTCGACGCCCACGGCGGCGGCGCAAAACGAGTAGAATCGACCGAGCCAGTCGGCAGAGGGGGCGAGGGGGGATGAGGCGTGCGCTTCTGGGTCTGGCCGCAGCGGCTGCTGTCGCGAGCGGCTGCGGCAGTGACAACCCGCCGGGCCGCACCTTCTACCAGCGCGAGATCGAGCCGATCCTGATCGGCTCCTGCGCCGGCAACACCGGCGGCTGCCACGCGGTCGACGAGAGCGACACGTTCGCCTTCGCGGCCGGCAACTTCGACGTCACCAGCTTCGCCAGCGTGCAGCGCCGGCACGACGTCCTGCGGCCGTTCGGCGCCTACGGCGTGCCGCTGCTGCTCATCAAGGCGGTCGGCAACAGCGGCGAGCTCGGCGTCACTTACGGCGGCGACTTCCTGCCGCTCGAGGTGCAGCACGCCGGCGGCGGCGTGCTCGCGGTCGGCTCCGACGCCTACCTGACCCTGCTCGAGTGGACCACCCACGGCGCCACCGAGAACGGCCTGCCGCCCCCGGCCGCGCCGGCCCCGGGCGACGGCGACTGCTCGCCCCTGGTGCCCGACGACTTCGACGACGAGCCGGTGCGCGGCGAGCCGAGCTTCGACCAGTTCGCGAGCGACGTCATGCCGGTGCTCGGCGCCTGCAACTCGGCCAGCTGCCACGGCGCGCCGCAGGCGGACTTCTACATCACGTGCGGCGACGGCGACCGCCAGCTCGCCTTCAACTTCTCGCAGGCGCGCGCCTTCGTCGCCGACGAGACCGACGAGTCGCAGATCCTGAGCGTCCCGCTCGCCCTCGGCGGCGGCGGCACCTTCCACACCGGCGGCGTCCACTTCGCGAGCCGCGACAGCGACAACTACGAGGCGGTGGCCGGCTGGGTCGACGCGGTCGACCCGGTCCAGTTCGGCGCCGGCGATCCGGGCCGCGACTTCTTCGCGCGCAACGTGCAGCCCCTCCTGATCACCCGCGGCTGCTCGTTCGAGGCCTGCCACAGCCCGGACGCGGCCAACGACCTCAAGCTCCGCTCCGGCAGCCAGGGCTTCTTCTCGTCGATCGCGCTCGAGCGCAACTACCGGCTGGTGCGCGACCAGTTCATGGCGCTCGAGGTGCCCGACGCCCGCCGCGGGCGCGCGGTGGCCAAGAGCATCCTGGCCAGCTTCGGCGGCATCAACCACCGCGGCGGCCCGGTGCTGGAGACGCCCGGCTCGGGCGGAGCCCAGCCGTCCACCTGCCCCGACCCGTTCGATGCGGCCGCCGCCAGCGCCTACTGCGTCGTGCAGGAGTGGGTGAACATCGAGCGCGACGCGCTGGTCGCGGACGGCCAGGCCCTGCCGCTCGGCGAGGGGGATACCGTCCCGGTGGTCTACGTGGCGCGCCAGCCGACCCACGTCGCCGGCGCCCTCGCGTTCGACACCTACCAGCCCGGCTCCGATCTTCGCGTGAGTCTCGCCACCGTCGGTCCCGGCGGCGCGCTCGCGACCCCGATCCCGGCCGGCGCGTCGATCCTGGCCGGCTGCCCGGGCGCGGCAGACCTGGCCCAGGTCGACGTGCGCGCGCCCGACGTCCGCCTCGACGGCCAGCGGGTCGCCTTCGCCATGCGCAGCGCGGCAGACGCGCCGCTCGAGGTCTTCACCGTCAACATCGACGGCTCCGACTGCGTGCAGGTGACCGAGGACGAGGGCGAGGTGGACGGCATCCTCATCCACAACACCGACCCGGCCTGGTCGCCCGACGGCGAGTGGATCGCCTACGCGTCGACCCGCGGGGCCGAGGGCGGCGCGCCGGCGCCGAGCCGCTCGCGCCGCCTGTTCCTGCCCCAGTCGGACATCTGGCGCGCCCGCCCCGACGGCAGCGGCGCCCAGCGCATGACGTTCCTGACCAACAGCGAGGTGTCGCCACAGTTCATGCGCGAGGGGCGCATGACCATGACCACCGAGAAGGTGTCGGACGGCTTCTACCAGCTGAGCGGACGCCGCATCAACTGGGACCTCACCGACTACCACCCGCTGCTGGCCCAGCGCGCCGAGTCGCCCTACGCCGATCTGGCCGATCCGTCGGCGACCCGTCCGTCGGTCGGCTACCAGCAGGCGACCGAGGTGCGCGAGTCGATGGACGGCGACTTCCTGCTCATCCTGTCCGACCCGGGCACCGCGGCCGGGGCCGGCACGCTCGCGCTGTTCAACCGCAGCGTCGGCCCGTTCGAGGCCGACCGCGACGACCCCGGCTTCCTCGCCTCGATGACGATCCCCGACGGCCGCGCCACCGGCAGGGTAGGGGAGCGGACCCGCGGCGCCTATCGCTCCCCGTTCCCGCTGCTCGACGGGCGCATCCTGGCCTCGTACAGCGGCTACGACGGCGACCTGGGCCAGGCCGGCTCGCTCGAGTTCGCGCTGGTGGCGGTGAATCCCCAGACCGGCGCGCGCGAGGAGGTGCTGTCGTCGCCCGGCGAGTCGCTGGTCGAGGCGGTGCTCGCGCTCGCCTACCCGCCGCGCGCGATGTACGCCAACCGCCGCCAGCTCGTGTTCGGCGGCGCGGCCGATCCGGACGCGACCGGCGGCGAGGGGTTCGGCGTGGTCCACATGCCGGACGCGCCGCTCCTGTTCACGCTGCTGACCGGCAACCTCCGGCTCGGGCGGCCGGTCGACCTCTTCCGCGACGCCCGCCAGCTGGCGGTCTACGAGGAGAAGCCCGCGCCGCCGGGCACCACCGCCGCCAACCAGGGCGACATCTACCAGGACCGCGAGCTCATCGGCCGCGCGCCGCTGGCCGACGACGGGTCGGCCAAGGTGCGAGTGCCAGCCGGCCGCGGCGTCATCCTGGAGCTGCAGGACGGCTCGGGCAACCCGGTCGTGACCATGCGCGAGGAGCACCAGCTCGGCCCGGGCGAGACCATCAGCATGGGCATCAGCCAGCCGCTGTTCGACGCGGTGTGCGGCGGCTGCCACGGCACCGTGTCGGGGCGCGAGATCGACGTGTTCGTGACACCGGACGCCCTGACCTCGGCCTCGCGCTCGCTGTCGCGCGACTCGTCGCCGGCGACTCCCTCGCCGTAGCGCGCCGGCACGCAGCGCACTCGCCGCGCCCGCCGCACCCGCCGGCACCCGCCGCCCCGACGGCTTGTGACGGGAAAACTCGCAGGCTACACTGATGGTTGCGGGGGGTCCCGCCGCACCTGGAGGATGGAAGTATGTGGCGATCTGGTTCTGGTCGGCTGTGGTTGTCCCTGTTCGTGTGCGCCCTCGCCATGTCCACGGCGACCGCAGACGCACGGGCGGGTGACGGCAAGGGCAAGCAGCCCAAGCAAGTCGGCGCCAAGCTGAGCGAGCGCGCGCTCGGCGAGCTCATGGGGCCCTACAAGTTCGGCATGGACAAGCAGGACGTGCTGAAGGTCCTCAGCGCCAAGATCAACGAGCGCTACAAGGACCGCATCGCCGGCACCAGCGACGTCTACGCCCAGGACAAGCTGCGCCGCGACCGCCAGGCCGAGTTCGACCGCATCAAGAAGTCGTACGTCGAGTTCATGGGCAAGAAGACCGGGTGGGACGTCTCCATCGTCGACGACCAGTTCGCCCACAACACCGACGAGGCGATGATGGTCCACTGGGAGAACGCGCCCGAGAACGGTCGCGACCAGCGCCGCTTCTTCTTCTTCCACAAGGGCCGGCTCTACAAGATGTTCGTGGCGCTCAACTCGGCCCAGCTCAAGGACGAGCAGCGGAACTTTGCCTACTTCCAGGGCCTCATGGAGCAGCGCTACGGCTCCGGCAAGGTCAACACCGAGAAGGGCATCATCGAGTGGAAGTCGCCCGCCTATCGCGTGCTCGCGATGGACAGGCTCACCTTCTACGGCAGCTTCTGCCTGGTCATCTCCGATCCGCAAGAAGACGAGCTCCTGGCCGGCATCCGCGAGTCGCACAAGGTGCCGAAGCCGGAGAACAAGGTCATCAAGGCGGTCATGGAGAAGGACGCCAAGGACGGCACGCCGGGCCTCGAGGACAACCGCGCCGCGGTCGAGGGCGTGGTCGGCGACTGATGCCCGCCGCGAGCGAGCGCCCCGAGGTCGCGGCGGTGCGCGACGTCGTCGCGCGCCTCACCGCGGCGTGGCGAGGCGAGCGGTTCGAGCAGATCCCGGATCTCCTCCACGAGGACGTGGTGTTCGAGAGCCCGGGTCTCGCCAGCCGCGTGGTCGGCCGGGCCGCGTGCGCCGACAGCTACCGCCAGTTCATGAGCGCCGCCACCGTCCTCGAGTACGTGGAGCACTCGCTCTCGATCGAGACCTGGGGCGCCACGGCGGTGGCCACCACCCACTGCGAGATGGCCTGGGAGATGGATGGGCAGTCGCAGCGCGAGTCGGTCCACGACGTGCTCGTGCTCGCCGAGCGCGCGGGCCGCTGGCAGGTCGTGTGGCGCACCCTGGTGCCCATCGCGCCCGCCGCGCCGCCCGCCTAGCCTGTTGCGTTGCGCTACCCGCCGGCCGACCCGCCACCCTGCTGCTCGAGCAGGATGAGGCGGAAGCGGCGGAAGCCGGCTTCCTCGGCGCGCGAGCTGAGGATGACCTCGAACAGCAGCTTGTAGGGCGTGGTCCGGTCCGCGATGATGAGCAGCTCGGGCACGTCGGGCGGCTTCTGTCCCTTGCGGACCAGATCCTGATTGAACGACGCGCGCATCATGCCCAGCAGGCGGCTCAGCCTCGGCATCTGCAGCCCGAGCGCGCCGTCCTTCTTCTCCGACGCGTCCACCCCGCCGTTCTTGACCCCCATCACCGTGCGGCCCTGCAGGAGGATCGAGTCGCGCGCGATGGTGAGGGTGACGTCGTTCTCCGCGATGTCCTCGGTCGTCTGCGAGTAGGGAAGCTTCACGTCGCCCAGCGGCAGCGGCACCGCCTCGGCCGCGGTCATGAGGAACGCGACCAGGAGGATGGTCATGATGTCCATCATCGGCACGATGTTGAGGTGCCGGATCTCCTCCCCCTCGGGGACCCGCTTGACCGCCTTGCGGACGATGCTGCGAGCTTCGTGCTTGTCGATCATCGGGCGGGCATCCTCAGTCGAAGTTCCACTTGCCGAAGAGGATGTCGGGGAAGAGGTAGTGCCGGTCCGGGTCGTAGGGCTCGACCGGCACCCACTTCTCGGTCTTGGCGTCGCCCTGCTTCTGGGCCTTCGGCATGGTCACCTCGGGCATCTTCTCGCCCGGCTGCACCGTCCCCGGCAGGCGCTGGCGGACCGCATCCATGATGTCCACCACGGTCTCGTACGGGATATCCGGATCGCACTGGACGATGATCTCGTAGGTCTCGGTGCTGCGCAGCTTGCCGCGCCAGCGCCGCTGGGCGATCTCGTAGAGCGCCCGGTTGAGCGCGAGGTAGTCGTAGCGCGGCGCCTCGTCGGCCCGCGTCGCCGGCAGGCGCGGGATGCGCGCCTTGGGGGACTCCAGCGAGCCCTCCAGCTTCGACACCGACCACAGGAGCATCCCCTGCTTGCTGGTCGACACCACCAGCTGGAGCGGCTGCTCGTCGGGGTTCTGCGCCGGGTTGACCGGACGCACCTGGTTGGCCGGCACGTGGTTGGGCAGGGTCGTGTTGATCTGCCCGAGCACGTAGCCGGCCGCGACCGACGCGAGCAGGAAGAGGAGCAGGTTGGTGATGATGTCGAGATACGGGATGAGGTTGATCTCGCCGCTCTCGAGCTCATCCTGCTCGACATCCTCCTCGCGCCGCTTCATGGCCATGCGGGCCTTGGCGCGAACTTGGGCGGCGTTCATCTCGTGGTGTCCTGTCGCTTCCTGTCGGCTCTCTCTCGCGGGGCGGCTCTCGTGCTGGCTGGCCGGCTGCCTAGCCCGGCTGCGACGGCCCCGCGCCCTCGCCGAGCAGGTTCTCGAGCTTGAGCGAGAACGACTCGAGGTCGGCCACCACGCGCTTGCTGGCGCTGGACAGCAGCAGGTGCGCCACCATGCAGAGGAGCGCGATGCTGAGGCCCATGGCCGTGTTGTACATGGCCTCGGCGATGCCGTCGGTCAGCTGCTTGCGCGCGTCGGCCGGGTTGGTGTCGCCGATGGCCTGGAAGGTGCGGATGAGGCCCGTGACGGTGCCGAGTAGCCCCGTCAGGGTGACGATGTTGGCCATCGACCACAGCGCCGCGATGCGCGTCTTCACCTCGGGCAGGACGTCGACCATGGTCTCTTCCATGGCCTGCGCGACCGCCGCCTCGCCGCGGTGGATCTTGCCCAGCCCCGCCTTGGCCACGCGGGCGATCGGGGCGGAGGTCGCATCGCACAGCTTCTTGGCCCGGTCCACGTTGTTGGCGGCCAGGAGGCGCTTGATCTGCTCGAGGAACGCGGACGCGTTGATGTGGCCGCGGCCCAGGAAGTAGATGGTCCGCTCGACGATCAGCGCCACGACCACCGCCAGCCAGGCGGTGTTGACCATGAAGAACGGGCCACCCTGTTGGAAAATGTCAGCCAGCCGATCCATCGGTCCTTCCTTCGTTCCGTCGGGGTGGGAGTCCCGCGCTTGTCCTGGCGTTATACGAGTGAACTCGCTGTTTCGTCAAGCAGTTGGGCAGCGCAGCGAGGCACCGCGGACAGCGTAGCAGCGTTCGCCGACGTCGCCAGGCGAGCCCACCGCCGCGAGCTTTCGCGGCGGCCGGACCGCGCCCGCGCGGCGCCTACAGGCCGCCGATCCAGCGGTCGATCGCGCCGCGCTTCTGCTCGCAGAGGATGTCGTAGCCGCTCGACGAGTCCGGCATGGTGATCTTGTTGCCCTCCGAGTCCTCGGGCAGGCGCGGGTCATCGGTGCCGAACTGGCCCAGGACGACCATCAGATAGCTCTGGTCGGGCTGGCCGGGTTCGACCAGGTTGAGGCCGCCGGAGAACTCGCCCATGGACGGCTGGCTGACCAGGTTGCCCTCGGAATTGCCCGACTCGAGGTTGAGGTTGCGCGCCAGGTTGGCCGATCCGGCGTGGCAGGACGCCGACAGCGAGCAGCTGACCGTGAAGATGTTGTCCTGGATCCAGTCGAGGTCGGAGTGCGCGTCCGCCTCCACGCACTTCGCCGAGTCGCCATCGCCGCCGCCGTCGCTGCCGTCGTCATCGCCGCCGCCGCCGCAAGCAACCAGCGAGAAGAGCAGGAGAGTCGAGAGTGATGAAAAACGAGACAGTTTTAGGCTCATGAAGTTCCTCTGATGCACGAAGGAGGCCCGACCGTGGTCCGGGGCAGAAAAGGCGTCCGGAGTGGGTACGCCACGCGGGATAGTCGGCCACTTTAGCACGACTCCCCTCTGACCCCGGAGGGAGGCCTCGGCGACACGGAAAAGTTGCGCCGCTTGCCTCAGCCTTTGACTGCGATCACGGAGAGGTGGGCGTCGCAGCGGGGGGGCTCGCCCCACTCTCGGTGTCTTCCTTGTCGGGGCTCGTGGCAAACCCACCGCTGTTGGCGAAGCGGGTCTGCTTGACGTGCGCCGCGAAGCGGCTCGGCACGGTACCGCGCAGGAAGGGGACCCAGTGCGCGTTCGGCGATCCGGGAGGCGCCGGCTTCCCGGTCCGGTCGTCGGCCCGCACCAGGGTGACGTCGTCGGGCACCGGGAAGTCGCGCGGCGGCGTCTCCGGGTGCGCGCCCTGCATGAACTGGAGCCAGATGGGGAGCGCTGCCGTGCCGCCGGTCGCCTTGATGCCGATCGGCTTCGAGTCGTCGCGCCCGACCCACACGCCGCACAGGAGATCGGTGGTGAAGCCGATGAACCAGGCGTCCTTCCACATGGTGGCGGTGCCGGTCTTGCCCGCGGTCGGACGGCCCAGCGCCTGCGCCTTCTTGGCGGTGCCGCGCTCGACCGGCGCCTTGAGCATGTCGACCATGAGGTAGGCGAGGCCCGGCGAGATCGCCTGCCGGCGCGGCACACGGCCGCGGTAGTCGGCCAGGATGGTGCCGTCGGGCGCGGTGATGAGATCGATGAAGCGGCCGGGGGGCGTGTCGGGGAAGTCGTCCTGCCCCTCGACCAGCTTGCCGCCGTTGGCGAACGCCGAGTAGGCGCCGACCACCTCCATGAGGGTGAGGTCGGGCGTGCCGAGCGCGATCGACGGGTGCAGCGGCACGGCCGAGCGGATGCCCATCGCGCGCATGGTCTCGATGACCGCCTCGACGCCGGTGCCGATGATGAGGCGCACGGCCACGGTGTTGAGCGACAGCGCGATGGCGGTGCGGATGGTGACGTCGCCGTGGTACTCGCCGTCGTAGTTGCCGGGCGACCAGATGCCGCCCGCCGTCGGGACGGCGATGGGGCCATCGTGCACGATGTCCATCGAGCTCAGGCCGCCGGCCAGCGCGGTGGCGTAGATGAAGGGCTTGATGGCGGAGCCGATCTGCCGGTTGCCCTGGGTGGCGCGGTTGAACTGGCTGCGCCGGAAGTCGTAGCCGCCGACCAGGGCGCGGACCTCGCCGGTCGTCGGCACGATGGCGGCCAGCGCGCCCTCCAGCTCGGGCAGCTGGGCCAGCGCGAACAGCTGCTCGCCCTTCGCAGCCTCGACCAGTCGCACCGGGATGAGATCGCCGGGCGCCAGCCCGCGCTCGCCCTGGGCCGGATCGCCGGCTGCCGGGCTGCCGCGCCAGTGGCGCAGGAGGCGCCCGTCGTCGGGCTGGAGCGGCAGATCGAGGTCGCCGACGGCGACGGTGACGCGATCGCCCTTGCCGAGCTCGACCACCGCGCCGGTGTAGCGCACGTCGGGCAGGATGACCGCGCCGGTGCCGAGGGTGGCGCCCTCGCGTCCGGGCAGGTACGGCCGCGGCGGCTGGCTGCGGAACGTGGCCAGCTCGCGCTCGCCCAGGTGGCCGATCGGCCCGCGGAAGCCGACCAGGCGGTCGAGCGCCTCGAGCCCGCCCTGCACGGCCACCTCGGCGCTGCGCTGCATGCGCATGTCGAGCGTGGTGTAGACCCGCATGCCGCCGTAGAAGACGCTGCGGATGCCGAAGCGCGCCTGCATCCAGCGCCGCACCTGCTCGAGGAAGTAGGGCGCGGCGACGTAGTTCACCGGCACCTCGTCCGACACGATGGCGAGCGGCTCGGCAACCGCCGCGCGCAGGGCCGCGTCGCTGATGTAGCCGTCCTGGCGCATGCGCTCGAGCACGTAGGCCTGGCGGTGGCGGGCCGCGCGCATGTTGTGGTGCGGCGAGTAGTCGGTCGGCCGCTGCACCAGCCCGGCCAGCACCGCTCCCTCGCCCACGGTCAGGTGGTCGACGTCCTTGCCGAAGTACACCTCGGCCGCCGCCTGCACCCCGTAGGCGCCGTGGCCCAGGTAGACGCCGTTCAGGTAGCGCTCGAGGATCTCGCGCTTGCTGAGGCGGCGGTCGACGCGCACCGAGAGGATGAGCTCCTTGATCTTGCGCTCCACGGTGCGCTCGTTGGAGAGCAGGATCATCCTGGTGAGCTGCTGCGTGATGGTCGACGCGCCCTGCATCGATCCACCGCCGGTGAAGTTGGAGAACGCCGCGCGCGCGATGCCGAAGATGTCGAAGCCGGGGTGCTCCCAGAAGCGCCGGTCCTCGGCGGCGATGAAGGCCTGCCGCACGTGCTCCGGGATGCGCTCGATCGGCACCAGCACGCGCTTCTCGAGGTAGAACTCGCCGATGAGCTCGCCGTCGGCCGAGTAGACCAGCGTCGCCATGTCCTGCGGCCGGTCGATGCGCGTGATGTCGGGCAGCTGGGCCGCGTAGTAGGCGTAGCGGTTGTACGCGATGCCCGCCCCGGAGAAGGCCACCCACAGGACGCACACGGTCAGGACGCGCAGGACCGAGAAGCGGCGCAGGGGCCTGGGCGCCCCAGGTCTTCTCCAGCGCCTCCACAGCGCCTGGAAGCCAAGGCTTGATCTATCAGAGGAGGGGTTCAAAATTGCTGAAATGGGGCCTTTCGGGAGGATAGCAGCTCTCGCATGCACCGGCGCGGCCGCGGCGTGGCTGCTGGCCGCGGGTGCAGGCGATCTCGCCGCCGCCGGCCCGCCGCCCGGCAAGGGCAGCCTGGCCCCCGCGGTGCCGGGAGTCCCGGCGAAGATGCCGGACCCATTCGCCGTCATGGCCTTCGAGAACCGCTCCGGCGTGCCGGCGATGAGCTGGATGAGCGCCGGCATGGCGTTCCTGGTCGGCGAGAAGGCCGAGTCCAACCGCGAGATCCGGCCGGTCTACGGCTCGCTGGTGGTGCCGGCGGGGCCGGCGGTCGCGGTCACCCGCCAGTCGGTGGCGGCCTTCGCCCGCGAGGCGGGGGCGCGCTGGGTGTGGACCGGGTGGGTCGCGAGGCCGAGCTGGGAGCTCCAGCTCGGGGTGTCGCTGTGGCGGGTGGACGGCTCGTCGGGCGACGCGGTCAAGGTGGGCGAGGTGGTGCGCAAGGGGCAGTTCGCCGCCTACTCGGACCTCGCGGCGGCCGCGATCGAGGCGCTGTGCGACAAGGCCGGTCTGGCGGTCGACGAGGAGGAGCGCGCCGAGCTGGAGCGGAAGCCGAGCGCCGACTTCTACGCCTACACGCTGTTCGGCCGCGGCCTGTCGGCCGTGCTGGGCTCGGAGGGGCAGGCCGAGGACCTCGAGCGCGCCTTCAAGAACCTGCAGCGCGCGGTGGTCATCGACCCGAAGCTGGTCGAGGCCCAGCGCGTCCTGGCCGAGGTCTACGCCGCCCAGGGCAAGCCCGACCGGGCCAAGGGCCGCCTGGCCTACGCGCTGTCGATGCGCCCCGACTACTACCCGGCTCTGGCCGCCGGGGCCCGGCTGGCGCGCGACGCGGGCCGGCTCGATCAGGCGCGCGACCTCTACCAGCGCGCGCTCGGCGTGCGGCCGTGGGACCTGGAGGCGCGCTACCTCATGGGCAAGACCATGTGGGACTCGGGCGACGCCGACGGCGCCTTCCGCGAGCTGTCCCGCGTGGTCGACCGGCGGCCGCGCGACGTGCGCGCGCGCCGCATCCTGGTGCTCATCCACGCATCGCGCGGCGACAACGATCAGCTGGTGGGCGAGCTCGAGCAGGTGGCCGCGCTCGACCCCAGCGACGAGTCGACCCGCATGGACCTGGCCGCGGCCTACGCCGCCACCGGACGCCTCGACAAGGCCATCGCCGCGTACAAGGCGATCGTGGACGGCAACCCGCGCCAGGCGCAGGCGATGAAGTTCCTCGGCGACCTGCACAAGCGCCAGGGGCACGTCGATCGCGCGGTCAAGTACTACGGCGACGCGGTCAAGGCCGATCCCGACGACCCGCGCGCGTACTTCCTGCTCGGCGCCATCTACGTCGAGGCCGGCAACGACAAGCAGGCCAAGCGCATCTACCAGCAGGCCCAGCGCTTCAAGAAGTACCTGGCCGAGACCTACAACAACCTGGGCGCCATCGCCTACCGCGAGCGCGACCTCGACACCGCCATGTGGTACCACCGGCGCGCCGTGCTGCGGCGGCCGTCGAGCGCGCGCTTCCGCTACAACTACGCGCTGTCGCTGTCGGCCAGCAAGTACACCGAGGAGGCGCTGGCTCAGGTCGACGCGGCGCTCAAGATCGAGCCCAACCACGTCGAGCTGCACTACCTGCGCGGCGTGGTGCTCCTGCGCCGCGGCCAGGCCGACGAGGCGCGCGCGGAGTTCGAGAAGACGCTGGCCCTGAACGCGAAGCACGAGGGCGCGAAGCACAACATCGCCCTCATCGACGAGCTCAAGCGCCGCTCGCAGGAGGGCGAGGTCGTCATCGAGGGCAAGCAGGGCGACGACGGCCACGCCGAGTAGCCAGCCTCGGGCCCCGCCGGTGGCGCGCGCGCCGGCTCAGTTCCGCGCGCAGTCGAGCCCGATCGACCAGCCGTCGTGCAGGAACGCCGCGCGGATGGTGCCCGGGTCGCCGCAGCGGGCCGGCGAGTCGCCGGGGATGAGGCAGAGCGCGTGGCGGCCGGCCAGAGCCTGGAACGCGGCGCGCGCCGACGATCCCACCTCGCCGAGCAGCTCGCCGTCGAGGTAGACCTGCTGCCCGGCGGCGCACGAGCGGTTGTCGACGTAGAAGGTGATCGTGGTGGCCGGGATCGCCGGCGCGGCCGGTGGCTCCGCGCCCGGCTTGCGCGGCGGCTTCCCGCCGGCGCCGCCGCTGTCGGGCGGCGGCTCGGCCTCGGCGACCGGCGCCTGGCTGGCGACCAGGTCCGCCCCGCGCGCGAGCAACTCGGCCTGCTTGCAGCCGCGATGAGCGAGCTCGCCGCCGAGCTGGGTCTGGAAGGCCAGCCGCATCTCCTTGAGGTCGACCAGCGCCTGCCGGTAGCGGCCGGCCACCTGGTTCACCTTCCAGCGGTAGTCGGGAGTCAAGGCGGCGGTCTCGCCCAGATCGTCGAGCTGCTGGATGAGCACCTCTTCCGACTCCAGCTCCGCGCCCAGCGCGCGGTAGGTCTCGCCCTCGCGGCGCGCCTCGTAGAACGAGCGCGCGACCCGATCGACGGGGCAGGCGCCGCGCCTCTCGTGGCCGAGCGCGGCGACCGCGGCCTGCACGCTGCGCGAGAACGAGCGGCGCGCCGCCTCCATAGCCTTGTCGAGGGCGCGGAAGCGATCGACGTGGCGCTTGAAGAACTCGCTGTCGCCGAACACGACCTCGACCTCGGGCGCACCCTCGACGCGGAACCCGCTCAGGAAGCTGGGCGCGACCGACATCTC
>DATFRY010000451.1:0-10554 GCA_035262925.1 Kofleriaceae bacterium | reverse complement strand
TGACGTCCCACAGGGTCATCATCGAGCCGTCGTGCATGTAGGGCGCCGTGATGCCGACGTTGCGGATCTGCTGGGTGCGGAACGCCCCGACGTCGGCGTAGCTCCGCGTGACCAGGAAGCGGCCCAGCTCCGAGGCGTCGGTCTCCAGCGCCAGCGCGTCGATCGCGGTGGGCGAGGCGTTCTCCTCCAAGAGCGCGATCGCCTTCGACGACAGGGCGTCGAAGTTCTGGTGGCGCACCGACACGCCGATGTTGTGGAACCGCTCGTCGCTGCCGATCGGGCTGGCGGCGTTGATCGGGTGGCACGCGACGCAGCGCGCCTTGCCGTTGAACAGCACCCACCCGCGCTGCGCGCCCGGCGTCATCGCGTCCTCGTCGCCGCGCAGGAAGCGGTCGAACGGCGCGTCGAGGAAGATGAGCGTGCGCTCGAAGCTGGCCAGCGCCCGGCCCATGTCCATGTAGTTGGGCCCGCGCCCGTAGGCCGCGCGGAACATCTTCTCGAACGCTGGGTCGCCCGCGATGGCCCGCACCGCGGCCTCGCCGTCGGGCTGGCCCATCTCGATCGGGTTGACGATGGGCAGGAGCGCCTGGGCCTCGAGCGACCCGGCGCGACCGTCCCAGAACTGCACCCCCATGAACGAGGCGTTCATCGATGTCGGCGTGTTGCGCCGCCCCAGGTTGTTGCCGATCCCCTCCGCCACCGGTCGACGATCGATGAACCCGTGCACGGCGTCGTGACAGGTCGCGCACGCGACGGTGCCATCGGCCGACAGCCGCGGCTCGGTGTAGAGCGCGCGGCCGAGGATGATCCGCTCCTGGGTGGGCTGATTGTCCTCCGGCACCGCGGCGTTCCACACCGCGGCGTCGATGCCGGGCGGCGGACCGGGGATGCCGATCTTGAGCTCGTCCATCTTGCGCCGCTGCGCGGTCATCGGCGTGGTGCCGTGCGGCCCGCCGCCCCCGACCGGGACCGACGCGGGAAAGCTCCGCTCCTGAGCCTGCGCGCTCGCCGCCGGATCGCACGCACCGGCGGTGGCGGCCGCGCCGCAGAGGACAATCAAGCGCGCAAACGGGCGCGCCGCGCTCCGTGGCATGGCGTTCCTTCCCCCTGGTCCGGTGGTTGCTCCCCCTTCTCGAGCAAGGGTCACACCAGCCGGGCGAACGGCCTAACTGCTCGACCTGCTTGAGCCCCACAAACAAACACACCGAAATGTCGTTGGATGCGGTAACGGTATTTCGGTGGACAGCGAGATTTCGTGAATCCTTCGGTGAACCTGCCCCCCCAGGGATCGATGACGCGCCTCCTCGACTACACGGCCGATCTCCACCGCCTCGCGGCGCTCGCCACCGAGCCGAACGCGCTCGACCGGGTCCTCGAACAGGCGCTGCGGTCGCTCAAGCGCATCGTCCCGTATGACCTGGCCGCGCTCTACGAGCTCAACGGCGACGAGCTCACGGTGCGCGCCACCCAGGGGCCGCTGTCCAACGCGGAGATCCGGCGCCACCGCCTCTCGCTCGAGCAGTTCCCGACCATCCGCGAGGCGCTGCAGACCCGCCGGCCGATCCCGCTCGACGAGGCCCACCACCGCAGCTCCGAGGGCGACCCGTACGACGGCATCCTCGACCTGCCGCCCGGCCACGCCTGCATGCTGGTCCCGCTCTACGCGGGCGCGCGCGACCTCGGGCTCATCACGCTCGACCGGCAGATCTGCATGCACTACACGCAGGAGGCGGTCGAGCTGGCCGGCGTGTACGGACAGATCGTCGCCACCGCGATGCTGTTCGCCGAGCAGTCGCAGCTCCTCCACCGCTATCGCCGCCGGCTCATGGAGGAGAACCGCCTCCTGCGCGAGCAGGTGCGCGACCCGGCCGAGGCGTGCCGGCGCGTGCGCGCGTCGAGCAACTCGCAGATGCGCGCGGTGGTGCACGCGGCCGAGCAGGTGGCGCAGACGTTCATGCCGGTCCTCATCACCGGCGACACCGGCACCGGCAAGGAGGTGCTGGCGACGGCGATCCACGCGTGGAGCCCGCGCGTGAACGAGCCGTTCGTGACCCTCAACTGCGCCGCGATCCCCGAGAACCTGGTCGAGAGCGAGCTCTTCGGCTACGTGCGCGGGGCGTTCTCCGGGGCGGTGGCCGACCGGCCGGGCCGCTTCGTCACCGCCAACGGAGGGACGCTCTTCCTCGACGAGATCGGCGACATGCCGCTCTCGGCCCAGGCCAAGCTCCTGCGCGTCCTCGAGGAGGGCACGTTCGAGCCGGTCGGCTCGGACCGCAGCATCCGGGTCGACGTCCGGGTCATCGCCGCCACGCACGTCGATCTGCCGGCGGCGGTCAAGGCGCGCACCTTTCGCGAGGACCTCTACTTCCGCATCGCCGTGTTCCCGCTGCGCCTGCCGCCGCTGCACGAGCGGCGGGAGGACATCGCGCCGCTGGCCCAGCAGTTCCTCGACGACCTGGCGGCCAAGCGCGGGCTCGGCCCGTGGTCGCTGTCGTCGTCCGCGGCGGCGGCGCTGGTCGACGCCGACTGGCCGGGCAACGTGCGCCAGCTGGTCAACACGCTCGAGCGGGCCACGATCTTGCGACCGAGCGGCATCCTCGAGCCCGACGACCTCGCGCTGATGCCGTCGCCGCCGACGCTCAGGATCCAGGTCCTCGACGGCGACTGCCCCGACGAGCTGGAGGGGGACCCGCTGGTCACCTACGTCGAGAACGAGCGCCGCCACCTGACGGCGGCCCTGGCCAGGAGTGGCGGCAAGATCTACGGGCCCGACGGCGCGGCCGCGATCCTGGGCCTCCGGCCCACGACCCTGCAGAGCAAGCTGCGCAAGCTCGGCCTGCGCTGACCGCGCTGTCGGCGGCGCCGGGGTCCCGGCAGACGACCGTCGTCATCCCGGAGGTCGACGGGAAGAACGGCGAGCCCGAGCCGTAGCGCGCGGCACGCCGGTCGGGCGGCGCAGCGCCGGCATGAGCTCGCGCAGGAGGTCGAGGAAGTCCGCGGCGAGCCGCGTCCTCCGCCCGTCGCGCCGCTGCACGGCGACCACCGGGAGCTCCGCCTTCAGGCTGGCCACCTCGATGAGGCGCAAGCTGCCGATCGCGATCTCCTCGCGCACGCTGCTCGTCGGCATGATGCCGATGCCGAGGCCGGCCTGGATGAGCCGCTTCTGCGCCGTGAGGCTGTCGACCGACGTGATGGTCGGGCTGGTCAGCCCGCAGGCGAGGAGCTCGCGGCGGAGCAGGTGGCCGAACGAGTCCGGCTGACCGCGATCGGCGGGGAAGCCGAGCCACCTCTCGCCGGCCAGCGGCCGGAGATCGCGCAGGCGGCGGGCGGCCACCCGGTGCGACGCGGGCACCACCACGAACAGCCGCTCGCGGCCGAGCACGATCGACTCGAGCCTGGCGTCGCCGTCCGGAAAGTAGCGGATGCCGAGCGCGAACTGGCCGCTGCGGACGAGCGCGCTCACCTCGCGGCTGGTCGCCGTGCGCAGCTCGACCGCCGCGTCGGGGAAGCGCGACTCGAAGGCGCGCAGCGCGTCGACGATGTGGGAGTCGGCCAGCGTGCCGACCAGCGCCAGGTGGAGGGTCGGCGGGGCGCCGGAGGCCCGGTCGGCCAGGTCGCGCACAGCCCGCTCGCCGTCGCGCATGGCGGCCAGCGCCGCCTCCGCGTGGGGCAGGAGCGCCCGCCCGGCCTCGGTCAGCGAGGTCCGGCGGGCGACGCGCTCGAACAGGGCCGCGCCCAGCGACTGCTCGAGCTGGTGAATGCGCCGGCTGATCGCCGGCTGCGAGCGGCCCAGCACGCGCGAGGCCTCGGTGAAGCCGCCCAGCTCGGCGATGCAGAGGAAGGACTCCAGCTCGTCGACGGTCATCGCGGTCGCACTGCCATCCATCAGTATTCCTGATTCGGCGCGAAAGAACTATGCATTGGACGGATTGACGGTCCATCTGGCATGGATCGGTCATGAACGATGCCTTGACCGCGCGGGCCGCCCGCTTCGCCGCCCTCCACCTCGAGGCGCGGCCCCTGCTCCTCCCCAACCCCTGGGACCCCGGCACCGCCCGGCTGCTCGCGGCGGCAGGGTTCGAGGCACTCGGCACGACCAGCCTCGGGGTCGCCAACATGCTCGGGCGCGCGCGGGCCAGCAGGCAGGACGTGCTCGACAACTGCCGGGCCATCTGCGAGGCCACCACGCTGCCGGTCACCGCCGATCTCGAGAACGGCTACGCCGACGGGCCGGCCGAGGCCGCGAAGATGATCGGAGAGGCGTACGCCGCCGGCGCGGTCGGCGCCTCCATCGAGGACGCCACCGGGGACCCTCGCGCGCCGATCTACGACGTCGGCCTCGCGGTCGAGCGCGTGCACGCCGCCGTGGAGGCCGCCCGCGCGCTCCCGCTCCCGTTCACCCTCACCGCGAGGGCCGAGAACCTCCTCCACGGCGTGCACGACCTCGACCACACCATCCGCCGCCTGCAGGCCTTCGAGGTGGCCGGCGCCGACGTCCTCTACGCCCCGGGCCTCCGCACGCTCGACCAGATGCGCACCGTCGTCGAGTCGGTCGGCAAGCCTGTCAATGTGGTCATGGGCTTCGCCGACCCGTCCATCACCCTCGACCAGCTGCAGGCCATCGGCGTCCGCCGCGTCAGCATCGGCGGCGCGCTCTCTCGCGTCGCGCTGCAGGCCTTCCTGCGCGCGGCCCGCGACATGCGCGCCGGGAGCTTCGGCTTCGTGACCGAGATGGCGTCCATCGCCGAGCTCCGCCAGGCCTTCGCCGCGACGGCGCGATAGCGCGGCCGGCGCCGCGCCTCCCGACGAGTCAGCTTCGCCCGCCCGCCGGACCCGCGCTTTCCCGCGGAGTCCACCCGGACTACACTTGGGCGTCGGGACCGAGGACGTCGCGGTCGAAGGTGCGGGGAGCGGGGATGGCCAGGAACCCACGTGGGGATGAGAGTGGCGGGCAACTCGCCGCGGCCGCGCACGAGGAGATGTGCATCCTCTGGATCACCGCCGGCCTCGGCTGCGACGGCGAGACGATCGCGCTGACCGGTGCGAGTCAGCCCTCGCTCGAGGAGATCCTGCTCGGCGGCATCCCGTGGCTGCCGAGGGTCCGGCTGCACAACCCGTTCCTCGATCCGGCCAGCGGCGACGAGTTCCTCGCACCCTTCGAGCAGGCGGCCAGGGGTGAGCTCGCGCCCTTCATCCTGGTCGTGGAGGGATCGATCCCCGACGACAGCACCATGCACGAGGGCTACTGGGCCGCGCTGGGCAGCGATCCCGCCACCGGCCAGCCCATCCCCACCTGCGACTGGATCGATCGGCTGGCGCCGCGCGCCTGGGCCGTGCTCGCAGCCGGCACCTGCGCCGCCTACGGGGGCATCCACGCGATGGCGGGCAACCCGACCGGCGCGATGGGCCTGCCCGACTACCTCGGGTGGAGCTGGCGAAGCTCGTGCGGCCTGCCCATCGTGTGCGTGCCGGGCTGCCCGACGCATCCCGACAGCCTGATGGAGGTGCTGGTCTACCTCCTCACCCAGGCGGCCGGGCACGCGCCGATGATGCCGCTCGACAGCGTCAACCGGCCGACCTGGCTCTTCGACCAGACGGTGCACGAGGGCTGCAACCGCGGCGGCTACTACGAGCAGGCCGACTTCGCCAGCGCGTTCGGCTCGCCCAAGTGCATCGTCAAGCTCGGCTGCTGGGGTCCGGTGGTGAGCTGCAACGTGCCCAGGCGGGGCTGGATGGGGGGAGTGGGCGGCTGTCCCAACGCCGGCGGCGTCTGCATCGGATGCACGATGCCGGGCTTCCCCGACAAGTTCATGCCGTTTCTCGACGAGCCCCCGGGCGCCAAGCTGTCGACCGCCGCGGTGCTGATGTACGGCAGGACGGTCCGCTCGCTGCGCAACTTCACCCGCTCCGCGCTGGAGAAGGAGCCGGACCGCCGGGGCCTGGAGGTCGAGCCGTCGCCGGCCGCGAGCCGCACCAACCACACCGCGGGGGGAGGGCGCAAATGAACAGGGGCGACAGCTCCGAGCTGGAACATCCGCTGGCCCGGATCAGCGAGCTGGTCGAGGGCCTCGAGCAGCTGCCCGACGCTCCCGCGCGCGAGCGGGCGCGCGCGCTGGTGCAGGCCGTGCTCGACATCCACCGCATCGGGCTGGCGCGCGCGCTCGCGGTCGCCGGGGCGCGCGAGGACGGAGCCGCGCTGGTCGACGAGCTGGCCGGCGACCAGGCGGTCGCGCTGCTCCTTTCGCTCCACGGCCTGCATCCCCACGACGTCGAGACCCGCGTGCGCGCGGCGGTCGACCACCTGCGCGCCACGCTGCTCGACGTCGGGGTGTCCGTCGAGCTGGGGGGCGTGACCGACGAGACCGCGCAGATCCGGGTGAAGGCGGCGGGCGAGGTCCACGCGAGCCACGCGCGCATCCGCACGATGGTCGAGCAGGCCATCGGGCGCGCGGCTCCCGAGATCGTCTCGGTCGAGATCCACGGTCTCGACACGTCGCCGCTGGTATCGATCACGCGCCTGCCGCAGCGGCCGCCCGGGCACGGGCGGTGACGCGTGGCGCGCCGGCCTGAGAGGCGCGGGCAGCCGGCGCCGGAGCCGGACGAAGCGCCGCTGGCCGGCCAGGCCGAGGCCGAGGCGATCCTCGCCCAGATGGCGTCGGCGCTGTTCCCGGTGCCGGCCGCCGCCATCCGCCTGGACCAGCTCACATGGGGCGAGCGGACCGGCGCAGGCGCCGATGCGAGCGCGCCCGAGACGGCGGAGGCCAGGCTGCGCGCCGCCGAGCAGAAGTTTCGCACGCTGGTCGAGCAGATCCCGGCGGTGACGTTCATGGCGGTCCTGGGCGAGGGGATGAACGAGGTCTACGTCAGCCCGCACATCGAGGCGCTGCTCGGCTACTCGCAGAAGGAGTGGCTCGAGGACCCGTTCCTCTGGTACGAGCGCCTCCACCCCGAGGACCGCGAGATGTGGAACGAGGAGTTCACGCGCGGCTGCCTGCGCGGCGGACCGTTCCGCGCCGACTGCCGGTTTCTGGCCCGCGACGGCCGCGTGGTGTGGGTGCACGGCGAGGCGCGCATCATCAAGGACGACCTCGGCCGCCCCACCTTGCTGCAGGGCGTGGCGTTCGACATCACCGAGGTCAAGCAGGCGCACCAGGTGCTGCTGGAGCGCGCGATCACGGCGGCCCGCCAGGAGGAGTCGCTCGCCATCGCCCAGCGGGTGCAGACCGCGATCCTGCCGCGCAAGATCGCGGTGCCCGGCCTCGAGATCGCGGCTCGCATGATCCCGGCCAGCGAGGTGGGCGGCGACTACTACGACGTGCTGCGGGTCGACGACGGCTGCTGGATCGCGATCGGCGACGTGTCCGGCCACGGGCTCGACGCCGGCCTGGTGATGCTGATGCTGCAGAGCGCGGTCCTGACCACCGTCACGGCCCGGCCGCACGCGACCCCGGCGGAGGTGCTGCAGCTGGTCAACCTGGCCCTGGTGCACAACGTGCGCGGCCGGCTGGGCGCGCGCGATCACGTCACCATGTCGCTCCTGCGCTACACCGCGGACGGCCGCATCGTGTTCGCCGGCGCGCACGAGGAGATGATCCTGGTGCGCCGCAAGAGCGGGGCGGCGGAGATGATCGCCACGCCCGGACCGTGGCTGGGCGCGCGCCAGGACATCGGCGTGCACCTGGTCGACTCGGCGCTCCAGCTGGAGGACGGCGACCTCCTGGTCCTCTACACCGACGGCGTGACCGAGGCGAGGAACGCCCGCGGCCAGATGTTCGACCTCGACCGCCTGGTGGCCGCCGTGCAGTCGGCGCAGCACAAGCCGGCCCTGCTGATCCGCGACAACATCCTGACCGCGGTGCGCCGCTTCATGGCCCGGCAGCACGACGACATCACGCTCATGGTGATCCGCTACCGCGCCCCCTGACGCACGGTGATGCGCGGCGCAGCGGGCGGCCGGTCAGCTCTCGATGCTGACCAGCTCGTGGGCGAAGCAGCGGAGCGCGTGCAGGCTGCGGCGCTGCCACAGCATCGTGGCGTTGGCCACCAGGCGCACCCGGTACTGCCGCTCGGGCGGCAGGTCCTGCACGTCGCTGAGCCAGGACACGAAGCTGCGGAAGCAGGACGAGTTCATGAACTCGAGGCGCGTGAAGTCGATGACCACCTCGGGCGCCGCGACCCGCAGCGCCTCCGAGTGCACGCGGGGCAGGAGCGACTCGAGGAGGCCGTGGGTCGCGAGGTCGGCGTTGCCGGTCAGCCGCACGGTGAGAGCGCGGCCGTCGAAGCTGGAGCTCGCGGCGAAGGTGGGGTCGTCGATGTCGGGGACCATCGGCGCATCCGGCTCGTCCGGCAGGGTGGCGTGCGCGACCAGGATGAGCTCGTCTCCCTCGACCCGGCAGTCGAGGGACATCTCCGCCTCGGCGCAGATGCGGGCCAGGCCGAGGCCGGACCCGTCGCGCCGCCTCGCGTTCGACCGCATGACCTGCTGGTAGTACACGAACGCGTCGCCGCTGTTCTCGATGTCACGGACGACCGCGAGCGCGCTGTCGCGGTCCTCCGCGCTGCACCGGTTCCGGGTCCGGATGCTGACCTCGGTGGCACCGTCCTCCCGGGCCACGCCCAGGTGGATGGACGACACATTGTCGATCGAGAACTTGACGGTGTTCTCGAGCAGCTCGTGGGTCACCAGCGCCAGGCGCGACGCGGCGTCGGCCTGGCTGAGCAGCCGCTCGCAGAACGCCGACACGAAGCGCCGAACGATCGGGATGAGCTCCGGACTGGGGCAGAACTGCAGCTCGACGTATGCGCGATCCTCGTCCATCAGTCCTGATCCATCACGGTCCTGGTCCGTCAGCAGATGCGCGGCAGCGGCTCGGCGAAGGGGAGGTCGAGGATGCGCTCGCCGCCGATCGGCGTGCGGACGACGACGAAGCCGGGGTGGCGATCGGTGACCGCGCCGATGCGCCGGGCGTCGCGCCCGAGCGGGTGCCGGCGAAGCGCGTCCAGCACGCGCGCGGCGCCCGCCTCCGGCACGAAGGCCACCAGCTTGCCCTCGTTGGCGACCAGCAGCGGATCGAGGCCGAGGATCTCGCACGCGCCGCGCACGGTGTCCTTGACCGGGATGGCCGCCTCGTCGATCTCGACGCCGAGCCGGCCGCGGCTGGCGATCTCGACCAGCGTGGCTGCGACCCCACCGCGCGTCGGGTCGCGCATCGCGTGGATGTCGGGGCAAGCGGCCAGCGCCGCGGCGACCAGCTCGTGGAGCGGCGCGGTGTCGCTCTCGAGCGGCCCGTCGAGCTCGAGCCCCTCGCGGCGCGACAGGATGGCGATGCCGTGGTCGCCGATGGTGCCGGACAGGAGCACGGCGTCGCCGGGCGCCACGCGGCGCGACGACAGCGCGACCGCCGGCGGGACGAAGCCGATCCCCGACGTGTTGATGAAGACCTTGTCGCCGCTGCCGCGGCCGACGACCTTGGTGTCGCCGGTGACCACGGCCACGCCGGCGCGGTCGGCGGCCCGCCGCGCCGAGTGGACGATGCGGGCCAGGTCCTGGATCGGCAGCCCCTCCTCGAGGATGAAGGCGAGCGACAGGTGGCGCGGCACCGCCCCGCCCATGGCCAGATCGTTGATGGTGCCGTTGACCACCAGCTCGCCGATGTCGCCGCCGGGGAAGAAGATGGGCGTCACCACGTAGGAGTCGGTGGTGAAGGCGAGCCGCGCGCCGGCCGGCGCGTCGATCGGCAGCACCGCCTGGTCGTCGAGCGGCTCGAGCGCGGCGTTGCGGAACGCGGGCAGGATCAGCCCCTCGATGAGGCGCGAGGTGAGCTTTCCACCGCTGCCGTGGCCGAGCAGGATCTCCTCGGCGTCGACCAGCGGCACCGGGCAGGCCCCGAACGGAGCGTCGGCGCGGTCATCAGAGGACATCGTCGGCCCCCAGCGCGACGTGGACCTGGTCCCACAGGAGGTGGAGCAGCAACGTGTGCGTCTCCTGGATCCGGTGGATCGACCAGCTCCTGACCGTGAAGCAGTGGTCGCAGGCCTCGGCCATCTGGCCGCCGTCGCGCCCGGCGAAGCCGATGGTGAGGAGGCCCAGCTCGCGGGCCCGGCGCAGGCCGCGGTTGACGTTGGCCGACGCGCCCGAGGTGGAGATGCCGAGGGCGACGTCGCCCGGCCGGCACAGGAGCTCGATCTGCTCGGCGAACACGCGCGCGAAGTCGCTGTCGTTGGCGATCGCGGTCAGCGCGGCGGTGTCGGCCGACAGGGCCAGCGCCGGCAGGGCGCGGCGCTTCTCGATGATGGGGTGGAGGAACTCCACCGCCACGTGCTGCGCGTCGCACGCGGACCCCCCGTTGCCCATGCAGAAGAGGCGCCCTCCGGCGGCCAGGCGCCCGGCCAGAGAGCGCGCGCAGGCCTCGAGCTCCGCCGCGTTCTCCTCGCAGAAGCGCAGCTTGAGGTCGGCGCTCTCGCGCGCCTTGCGCAGGATGGCGTCCTTCACCCGGGCGCTCCCTCGGGCGCCCCGTCGGGCGCGCCGGCGCGGACGAAGCGGCCGTACTGGTA
>DATFRY010000450.1:0-4024 GCA_035262925.1 Kofleriaceae bacterium | reverse complement strand
CTCCGCTCGGCGCGCTGTTTGCCGGCCTCGCGCCGGCGGACCTGGCGCTGCCCGGGCCGCTCCATCTCTTCGGCTTCTCGCACCTGGCGCGCGGTTACTGGCCGATCATCTCCCGCCTGGCCGAGGCCGGCGACGTCCGCGTCTACGCGCTCAACCCGTGCCGCGAGTTCTGGGACGATCTCGCGAGCGCGTCGCGCGGGCGCGATCCTGCGGTCGCGACGGGGCGCGAGGAGCGCGCCGGGCGCGGCGCCCTCGACCTCGACGGCGACGGCGACGGCGAGGCCGCGAGCGAGGAGCCGCCGGCCCTGGCGCTCTGGGGTCGGCCGGGGCGCGAGCACGTGGCGGCGCTCAACCGGCTGTGCGGATGGGACTTCCGCGACCGCTTCGCCGATCCGATCGATGCCGGCGGCGAGGCGACCGCGCTGCGGCGGCTGCAGCGCGACATCCTGGACCGCGCGCCGGCGCGCGGCGAGCCCGTGGTGGGAGACGGCAGCGTGCGCGTCCTTGCCTGTCCCGGGGTGCGGCGCGAGCTCGAGATCATCGGCAACGAGATCGCCGCGCTCCTGTGCGCCGACCCGTCGCTGCGCCTCTCTGACATCGCGGTGCTGCTGGCGCCCGACGAGTGCGAGCGCTATCAGGCCCAGGTCGGCGCGGTGTTCGGCGAGCTGGGCGGCATCCGCCACCGGGTCGCCGACCTGCCGCTCGAGAGCGAGAGCCGCGTGGTGGAGGCGATCGACCTCCTGTTCGATCTCCCGCTCGGGCGCTTCACGCGGCCGGAGCTGCTCGGGCTCATGGTGCACCCCGCCGTGCTGGCCGGTCACCCGGAGATCGATCGCGACGACTGGATCCGCTGGTGCGACGAGCTCGGCATCGTGCACGGCGCGGATCAGCGCGACCACCGCGGCACGTACATCGACCGCGACGTCTTCAACTGGGACCAGGGCGTGCGCCGGCTCGCGCTCGGCAGCTTCATGTCGCCCGACGGCGACGAGGGCGCGCCGGCGGCGCTGCGGCTGGGCGGACAGGTCTACCGCCCGGCCCGGGTCGAGCAGGGCGAGCGGCGCAGCGCGGCGCGCTTCGCGCTCCTGGCCCGCTCGCTCATCGCCGATGCGCGCGCGTGCCGCGAGCGCGAGCGCCCGCTGGCCGAGTGGGCGCGCCACCTCGACGCGCTGGCCGCCAGCTACCTGGTGCCGGTCACGCCGGCCGACGAGCGCGCGCTCGACCGCTGCCGCGAGGCGATCCGCCAGCTGGCCGCGCTCGACCTGGCCGGGCAGCCGATCGGCTACCGCACCGCGCGCGAGCTGGCCCGCGACGCGCTGGCCGGGCTGCGCTCCGCCGGCGGCGAGCTGCCGAGCGATGCGGTGCTGGTCGCGCCGCTCGCGCCGATGCGGCCGCTCCCGTTCCGCGTGCTGTTCGTGGCCGGGCTGGGCGCGGGCCACTTCCCGGGCGGCGAGCGCGACCTGGCCCTCGACGTCAGGACCGGCGCCCCGCCGCGCCCGGGCGAGGTCGGACCGCGCGAGCGCGACCGCTACACCTTCCTCGAGGCGGTGCTGTCGGCGCGCGATCGTCTCTACCTGAGCTACGTCGCGCGCGACGAGGGGACCGGCGAGGAGCTGGAGCCGTCGTCGCTCGTGCAGGAGCTCCGCGCCATGCTCGAGCCCTACCTGGGCCGGCACATAGATAATGATACAAGAGATGGTGATGCGGACGGGGCCGGCCTGATCGTGCGGCACCCGCTGCGCCGCTACCAGCCGGGCGGCGGGCGCGACCCTGTGGCGGAGCGCCAGGCCGCCTGCGCGGCGCTGCGCCGCGACCTCGTCGAGCACTGCGCGGCTCGCGGCCTTCCGGTGCCCGACGCGGGAGAGCTGGCGGCGGAGCTCGCGCGGCCGGAGCGGGCCGGGCTGCGGGCGCGTCTCGGGCTGGGCTGGGACCGGCCGGTCGCGGGTGGGGCGCGGCGCGCGCGGCGCGCGCAGGGCGAGCCGCTTGTGCTGAGCCTGGCCGCGCTGCGGCGCTTCCTCGAGTGCCCCCTGCAGGCGTGGGCCACGTCGGTGCTCGGCCTGCGCCAGGAGGACGACGAGGACCTGGTCGCCCAGCGCGACGAGCCGTTCGAGCGCGGCCCGCTGGCCAGCGCGATCGCGCTGCGCGAGGTGTTCCTCGCCCACCTGGCCGACGGCCGCGACGACGCGGGGGGGCTCGAGCGGCGCTACCGCGAGCGGCTGGTGCTCGACGAGCAGGGCGGGCTTTCGCCGTGCGGGCCGTTCGCCCGCGCCGACGAGCTGCGCGCCGTCGAGGTCCTGTGCGCGTGGTGGAACGCGATGGCCCGCGCGTCGGGCGGGCGGCCGCCGGCCGCGCTGCCGATCGGCTTCGGCTGGGTCCACGAGGGGAGCAGAGTCGGCCAGCTGGAGCCGGCCATCGAGCTCACCGTCGCGCGGCCGGACGGGGACCTGCCGGTCCTGCTGGTCGGCCGCAGCGAGCCGATCGCCGGTGCGCTCGGCTCGCTGCTCATGGTCGCCGGCGACGACCCGAGCCCGCGCTATCGCGTGCGCGGCGCGATCGACCGGGCGGCCCTGGCGGCCGCCGGGCTCCTGCCGGGGGAAGGGCGCCACGCGATGACCATCCTGGCCGGGTCGGGCCGGGCGCACCGCTACCGGTTCGCGCCCGTGACCGAGGCGGAGGCGCGCGCCTACCTCGCGTCGCTGGTCGAGGACCTCCTGTCGCGCGCGCACGACTATCTCCTGCCGTGCGAGGCGGTGCTGGTCCGCCGCCGCCGCGCCAGCGTGGCCGACGCCGTGCGGGAGATGGTCGCGGGCGGCCGCTTCTTCAGCTCGCGCGGCGGACCGCTCCGCATCGGGCCGCACCTGGCGGCGCCGGCCGACGCCGACCGGATGATCGCGCAGCGCTTCGGCCCCTGGTGGGACGCCATGGAGGACATCCGTGAGTGAGGCGCGGGCACACGCGCGGGCGCCGGCGCGGGGCCGGGACGAGGCGGCAGGCCGCTATCCGGTCCCGGCCGCGGTGTGGGCCATGGAGCCGCGCCGGCACCAGGTCATCGAGGCCTCGGCCGGCACCGGCAAGACCTACCTGCTCGAGCGGCGGGTGATCGATCTCCTCCTGCGCGGCGGCGCGGCCATCGAACAGGTCCTGCTGGTCACCTTCACCGAGAAGGCGACCGCCGAGCTGCGCCGGCGCACGCGCGCGCTCGTGCGCGAGGTCGCGCGCAGCGAGGGCGCGGGGGACGGCGCGCCCTGGCAGGCGCACTGGGACATCGACGCGCGCGCGCGCGCCGCGCTCGAGGGCGCGCTGGTCGCGTTCGACGGCGCCGCCATCCACACCATCCACGGCTTCTGCCACCGGGTGCTGCAGACGACCGCGTTCGACGGGCAGCGGCCGCTGCGCCAGACCCAGGTGGCGAGCGAGACCGCGCTGCGCGACGCCTTCACCGCCTGTCTGCGGGACACGCTGGCGGTGCGCGGCGACACGCGCGCGCTGCTCGAGGCGTGGCTGGCCGCGGGCCGCAGGCTCGACGACGTGCCGCGCGCGGTGGGCGAGGCGATGCGCCTGGGCGGGCGGCTGGCCCGCGCCTACGGGCCGGAGCGGGCCGAGGAGATCGACCGCGCGCTGGCCGAGCTCGCGGCCGCCATGGCCGGGATGGGCGGCGTGGGCCTGGCGGCGGCGCTGCGCGCCGGCCGGGTGCACTCGAACACGGCGGCGGCCGCCGAGCGGCGGGCGCTCGCGCTGTGCGATGCGGCCGAGCGGCGCGCGCGCGGGTGCGGGCTGCCGCTCCTCCTCGGCGACATCGACGACAACGCGCACGAGCTGGCCGACAAGCTGGCCGGAGCGGCCACACCGGACGTGGCGCGGGTGGGCGCCGCGGCGGCGGCCCTGAGCCGTGCCGCGGTGCCGCTCCAGGCCGCGGTGGTCGGCGGCTTCCTGCCGGCGGTGCGCGAGCGGCTCGAGCGCGACAAGGCCGAGCGCGGTCAGTTCGACTACGGCGACATGCTCGAGCTGGTGTGGCGCGCCCTGC
>DATFRY010000449.1:0-11205 GCA_035262925.1 Kofleriaceae bacterium | reverse complement strand
AAGGCAGAGCCGACCGCCGGGGGTCCGCGTCATGTCGCCGGCATCCCGCGCAATGCCGTTCGTTCGGCGGGCGCGCATGGGGTGGAAGCCGAAAACCGAGACGGAGGGCGCATTTTCGGCCGATTTCCGCTGTCGTCGAACGGTTCCACCCGCAGGCACATCCTCTGGCCCGCGATCGCCCGGCGGCCCGCGCTTCGCACGCTGGCCTCGCCCCACCGCCGCGGCTAGACTGCCGTCAGCTCCGGGGGAGGCACCATGGAACAGTGGGAAGGGGAGCAGCGCGGGGAGCGCGCGCCGTGTCCTGACGATCCGTTCATCGTCGGAGTCGGTGCTCGGGTCGGCGGCATCGCGGCCCTTCAGAGCTTCTTCGTTCACTTGCCGGACGTGGACGGCCTGGCCTTCGTCGTGGTGGTCCACGAGCAGCGCGAGCACGGGGGTGGCGTGTCACAGCTGCTCGCGGGGCAGACGCGGCTGAAGGTCGTGGAGGTCGCGGATGGGCTGCGGGTCATGCCGCGGCACATCCACATCGCGCCGCCCGGCGCGGTGGTCGAGATCGTGGATCGGGTGTTGCGCGTGACGCGAACGCCGCGCAGCGCCGTCGCCGCGCCGATCGATCATTTCTTCCGCTCGCTGGCCCGCGACCAGGGCGAGCGCGCCGTCGGCGTGCTCCTGGCCGGCTCCGGCTCCGACGGCGCGCTCGGGCTCCGGGAGATCAAGGCCGCCTGCGGCATGGTGATGGTCCAGGATCGCGCGTTCGAGGACCTGGGCTCGCCGCGCGGCGGCGCGGGTGCACCGGTCGGCGACTACGTGCTCCCCGTCGAGGAGTGTCCGCGCCAGCTGCTCGACCATGTCCAGCGCACCTCGCCGGGCGCCGCCGGGCCCGCCGACGACGGCGCGGACCGCGTGGTCGAGCGCGCCGTGGGGCTGCTGCGCTCCTACACCGGCAGGGACTTCTCGCGCTACCGGCCGTCCGCGCTGCAGAGGCGGATCGAGCGCCGCATGGTGCTCCACCGCATGCGCTCGCCGGCCGACTACATCCAGCTGCTCACCGCGAGGCCGGCCGAGCTCGACGCGCTGTTCCGCGAGCTGCTCATCGGCGTCACCTCGTTCTTTCGCGATCCGGAGGCCTTCACCGCGCTCGATCTCGCGCTCGACCGGCTGCTGGTCGACGGTGCGGCGGGGAAGTCCGTGCGCGCCTGGGTGGCGGGCTGCGCCACGGGCGAGGAGGCCTACTCGGTCGCGATGCTGCTGCGCGAGTCGGTCGATCGCGTTCGACCCTCGATCCCGATCCGGGTGTTCGCCACCGATCTCGACGACGAGGCGCTCCGGGTGGCGCGCATGGGCCTCTACAGCGACAGCGAGGCGGCCGACGTCTCGCCCGCGCGGCTCGAGCGCTTCTTCGATCACCACCCGCAGGGCGGCTACGTCGTCAACCGGGAGATGCGTGACCTGGTCGTCTTCGCCGAGCACAACCTGCTGCTCAATCCGCCGTTCAGCGGCGTCGACCTCATCTGCTGCCGCAACGTCCTCATCTATCTCAAGCCCGACGCGCAGGACGATGTCCTCTACCTGTTCCACCACGCGCTGCGGGCGCGCGGCATCCTCTTCCTCGGCCCCAGCGAGACGCTCGGCCCGCTGGCCGACCAGTTCGAGCTGCTCGATCCTCGGCGCAAGCTCTTCGTCCGCCGCGAGCTGCCGCCGGGCAGGGCCCTGTGGCGCCCGGTGCCGGTGTTCCGCAGCCCGCGGATCCGGTCGACCCACCGGGAGCCAGGCCCGAGGCCCGAGGGATCGCCGGCGCCTGCCGCCGCGCTCGTCAATCAGGTCCTGCTCGACGAGCTGGCCCCGCCCTGCGTGCTGGCCACCAAGCGGGGCGACGTCATCCATATCCAGGGCAGGACAGGGCGCTTCCTCGAGCCGGCGGCGGGTCCCACCTCGGTCACCCGGCTCCACCAGATGGCGCGCCCCGGCCTGGAGCTGCCCCTGGTCGCGGTCATGCGCCGGGCGGCCGCCACCGGCGAGGCGCTCCAGCGCAACGTCGAGGTCCAGAGCGACGCGGGCAGCGTCCGCGTCGATCTGCGCGCACGCCGGCTGAAGGGTCCCGAGCTCGAGGGGCTGCTCCTGGTCGCCTTCGAGGCGGCGGCCGAGGCGGAGGCCGAGCAGCCCGCCGACGGCGCCCCGGCCGATGCAGGCGAGGCGCGCCAGGTCGCCGAGCTGCGCAAGCAGCTGGAGGAGGCCCTCGCCGATCACCGCGTCACCCTCGAGGAGCTGGCGGCCCGAAGCGAGCAGATGTCGACGGAGAACGAGGAGCTCCAGTCGATGAACGAGCAGCTTCACGGGGCCAACGAGGAGCTCGAGAGCTCGCGCGAGGAGATGCAGTCGCTGAACGAGGCGCTGCACGGGCGCAACAACGACATCGAGCGCAAGATCGAGGAGATGTCGCTCGCCGCCGCCGACGTGGAGAGCTTCCTCGACGCCACCGACGTCCCCGCGCTCCATCTGGACGCCGACCTTCGCATCAAGCGCTACACCGTCAAGGCCACGCGCATGTTCAACCTGATCCCGTCGGACATCGGGCGGCCGCTCGCCGATCTGACCGGCCACCTCGAGTACGACCGCATGTTCCGCGACGTGGTGGCTGTGCTCCGCACCCTGGTGCGCCGGGACGTGAAGGTCCGCGACCGGCACGGGTCGTGGTACACGGTGCGCATGGTCCCGAGCCGCACGCGAGGCGGTCACCTCACGGGTGTGGCCATCACGTTCCTCGACATCGCGGCGCCGACGACGTCCCCGTCCCCACGGACCCGCACGCGCCACGACGAGCGCATCGACCGCGTGAGCGACGGAGCCGGCGCGGGCGCCGCCGGCCCGGTCCCGGCGCGCCAGAGGCCGCGGCCCAAGGCGTAGCCGACGCGTCCCCCCGCGGCCTGCCCGCCGAGCGACGGCGCTATCCGGCCGCGGACAGGTAGCGCTCGATGCCGCGCGCGGCCCGCCGCCCGTCGGCGATGGCCCACACGATGAGGCTGGCCCCGCGCATGGCGTCGCCGGCGCAGAAGACGCCCGCGGCCGCGGCCCCGTGCTGATCGACGGCGACGTTTCCGCGCGCGTCCAGCTCCAGGCCGAGCTCGGCCGCGGCCGGGCCCAGATCGGGCCCCGAGAAGCCGATCGCCAGGATCACCATGTCGGTGGGGATGACGAGCTCGCCGCCGGGGCGCGGGGCCGGGCGCTTGCGCCCCTCGGGGCCGCGCGCCATGTCGATGCGCACCGCCTCGAGCGCGCGCACGGCGCCGTCGCCGACGAAGCGTCGGGTCATCAGCGCGAAGTCGCGCTCGCCGCCCTCCTCCTGGCTCGACGAGGTGCGGAACACGACCGGCCACTCCGGCCACGGGTTGTCGCCGGCGCGCCCGGGCGGCGGCGCCGGCCACAGCTGGATCTGCGTGACAGACGCGGCCCCCTGGCGGAGCGCGGTGCCGTAGCAGTCGGACCCGGTGTCGCCGCCGCCCAGGATGACCACGCGGCGGCCGGCGGCGTCGAGGGCGGCGGGTGTGCGCGTCCCGGCCGCGCCGGCGCGGTTCTGCGCGCACAGGTAGTCCATGGCCATGACGACGCCGGCCAGGTCGCGGCCGGGCACGTCGAGGTCGCGCGCGCGCCGCGCACCGACGGCGATGAGCAGCGCGTCGTGGCCGCGGCGCAGCTCGCCCCAGCCCACGTCGCGGCCGATCGTCACGCCGCAGCGGAACTCGATGCCCTCGGCCTCGAGCTGGGCCAGGCGCCGGTCGATCGGCCACTTCTCCATCTTGAAGTCGGGGATGCCGTAGCGCAGCATCCCGCCCGGCTGCTCGTCGGCGTCGTAGACCGTGACCCGGTGGCCGGCGCGGCGCAGCTCCTGGGCCGCGGCCAGCCCGGCCGGGCCGCTGCCGACCACGGCGACGTGGCGCCCCGTGTCGGCGGCGGGCGGGCGCGGCTCGACCCAGCCCTCGGCGAAGGCGCGCTCGATGATCTCGTTCTCGATGCGCTCGATGGTGACCGGCTGCGCGGTGGTGTCGATGGCCAGCACGCACGCCGCCTCGCACGGCGCCGGGCACAGCCGCCCCGTGAACTCGGGGAAGTTGTTGGTCGCGTCGAGCCGCTCCCACGCCGCGCGCCAGCGCCCGCGGTAGATGAGGTCGTTCCAGTCGGGGATGATGTTGCCCAGCGGGCAGCCGCTCTGGCAGAAGGGCACGCCGCAGTCCATGCAGCGGCCGGCCTGCTGCCGGGTCAGCTCCTCGGCCTGGGGCAGATAGACCTCGTTCCAGTCGCGAAGGCGCTCGCGCCGGTCGCGCCGCGCCGGCGAGACCCGCGGCGCCTCGAGGAAGCCGGTCGGCTTGCCCATCACGACCCTCCGCGCGGGACCACCGCCAGGCGCCGGACCGGCGGCGAGGTCGAGGCGCGCCGCTGCGCCCGCCTCTCGGCCAGGACCCGCTTGTAGTCGAGCGGCAGCACCTTCACGAAGTGGGCGACCATCATCTCCCAGTTGTCGAGGATGCGGTTGCCGAGCGGGCTGCCGGTCGCGCGCACGTGGTCCTCGATGAGGGCGTAGAGCGCCCAGATCTCGCTGTCCTCGCGCAGGGAGGCCAGCTCGACCGACCCGAGGTTGCAGCGGCGCGCGAAGGTGTGCTCGCGCTCGAACACGTATGCCAGCCCGCCCGACATGCCGGCGGCGAAGTTGCGGCCGGTGGGGCCGAGCACGACCACCACGCCTCCCGTCATGTACTCGCAGCCGTGGTCGCCGACTCCCTCGACCACCGCGCGCGCGCCGCTGTTGCGCACCGCGAAGCGCTCGCCGGCCTGGCCCGAGAAGAAGGCCTCGCCGGCGGTGGCGCCGTAGAGGCAGGTGTTGCCGACGATGACGTTGTCCTCCGGCGCGAAGGCGGCCGCGCGCGGCGGGCGCACGATGAGGCGCCCGCCCGAGAGCCCCTTGCCGACGTAGTCGTTGGCCTCGCCCTCGAGCTCGAGGGTGACGCCTGCCGCCACGAAGGCGCCGAAGCTCTGGCCGGCCGACCCGGTCAGGCGCACGCGGATGGTGTCGTCGGGCAGCCCGCGCGAGCCGTGCTGGCGGGCCACCTCGCCCGACAGCATGGCGCCGACCGCGCGGTCGGTGTTGCGGACCGGCAGCTCGATCTCCACCGGCGGGCCGCCGTCGATCGCGTCCTGGGCCTGGCGCAGGAGCTCGTGGCCGATGTGCTCGGCCAGCGGGACGCGCTGGCCGGCGCCCGGGCAGGAGCGAGCGCCCCCGGCGCCGCCGGCGAGGAGCGGCGCGAGGTCGAGCCGCTCCGCCTTCCAGTGGCGCGCGCCGGCGCGCGGGCGCAGCCGGTCGACCCGGCCCACCATGTCCTGGAAGCGGCGGAAGCCGAGCCGCGCCATCAGGCGGCGCACCTCGCCGGCGACCAGCATGAAGAAGGTCACGACCTGCTCCGGCTGGCCGGTGAAGCGCCGGCGCAGCTCCGGATCCTGCGTGGCGATGCCGACCGAGCAGGTGTTGAGGTGGCACTTGCGCAGCATCACGCAGCCGGTGGCGATGAGCGACGCGGTCGCCATGCCGAACTCCTCGGCCCCGAGCAGCGCGGCGATGACGACGTCGCGCCCGGTGCGCAGCCCGCCGTCGACCTGCACGCGGATGCGGTCGCGCAGCTGGTTGGCGACCAGGACTTGCTGCGTCTCGGCCAGGCCCAGCTCCCAGGGCAGGCCGGCGTGCTTGAGGCTCGACAGCGGCGACGCGCCGGTCCCGCCCTCGTAGCCGGCGATGGTGACGCCGCCGGCGCCCGCCTTGGCCACGCCGGCCGCGACCATGCCGACCCCGACCTGGGCCACCAGCTTCACGCTCACCCGCGCGGCCGGGTTGACCGACTGTAGATCGTAGATGAGCTGCTTCAGGTCCTCGATCGAGTAGATGTCGTGGTGCGGCGGCGGCGAGATGAGGCTCACGCCCGGGGTCGAGTGGCGCACGCGCGCGATGCGCTCGTCGACCTTGTGGCCGGGCAGCTGGCCGCCCTCGCCCGGCTTGGCGCCCTGGGCGATCTTGATCTGCAGCTCGTCGGCGTTGACCAGATAGGTGGTGGTGACGCCGAAGCGGCCCGACGCGACCTGCTTGATCGCGCTGCGGCGCAGATCGCCGCTCTCGTCCGGCTCGTAGCGCCGCTCCTCCTCGCCCCCCTCGCCGCTGTTGGACTTGCCGCCCAGCCGGTTCATGGCGATGGCCAGGGTCTCGTGCGCCTCGGCGCTGATCGAGCCGAACGACATGGCGCCGGTGGCGAAGCGACGGGCGATCTCGGTCGCCGGCTCGACCTCGTCCAGCGGCACCGGCCCGGCCTCGTCGTCGTCGCCGTCACAGACCAGGTCGAGCAGGCCGCGCAGGGTGCACAGCGCGCCGTCCTCGTCGTCGACCAGGCGCGAGTAGTCGGCGAACAGGTCCTCGCGCTCCATCCCGACCGCGGCCTGGAGCGCCGCGATGGTGGCCGGGTTCCACTTGTGGCGCTCGCCGCCCGGGCGCCACTGGTACTGGCCGCCCGACGGCAGCGCGCGGCCGGCGCCCGGGCCGGAGCTTTGTGCCAGCCGGTGTTCCTTTGGGCCGGCGCCTTGTGTCGGCCGGTGTTCCCTTGGGCCGACGAAGCCGCGCGCGTGGCGCTCGCGCACCTCGCGGTGGAGCTCGCGCAGGCCGATGCCGCCCAGGCGCGAGGGGGTCCCGGTGAAGTGGCGCTCGATGAGATCGCGGTCGAGCCCGACCGCCTCGAAGATCTGCGCGCCGCGATACGACTGCACGGCCGAGATGCCCATCTTCGACATGACCTTGAGCAGGCCGTCGGCGATGGCGGCGACGTAGCGCCGCTCGGCCTCGTCGGGCGCGACTCCGCCCAGCTCGCCGGCCGCGGCCATCGCCCGCACGGTGTCGAGCGCGAGGTACGGGTTGACCGCGGCGGCGCCGTAGCCGACCAGGAGCGCGACGTCGTGCACCTCGCGCGCCTCGCCGGTCTCGACCACCAGGCCCGCCTGCATGCGGATGCCGAGCCGCGTGAGGTGCTGCTGCACCGCCGACAGCGCGAGCAGGGACGGGATCGGCGCGTGCCCGGCGTCGACCCCGCGGTCGCTGAGGATGAGGATGTTGCGCCCCTCGTCGACCGCCTCGACGGCGGCGGCGCACAGGCGCTCGACCGCGCCGGCCAGCGCGCGCGGCTCGTCCGACGCCGGATAGAGCAGCGAGATGCGCGTCGGGTCGAACACGCCCTCCTCGACCGAGGCGATGGCGTGGAGCTGGTGGTTGGTCAGGACCGGCGCGCCGATGTGCAGGCTGTGGCACTGCTCCGGCGATTCCTCGAACGTGTTGCCGTCGGGGCCGATGTTGGTGTCCAGGGTCATGACCAGACGCTCGCGGATCGGATCGATCGGCGGGTTGGTGACCTGGGCGAACAGCTGGTGGAAGTAGGAGAACAGGCCCGGCGCCTGATCCGACAGCGCGGCCAGCGGCGTGTCGGTGCCCATCGAGCCGACCGGCTCCTTGCCGTCCTCGGCCATCGGCGCGACCAGGAGGCGCAGGTCCTCGAGCGTGTAGCCGAAGCAGCGCTGCTGCCGCTCGAGCTCGTCGCCGCACAGGAGCGGCGGATCCTCGGCCCCCGGCACCTCGGGCAGCTCGAACACGTTGTCGCGCAGCCAGCGCCCGTAGGGGAAGCGGCTCACCACCTCGCGCTTCACCTCCTCGTCGGCGAGGATGCGGCCCGACGCGGTGTCGACCAGGAACATGCGGCCGGGCTGCAGGCGCCCGCGGCTCTTCACCTGGCTCGGCGGCACGTCGAGCACGCCCGCCTCGGAGGCGAGGATGACCCGCTCGTCGGTGGTGACCACGTAGCGGGCGGGGCGCAGGCCGTTGCGGTCGAGGGTGGCGCCGACCAGGTGGCCGTCGGAGAACACGATGGCGGCGGGGCCGTCCCACGGCTCCATCAGCGTGGCGGCGTAGCGGTAGAAGTCCGCCCGCTCGCGATCCAGGTCCGGGTTCGACTCCCACGCCTCGGGGATCATCATCATCATGGCGTGGGGCAGGCTGCGTCCGCCGAGGTGGAGGAGCTCGAGCATGTTGTCGAACTGGGCCGAGTCGCTCTTGCCGGGCACGATGATCGGGAACAGTCGATCGAAGCGGCCGCCGAACTTGCCCGAGCTGAGCAGGCTCTTGCGCGCGTTGGACCAGTTGCGGTTGCCCTGGACGGTGTTGATCTCGCCGTTGTGGGCGATGAAGCGCAGCGGCTGGGCCAGGTCCCAGGTCGGGAAGGTGTTGGTCGAGAAGCGCGAGTGCACCACCGCCAGGCCGGCGACGAAGTCGGGATCGTCGAGGTCGCGGTAGAACGCGGCCAGGCGGCCGGGCAGGAGCAGGCCCTTGTAGACGATGGTCTCGGCCGACAGGCTGGCCACGTGGAAGCGGCCGTCGGGGTCGATCTCCGCGGCGCGCTCGCGCACGCGGTTCTCGGTCAGCTTGCGGATGACGTAGAGCCGGCGCTCGAACGCGGTCGGCACCAGGCGCCGGCGCGCGATGTAGACCTGGCGGATGACGGGCAGCACCGCGCGCGCGACCGGACCGATGTGGCGCTCGTCGATCGGCACGTCGCGCCAGCCGAGCAGGCGCTGGCCCTCCTCGGCCGCCACCTCCTCGAGCACCTTCTCGCATGCGCGGCGCGCGACCGGATCGGCGGGCAAGAAGACCATGCCGACGCCGTAGCTCCGTCGGTGAGGCATGTCGAAGCCGAGCCGCTGGCCCTCGCGCTTGAAGAAGCGGTGCGGGACCTGGAGCAGGATGCCGGCGCCGTCGCCGGTCTCGGGATCGGCGCCGGTGGCGGCGCGATGGCTGAGGCGGCGCAGCACCTCGAGCGCCTGCTCGACGATCTCCCGCGACTTGTGGCCGCGAATGTGGGCGACGAACCCTACGCCGCACGCGTCGCGGACCGTATCGGGGTCATGGAGGCCCCCTGGCTTCATTGTGTCACTATATGACACGACGCGTCACGGCGTCGCAGAAAAAGCAGAGGCAGGGGCGATGATAGAATCGCGAGTCATGGGATGTCGCGCGCGGCTCGCAGCGGTGCCGCTTGTCGTGGCGGTTGCGGTGGCGGGGAGCGCGAGCCTTCTCGGCTGCAAGGGGCGGGAGGACGGCCCGCGTGAAGCGGCGGCCGCCGAGAGCAAGAGCGCCGCTCCCGCGACCGGCACCTCCACCGACGACGACGGGGCGTTGCTCGCGCGGCGCGACTCGCTCCTGGCCAGCCGGGTGGAGCTGCGCAGCAAGCAGGCCGAGCTGGCCGAGCGGCGCCAGGCGATCAGCGCGAAGGGCGGAGACACCTCGGAGATCGATCGCGAGAGCGAGGAGCTGACCCGGCGCGAGACCTCGATCGCGGGCGAGGAGAAGTCGCTGCTCGACCGGCTGCTCAGCGAGCGGCAGTCGATGGTGTCTGCCCTGGCCGCCAGCAAGTCGGGCGGAGGCACGCCGGGGCGCGAGGCGGCGGTGGCGGCGCGCGAGAAGGACATGGCGCGGCGCGAGCAGAAGCTGGCCGAGCGCGAGGCGCAGCTGGCCGAGCGCGAGGAGGGGCTGGCCAGCAAGTGGAAGGACGCGTGCGCGGTGCCGACCACGATCGTACAGACCATCGACGCCAAGGGCACCCGCTACACGCGGCGCGACGTCGAGCCTCTGCTCGCGCGCTCGCGCGACGAGATGAACAAGAAGGGCCTCCTGCGCACCGACCTGCCCGAACCGGCGCGCGATCTCGAGAGCGAGGCCACGGCCGCGATGGCCCGCGGCGACTACGGCCAGGCCCGCTTCGCCGCCGCGCAGCTGCTCGGCACGGTGCGCGTCATCAAGGTCGACAAGCCCTTCATCGCCGAGAAGATCCGCCGCCTCGACGCCGCGCTCAAGACGCGCCGCCTCACCCCGCAGGTCGAGACCCTCTTCCGCGAGGCGACCCAGAACGTGGCCGACGGCAACTTCGTGGGCGCGAACCGCAAGCTCAACCGGATCCACTCCGCGATCAACTGAGGCCGGGGCGCGACCGGGGGCTATACTCGCTCCATCATGACGAGCCTGGCTGAGCTCCGGCAACGGGACGAGGCGCCGGTCGGCGACCAGATCGTGCAGCTGCACGGCGTCTCGTGGACGGACTACGAGCGGCTGCTGGACATGCGCGGTGATCATTCGGCCCCGCGGATCTCGTACCTGGAGGGTACGGTCGAGATCATGTCGCCGTCGGAGGATCACGAGGGCATCAAGTCGAGCATCGGATGCCTGGTCGAGGTCTACTGCCTCGCCTCCGGGATCGAGTTCCGGAAGCGCGGATCGTGGACCCTCAAGAACCGCAGCATGAAGCGCGGCGTGGAGCCGGACGAGTGCTACATCTTCGGAACCGGCCGGGCCGATCGCCCTCATCTGGCCATCGAGGTCATCTGGACCTGGGGCGGCCTGGACAAGCTGGAGATCTACCGCCGCCTCGGCGTGCGTGAGGTCTGGGTCTGGCGCCGCGGCCGCATCCAGGTGCACGTGCTGCGCGGCGAGCGGTTCGCGGTGCGCAGCCAGAGCAAGGTCCTGCCGGGCATCGATCTCGACGAGCTGACCGGGTTCCTCGACCGACCGACCACGAGCCAGTCCATCCGCGAGTACCGCGCGGCCCTCGACGCTCGCCGCTGATCGCCGCGCTGCGTTCCCGTGACGGCGCCTGACCCAATCAGGTCGGGGCGCCGCTCTCTCGCCATGTGAAAGTGAGCGCTCACATCGGCCGGCCGGCAACTCCCGCCTGGTGTGATGCGCGGCGCTGTCACCGTCGCCATCGCCGTCGCCGTCTCACCCATCTCGTCGTCGGAGGCACCTCATGAGAACGCTCCCGTTTCCATCGCCGCTCTGGCGGGTGATCTCGATCTGCGCGGTCGCGCTCGCGATGCCGGCCGCGGCCCAGGCGCAGACGCTCCCGCCGGCGTCGCAGGTGGCCAGCGCGATCCACGTGGGATGGAACATCGGGAACTCGCTCGAGGCGACGGGCGGCGAGACGGCGTGGGGCAACCCGCTCATCAATCAGCAGCTCATCGACGGTGTGAAGGCGGCGGGGTTCAACGCCGTGCGCATCCCGTGTGCGTGGGACGGCCACGCCAATCAGTCCACGCTCGTGATCGATCCGGCCTGGCTGGCCCGGGTCAAGCAGGTCGTGGACT
>DATFRY010000448.1:0-5056 GCA_035262925.1 Kofleriaceae bacterium | reverse complement strand
CGAGGGCGAGGTCATCTGGATCAACCCGTACCGCCCGGGCCACTCGGACAACCTCCACCCGGGCATGGGCATCCGCTTCATCGACCTCACCGACGAGGATCGCGAGCTCCTCGTGATGTTCATCAAGACGTTCGCCTACCTCGCGGACGACGCCGACGCCGACTAGCCGAGGGAGGCCCGAAGGGCCGACCCGGGGCACGCCTCTGGCCGGCGACGAGCTCGCCGTGCAGCACGGAGTCGGGCTCCTCGGCCGTCAGTCCGCGTCGTCCGCGTCGTCCGCCGGGGACTCCGCGGTGGGGATGCGGTAGCGCTCGTCGAGCCAGCGGCCCAGGTCGATCGTGCGGCAGCGCTCCGTGCAGAACGGGAACGCGCGGTTCTGCGCGAGCGGGGCCACGCCGGCGCCGCACACGGGACAGGGGCTACTCCTTGCGGTCGAGCCCATAGTAGCTGCATTTCTGGATGAGGTTGGAGCGCGAGATGCCGAGCTCCTTGGCCAGCTGCGACTTGTTCCAGTGCGTGCGGATGAGGCCCTGGGAGATGACCTCGGCCTCGACCGTCTCCACCACCTCGCGCAGGGTGCCCATGCGCTCGAAGCGCCAGCCCGGCCGGGCGGCGGGCGCGGCGTCGGCGGGCAGCGCCTCGCGGATGCGCTGCGACAGCAGGCCCAGCGGCAGCTCCTCCTCGTCGGCGCCCAGCACCATGAGTCGCTCGATCTCGTTCTCCAGCTCGCGGATGTTGCCCGGCCAGCGGTAGCCGGCCAGCGCGGTCATCGCCTCGGCCGACAGGCGAGGGGGCGTGCCCGCCCCGTGGTAATGCTTGTGCAGGAAGTGCTCGGTCAGGAGCGGCAGGTCCTCGATGCGATCGCGCAGCGGCGGGACCACGATCTTGAGCACGTTGATCCGGTAGTAGAGGTCCTCGCGGAACTCGCCGCGCTCGACCATCTTGGCCAGCTCCTTGTGGCTGGCCGCGATGATGCGCACGTCCACCTTGACCGGCTTGGTCGCGCCGACCGGGGTCAGCGTGCCCTCCTGCAGGACGCGCAGCAGCTTGACTTGGAGAGCGGGCGACATGTCGCCCACCTCGTCGAGGAAGAAGGTGCCGCCGTCGGCCACCTCGAACAGGCCCTTCTGGTCCTTGACCGCGCCGGTGAAGGCGCCGCGCACGTGGCCGAACAGCGCGCTCTCGAGAAGGTTGTCGTTGAAGGCGGAGCAGTTCTGCACCACGAACGACTTCTTGGCCCGCGGCCCGTGGTAATGGATGGCGCGCGCGATGAGCTCCTTGCCGGTGCCGCTCTCGCCGTGGATGAGCACGGTCGACTCGCTGCGCGCGATCTTCTCGAGCAGCCCGTAGACCTCCTGCATCGCCGACGAGTGGCCGACCAGCTCGCGGAAGCGCCCGTGCTGCTCCGACGCCGCCGACGACGGGCGCGCGACGCCGTTGCCGCCCCCGCCCGCGCCCGGCCGCGCCTCGACCGACTGTCCGCGCCGGCTGCGCTCGGCGCAGGCCTCCATCACGTCCTGCGCCCCCAGCTCGACGAGGTCGCACAGGTGCTCGAGCTCGACCGGCGTCATGCGCGGCACCGCCGGCAACGCCTCCTCGAGCCCCTTGCCGCCCTCGCGGTCGGCGCCGGTCAGCTCGCGCACCTTGTGGAGCAGGTCCTGCCTGTCCGCCTGATTCAGCTCCTCGTGCAGCGAGCCGCCGGTGAACAGAAAGCCGAGCATCCGCCCGTCGAGCAGGATGGGCGCCGCCACCACGTCGAAGCCGAGGTGACACTGGTGGACGACGACGTTCCTGCGCTTGGTGCCGCGCAGCCGGTCGCGCACCAGCTTGATGCTGTCGTTGCAGCGCCGGAACCCCTCCTTGGCGAACAGCGCCTGGCGGCAGAACTCGTTGTCGGAGGGGACGATCTTGCCGTCGGCGTGGTCGAGCGTGTAGCCGCGCTCGTCGGCGAACGCGAGCTCCAGCCCCCACCACCGGCGAACCAGGTCGCGGATGGTGCGAATGGTGGGAAGCTCGTTGAACTGCCTCAGGTCGACCACGACCGACTCATATACCACGCCGTGCTCAGGCGGGCGCCAGCCATTCGTCCCCTTCGCGCCGCGCGCGACCGTCGGCGGCGAGCTTGAAGAGGTGCGCGACGAGCGATCGCTCGGCCAGCCCGACCAGCGCCGGAGCGACGTCGGCGTAGGCGAGCGGCACCAGGTCGCGCGCCCGCGCCCGACCGCGCTCGGCCAGCGCCGCCGCGACGCGCTCCTCCCGCCACAGCCGGTGTCGAACATACTCCTCCAGCTTGCCGGCCGGATCCGCGATCGGTGCACCGTGCGCGGGCAGGAGGGCGCGCGCGCCGGCGCGGGCCAGCCGATCCAGCGACTCCAGATACAGGCGCATGTCGCCCTCCGACTGCGGGTCGACCAGGATGGTGCTGCCCGACGCAACCATGTCGCCGACGGCGATGAAGCCGGTCTCCTCCTCCGCGAAGCAGAGGTGCCCCGGCGCGTGGCCTGGCGTGTGCAGGACGCGCAGCCTGCGCCGCGGGCTGCCGTCCAGCTCGATGACGTCGCCGTCGGCGAGCATGTGGTGAATCTCCAGGCGCCCGGCCAGGAGGCGCGCGGTGTCCGCGTGCGCCCAGATGGGCGCCCCCACGGCGGCCGCCAGGTGGGCCGCGCCGCTCACGTGATCGAGGTGGTGATGGGTGAGCAGGATTGCGCGCACGCGCCCGCCCGCGGCCAGGAGCGCGTCGAGCTCGCGGTCGAGGGCCGCACGCTCGTCGTCGTACGGCGACGCCGGGTCGATGACGACCACGTCGCCGGCGCCGCGCTCGAGGCCGCCGACCACATACGTGTTGGTGTGCGTGGCGGGCGGCAGGGTCGGCGTCCGCACCGGACAGACCGCGATGCCGGCGGCGAGCCACCACATCCTGCGGCTCTCCTCCTCGCGCTCCGCCGCGGCCAGTCGCCCGGCTGCGCCGTCGAGACCCGCGGCCAGCGCGGCGAGCGTGTCGACCACCGGCGACGGCATGAGCCACTCGCCGCGCGCGAAGCGCTCGAGCGCCGCCGCGGGCGCGATCCACAGGCCGGCGCGGTGCTCGCGGCTCGCCGCGTGATCGGGCGCGGCTCCCGCCGGGGCCTCGACCAGAAAATACTGCGCGTCGTAGCGCAGGGCGGAGAAGACCGGCGTGACGAAGCGAGCGGCCGGCACGTACGCGCTCGCATCGTCGGTCAGGACGATCGCGAGCTCCTCTCGTACTTCTCTTGCGCACGCGGATGCGAGATCGCGGTCGCTCGCCTCCACGCGCCCACCCGGGAAGCCCCAGAACCCGCCGAGAAATGGGTGCGTGAACGCCCGCTGGACCAGGAAGAGCTCGATCTCGGTGCGAGCGGCCGCGCGCCGGCGCCACAGGACGCACGCGACGGCCGGGGTAGGAAAGGGTACTGCGGGGGTGGCCTCATGCGTGGCTCGACGCACCTCGTCGTAGATGGCCTCGATCGTGCCCTCGGGCGCGCATTCTTGCGCTCCTGCCGGCCTGGCCAGACCTTCCCGCGATTTCGTCATTTTCCAAAAGCTAGCAAAAGATGCGTGGACGACTCGGATGCCGGCGCGTAGAATTTTCGAAGAGTAGGAGCGATGGTCAGCGTCACGGCGCGCAAGGTCCGCGACCATAGCGGCGAGCGATCTTCGGTCGGGGTTGGTCGCTTGTACACGGGTTACCTCATCAGCTACCCGATCGTCGGTCGCGGGATGGTCATCTTCCGCGACCCGCACGGCCACCGCATGATCACGACGCCGGTCAAGCGGGTCCTCTCCGAGTCGGACTCGAACAAGCTCTACGTCGAGACCGAGAACAGCGTCTACCGCCTCGAGATTCACGGCGAGCCGCTGTTCCCGATGGCCAAGCCGGGCACCGGCGAAGCCGCATCGATGTAGGCGACCTGGATCCGGGCGGCGCCGGTCTGCGCCAGACCGGTCGCAGCCGCGCCGGCCACAGGATGGATCGGTGCGCCGAGCGCGACCGATCCACGATCGATCGGCGCCGGCCCGGGGCCAGATTTTCAGCCCCGCGCTCCCTCGCGATTCGAGCACCTGGCCGCGCGCAGCACCGCCCGCACACGTGGCGCGGCGGTTGCTCCGCAGAGGCAGCAGGAGGAATCAAATCCATGTCTCTCACCGTCCGTTTCTGGGGAGTCAGAGGTTCGGTCCCCGCGCCGGGGCCGCGCACCGCCGCGGTCGGCGGCAACACCAGCTGCGTCGAGGTCCGCTGCGGCGGCGAGACGATCATCCTCGACGCCGGCACCGGCATCCGCGGCCTCGGCGAGCGCCTCCTCGCCGGCGGTCGCCCGGTCTCCGCCAGCCTCCTCTTCAGCCACGTCCACTGGGATCACATCCAGGGCTTCCCGTTCTTCCCGCCCCTCTTCCGGCGCGACACCGCGCTCGTGCTCCACGGCCGCCCCGATCACGGATCGCTCGAGAGCGCGCTGCGCCAGCAGATGACCGCCCCCAGCTTCCCGGTGCACCTCGGCGCGGTGCCGGCCGCGCTCTCGTTCGGCGAGATCGAGCCGGGCCAGCCGTTCGAGGTCGGCTCCGCGCTGGTGCGCGCCGCGCGACTCAACCACCCCGACGGCGTCCTGGCCTACCGCATCGAGGTCGAGGGGCGCGCGGTCGTGTTCGCCACCGACACCGAGCACCACGCCGACGGGATCGATCGCGATCTGGTCGCCCTCGCCGACGGGGCCGACCTCCTCATCTACGACGCGCAGTACACGCCGGAGGAGTATGCGGGCGTGATCGGCGGGCCGCGCAGCGGCTGGGGCCACTCGACCTGGGTCGAGGGGATCCGCGTGGCCCGCGCCGCCGGGGTCGGCTCACTGGTGCTTTTCCACCACGATCCGTCGCACGACGACGGGGCGGTGGACGCGATCGAGCGCTCGGCGCGCGCCATGTGGCCGGGAACCGTGGCCGCGCGCGAGGGGCTGGAGATTCACCTGGCCGGCGGCAGTGTGATGAGCGGCAGGGCGGCGTGAGGCAAGCCGGGCCTCGGCGGGTGGCCTTCGGAGCGGGT
>DATFRY010000447.1:0-6188 GCA_035262925.1 Kofleriaceae bacterium | reverse complement strand
GGGCCGGGGTCGGAGGGCGAGTGGCGGCCGTGGGGATGGTCGTGGCCGGGGTGCCGATGGGGGTGCCGACGCTTTGGCTGGCGGGGTTGGTCGGGTATGTGTTCGGGGCCGCGGTCGGGGTGCCGGTGGCGCTGGGCGCGGTGTGGATCGGGGCGGTGACGGCGTTCGCGCTGGCGCGGTGGTTGTTGCGCGATGTGGTGAAGAAGGTCATCGCGCGGCGGCGGAGGTGGCGCGCGGTCGTCGATGCGGTGGGCGATGGCGGGGTGCGGCTGGTGGTGCTCTTGCGGCTGGCGGGGCCGCACAACCTGCTCAACCTGGTGCTGGCGGGGTCGCCGCTGACGTGGCGGCAGTTCGCGGCCGGGACGTTCGTGGGGTCGCTGCCGTCGGTGACGCTGGCGGCGCTGGGTGGCGCGGTGGCGCGGGATGCGGGGACGCTGTGGCGGGCGCGCGGGGAGATCGGCGCGGCGTGGACGGCGCTGGTGGTGGCCGGTGGTGTGGCGCTGGTGCTCGCCGTGGTGCTCATGGTGCGCGCGACGCGGCGGGCGCTGGCAAACGCGGGCATGGCGCGCGCGGCCGACAGGCCGGCCGCGAGTCCCTATACTGATGATGTGAGTCCTCGAGAGGCGCCGCTCATCCGGCACACAGACGAGATGACCTGGGAGGCGAGCCCGAGCGCGACGGTCATGCGCAAGCGGCTGGAGCTGGTCGGTCCGGCCGAGGCCGGGCGCGTGACCTCGGTCGTGCGCTACTTGCCGGACAGCTCGTTTCACGCGCATCCGCACCCCGACGGCGAGGAGATCCTCGTGCTCGAGGGAGTGTTCACCGATCAGACCGGCGATCATCCGGCCGGGTCGTACCTCCTCAACCCCGACGGATTCGAGCACGCGCCGTCGTCGCGCGGCGGCTGCGTGCTGTTCGTGAAGCTGCGGCAGTACCCGGGTGCGGGCCGCGAGACGGTCCGCATCCACAGCGCGGCGGCGGAGTGGTCGCCGCATCCATCCATCGCCGGCGTCGAGATGCTCGAGCTCTACCGCAGAGAGCGCCGCCCGGAGGAGATGCACCTGGTCCGCATCGGCGCCGGCGCCGACGTGCCGCGGCAAGAGTTCCCCGGCGGAGAGGAGATCTTCGTCATCGACGGCGACTTCGCCGACGAGCACGGCGAGTACCGCGCCGGCAGCTGGGTGCGCTATCCGCCGGGCTCCGGCCACACGCCGCGCAGCGAGCGCGGGTGCACCCTCTACGTCAAGAAGAACCACCTGGGGCGCTGACCGCTCGGGGCCGTCAGCTCGACCGGCGCGGCCCGGCGTGATAAACAGGAGCCCGTTTGCCGCCCGGCCTGTCCCACATCTTCGAGCAGAAGCGGATCATCGTCTGCGTCGGCTCGGGCGGAGTCGGCAAGACCACCACCGCCGCGGCGGTGGCGCTCGAGGGCGCGCGCCGAGGCAAGCAGGCCCTGGTCCTGACCATCGATCCCGCGCGCCGGCTGGCCAGCTCGCTCGGGCTCAAGGAGCTGGGTCACGACGTGCAGCGCATCCCCGATCCGGTCCTGAAGGCGGCCGGCGAGCTGGCCCCGGGCGGGCGGCTGTGCGCGATGATGCTCGACCAGCGGCGCGCGTTCGACGAGGTGGTCGCGCGCCACGCGTCCGACCCGGAGGCGGTCAAGCGCATCCTGGCCAATCCGATCTACGGCCAGATCGCCGGCTCGCTGGCCGGCGCGCAGGAGTACGCCGCGCTGGCCAAGCTCGAGGAGTTCGAGCGCGACCCCGAGCATCAGCTCATCGTGGTCGACACCCCGCCCACCTCGCACGCGCTCGACTTCCTCGACGCGCCCGAGAAGCTGACCGCCGCCATCGACTCGCCGGCCATCGAGTGGTTTCGCAAGCTGCGCGGCGGCGAGGGCAGCGGCTGGTCGGTCGTGGGCCGCACCGGCGCGTACGTGCTCAAGCGGCTCACCAAGTTCGTCGGCACGCGCTTCCTCGACGACCTGGCCCTCTTCTTCACCGAGTTCAACGACATCCTGGGCGGCTTCCGCCAGCGCGCCGAGGCCACCTTCTCGCTCCTGCGCCGGAAGGACGTGGGCTTCGTCCTGGTCGCCAGCCCCGAGCAGATGGCGATGCGCGAGGCGCTGTCGTTCCACAAGCGCCTGGTCGCGTCCGGAATGCCGATGACCGGATTCGTGGTCAACCGCGTGCACCAGGGCCGCCCGCTGCACGGCCACCTCGACGCGACGGCGGCGCTCGCCGCCTATCCGCCCGTGCGCGAGCTCGGCCTCCAGGTCGGCACGCTGCGCATCGCGGCCGAGGCGCTGCTCGGCGCGCACTTCGACTTCGAGGTGCTGGCCGCGGCCGACCACCGCGCCGTCGAGGTCCTGCGCCAGGCCGCCGGCGAGGGCGGCACCGTCGTCGAGGTCCCCATGTTCGACGAGGACGTGCACGACCTGTCCCGCCTGGCCACGGTCGGGCGCTACCTCTTCGGCTGAGCCTGTGCCGGCGACGCCGCGGCGCCCGCGGCCGGCCGCGTCACCCGCCACGACTTCCACACCTGCGCGCGCAGCGGCTGCGCCGCGCTCGCCGGCGCGCCGACGATGACGACGACCGCGTCGCCGCGCCGCTCGACCGACGACACCACATCGCCGCCGCCCGGGCCGCCGCCGCCGCGGAGCTCGATCAGCTCCGGCAGCTCCGGCAGCTCCGGCAGCTCCGGCAGCTCCGGCGCGCGCGAGGCCTCGGTGCCGTGCGAGAGCGACGGCATGGCGTCCTCGATCGCGCCGAAGAACTCGACCGCGTCGACCTCGCTGTCCCACACCGTGTAGATGACGGCGACCGCCGACTGTCCGGTGCGGTCGGCCGCGCCGGGCGGCGCGTACATGGTGACCCGATCCCCGCCCCACCCGGCCGCGGCGATGTTCGCGATCGGCAGCGACACCTTGTGCTGGCGCAAGAGCACCGCCAGCCCGAACTCGCCGAGCACGTTGTCGTAGCGCTGCTTGTGCCCGCGCAGCGCGGGCGCCTGACCGGCGCGCACCAGGACCGGGCGCTCGTAGCGGGCGTAGGTGGACGGGTGCATGATGTGCTCGCTCGACAGCGGCGGCCGGCGGTAGATGTCGTCGACCGCGCTCCACGGCCGTGTCTTGCGCACCTCTGCCACGAAGCGCAGGCCCGACAGGTACGGGAACATCAGCCCCTCGCGGATGACCAGCGGTACGTCGCCGATGGTCGCCGCGCCCAGGCCCATGAGGCCGGCCAGGTTCTCCACGAAGCCGTCCTGGCCCCACGCGACCGGCGACGGGCTGGCGAACTCGATCATGACCGCGACGCCGTCCCCCTCGACCACCGCCTGGCGGGCCAGGCTGGCGTCGGCGTTCTTCTTGTCGGCCACCATCCACTGGCGCAGCTTGAAGTGCTGGTCCTGCAGCGCGTGGTCGATCTCGTGCGCCATGACGTCGTCGCCGCCCGCGGCCATCCAGTCGGCGATGTAGAGCTCCTGCTTCCACGGATCGTAGAAGCCGGCGATCTGATCGACCAGGAGCTTCATCACCATGTCGAGGTAGTCGACGTCGGGCGGCAGCAGGCCGAGCCGCTTCATCGCCAGCTCCTCGCTCGCGATCTCCTCCGGCCGGTATTCCTTGTGCACGCGCTCGAGCAGGTGCTGGGTGATCTCCGGCTTGCTCATGACCCCGCGCCGGATCGGCCGCACCATGGCGAGGCCGCGCAGCTTCGCGACCCGCTCGGCGATGCGCTCGGCGTCGGCCAGGAGCTTGTCCGTCACCGCCTTCTCCGGCTTGTCCGCCTTCTCCCCCTTCTCCCCCCTCTCCGCCGTCTCCGTCTTCCCGTCGGCCGGGGCGGCAGGGGCGGGCCCCTGAGCCCGGGCCAGACTGCTGGCCGCGAGCAACACGGCGGCGGTGAACAGCAGCGACACCCGACGACACACCATGACGCCATTCTACGGTGGGCTTGCCCCCTCGCAAGGCTTGCCTTTCGAGCCGAGCGGGTTACAAGGTGGCCCGGTGCTTGTCCGCGACGAAGACCCGGCGAGCGCGACCCTCGGCGATCTCCTGACCGCCGCAGCGGCACGCCCGGTGGTCGCCTACGGCCTGTCGCCGCCGGCGGCAGCCTACGCGGCCGCGCGCCTGCTCGACGGAGATCCCGCCGCTCGCCTGGTGGTCGTGGTCCCCGACGAGAGCCGCGCGCAGGACCTGGCCCGCGACCTCCGCATGTTCGTGCCGCCGCGCGCCGGCGCCACCGCCGGCGATCCGACCGCGCCGGCCCGCGCCGACGTCGTGCCCGCGCCCGGAACCTCGCCCTACGCCGAGGTCACGCCCGACCGCGGCGCGCTCATCCGCCGCATGACCGCGCTCTACCGGCTCGCGCGCGCGGGAGACGCCGCGCCGCGCGCCGTGGTCGCGTCGGCCGCGTCGCTGGTGCGCCGGGTGATCCCGCCGGCCGAGCTGCTCCACCTCTCGTTCACGGTCGAGCGCGGGCAGATGGTGGGACGCGACGAGACCGTGGACGCCCTGCTGGCGGCCGGCTACCGGCGCTCGCCGGTGGTCGAGGACCAGGGCACCTTCGCCGTGCGCGGCGGCGTCATCGATCTCTTCCCGCCGCTCCACGCCATGCCGATCCGGCTCGAGCTCCTGGGCGACGAGGTCGAGTCGGTGCGCGCGTTCGATCCGGCCAGCCAGCGCACCACGCGCCCGCTCGACTCGGTCGTCGTCCACCCGGTGCGCGAGACCATCGCCACGCGCGGCGCCGACCTGCGCGGCCGCATCCTGGCCGCGGCCGACGCGGCCGCGCACCCGTCGTCGGCCACGCGCCGCCTGCTCGAGCAGATCGACTCCGGCGAGGAGATGGTCGGCATCGAGACCCTGACCCCCGCGTTCCACGCCGCCATGGTGCCGCTCGCCGACTATCTCGCGCTCGCCTCGACCGCCTCGCACACGCAGTGGCTCGTCCTCGACCCCGACGCCGTCCTGCGCGCGGCCGCCGACGAGGTGGAGGAGGCCGCGCGCCGCCACGAGGAGCGCATCGCCGACCACCGCATCTCGTTCGCGCCCGGCGACTTCTACGTCGCGCCGGCCGAGCTGGCCGCCTCGCTCCTCACCCCCACCCGCCGCCTCGAGGTGCGCACCCTCGAGATCCACCGGAGCGGAGCAGAGCCCGATCTCGACGCCGCGCCGGCTCGCGCGGCCGCCGCGCCGGCGCCGCTCTCCCTCCACTTCGCGCAGGCGCCCGGCAGCTCGCTGCACTACGAGCTCGAGCGCGCGCGCCGGCAGAAGGCGCCCGAGCTGATGCGCCCGCTGGTCGCCGCGCTGGCCGAGTGGCGCGACGCCGGCTGGCGCACCGCCATCACCTGCGACAGCGCCGGCCGCGCCGAGCGCCTGGCCGGGCTCCTGGCCGAGTACGGCATGTCGGCCGCCACCCTCGAGGCCGACCCGTTCCGCTTCGAGGCCATCCCGCCGGGCGGGCCGCCGGCGCTGGTGCGCGGCCGCCTGTCAGCCGGCTTCATCCTGCCCGCCGATCGCGTCGCCGTGCTGTCCGACGACGACATCTTCGGCGCCCGCCGCGCGTCGTCGACCCACCAGCGCCAGGCCGCCCGCCGCGCGCGCGACGCGCTCATGGGCGGCGTCGCCGACTTCTCGCAGCTCCAGCCCGGCGACCACGTCGTCCACCGCCTGCACGGCATCGGCCAGTACCTGGGCCTGGCCAAGCTGCCGCTCGGCGCCCCCTTGGCGGGCCCTGCAGGCAGACCGCCCGAGCTACCACCGACGCCCATCGACTTCCTCCACCTGGCCTACGACGGCGGCCAGCTCTACCTGCCGGTCTACCGCCTCGACGAGGTGCAGCGCTACGTCGGCGCCGACGGGCAGAAGCCGCGACTCGACAAGCTCGGCGGCGTCACCTGGGAGAAGTCGCGGCGCAAGGCGGCGCGCGAGGTGCGCGCCCTGGCCGAGGAGCTGCTCCAGCTCTACGCCCAGCGCGCCGCCCTGCCCGGCCGGCCGTTCCCGACCGCCGACGCGATGTTCCGCGAGTTCGAGGCCACGTTCGCCTTCGACGAGACGCCCGACCAGCAGACCGCGATCGAGGACGTCCTGGCCGACATGGAGAAGCCGCACCCGATGGATCGCCTGGTGTGCGGCGACGTCGGCTACGGCAAGACCGAGGTGGCCCTGCGCGCGATCCTCAAGGCCG
>DATFRY010000446.1:0-2136 GCA_035262925.1 Kofleriaceae bacterium | reverse complement strand
CCTCGTCCTCGCGCAGCTCGGGCGGGATGAACGGCAGGCCGAGGTAGCCGTAGAGATCCTCCTCGTCGCGCGCGGCGAGCGGCGGACCGCCCGGGGAGCGGGTGAGTCCCGCGCGGGTGAGGTGCAGGCCGCGCCCCTCGGCGAGCCGCGCCAGATGCGTGAGGTGGGCGGAGGAGCCGGTCGCGTGGAGCAGCGTCGTCGCGTGGTGATCGGGCAGGCCCACGCGCACCTCCAGAGGGAGACCGCTGTCGAGCACCGCGCGGTAGGCCGCCGGCCCGCTCTCGCTCACCGAGAGCACGCCGGGCAGGGCCAGCGCGTGCGCGCGCGCCGCCGCCGGCGTGGTCGAGGCGACCACGACCTCGATGCCGTCCACCATCTCCAGGCCGCGGCGCAGATCGCCTGCGATCTCGGCCGCGGTGACGCCGGGCGCCCGGCGCAGATGCGCGAGCACGGGCTCGGCCGCCTCGAGCGCTTGCGCGAGCAGCGCGCGCGTGCCCGCGGGGACGGGGCCGGGCGCCTCGAGCCGCCGGATGGTTTCGAGGATGCGCGCCTCGGTCTTCGGGCCGATGCCCTTGACGCTGCGCACGCGGCCCGCTTCGGCGGCCGCCCGCAGCTCCGCGAGCGTCTGCACGCCGAGCGCCTGGTGGATCGCGACGATCTTCGCGAGGGGCAGGCCGAGCCGTCCCAGCTCGCCCGCGCCGGGCGGCAGCTGGGCACGCAGCGTATCGAGCGCCTCGGCGCGCCCGGTGCGGTGAAGCTCGATGATGCGGGCGGCGAGCCCCACGCCGATGCCCGACAAGGCGGTGAGCCGATCCTCCGCGACGAGGCGCGCGAACGTCGCGTCGTCGATTCCCTCGAGCACCGTGGCGCCGCGGGCGTATGCGCGCGCCTTGAACGTATCCTCGCCGGCGAGGTTCAGCAGGCGCGCCATCTCCTTCAGCGCTTGTGCGATGCCGAGTCGGTCGCGGCCCTCCATCGAGGCACAGCGCGAGCAAGGGGCGTGCCGCTATGCGCGGCGACGCTCCCCGAGATGCGGCCGAAGATCGACGCGCCGGCCCTCCGCGGCGGATAGATACGCGCCATAGATCACGGCAGTGACGTCGCGCGCGAGCGCGCCGCCGGACAACGGCTCCCGGCCGAGGGCGACACACTCGACGAAGTCCTGGACCTCCTGCGGATAGCCCGAGGTCCAATCCTCGTCCGGCTGCGGGCTCGACCAGCCGGCCTTGGTCTCGAGCTTCTCCACGAGGTATTCCGAGCCGAAGACGGCGGGGTCGGGGGCATACGCCTGCACGGTGTCGTTGGGGTTGATGTTGCAGATCACCACCGCCTTGGCGCCGTAGACGATCATCTGGTTGCGGATGCCGCCCAGCACGGTGTCGGCCGCGGAGATCTGCGCCACCGTGCCGTCGTCGAAGCCGACCAGCATGGTGCCCCAGTCCTCGACGTCGGCGCCCTCCACCGTGTTGAGGAAGCGCGGCGAGGTCGCCTGGAAGGTCTCGGTGGCGGCGAGGTTCGCCGTCTCGGCGCTCACCGACACCGGCCGGATGGGCCGTCCGCGCAGTCGCGTGCCCTCGTCGCTCTTGAGATACAGCGCGGCGCCCAGCGGATGGCAGGCCTTGCCGATGAGCGAGCCACCGCCGCCGGTGATCCAGCGCTTGTTGACCGGGGCATGGGTGCCGCCGTGGCTCTCCTCGCCGACCAATCTCAGGATGGGTCCTCCCGCGGCGGCGAGGAGGCGCCGCGCCTTCTGGATCGGCGGCGCGTACACCCAGTTCTCCGCGTAGCAGAGACGGACGCTCGCCTTCGCGCAGGCCTCCAGCACCTCGTCGGCGCTGGCGAGGGCCCGCCCCAGCATCTCGGTCCGCGGCGTCGCCGCGTCGCCGAAGAAGCCGGTGAGCGGCTTCTCCACGATCACGTGCTTGCCGGCACGTGCCGCCTCCACCGCCATCGCGGCGTGGAGATGCGAGGGCACGCAGAGGTCCACCAGCTCGACCGCGCGGTCGTCCAGGACGGCGCGAAAGTCGGCGACGGCACGGCCCACCCCGAAGTCACGCGCGAAGGCCTCCGCGCGCTCGCGGCGCGCCGCCGCGACCGCGACCAGCTCCACGTCGACGCCGCGCACATGGTGATAGG
>DATFRY010000445.1:0-10966 GCA_035262925.1 Kofleriaceae bacterium | reverse complement strand
GATCGAGCGCCTCCACCATGGCGGCCAGCGAGTCGCGGATCTCGCGCAGAGGCGTGGACAGCTGGGCCGCCACGCCGCTGGCCAGCGCGCCGGCCGCCGCCAGGAACGCGCGGTCGCCGTCCGGTCCGTCCGGTCTATCGCTCGCGCTCATGCTCCGCTCGCCTCTCGCCTCACAGAGTGCCGGTCAGGAGCAGCCAGGTCTCGTGCGACCCCCCGCTCGTGAGCCCGCGAGCATACCCGAGGTCGACCGAGCCCGGCAGGCCGTAGCCGACGGTGAAGTCGAGGCGCAGCGCGCCGCCCACCGACGCCTTGAAGGCCGACGGATCGATCGCGCCGTCGAAGGCGTCGCCGGCGTCGAAAAGCGCCGCCGCGTGCACGCGGCGCAGGTAGACCGGCAGGGTCGCGATGCCGCGCTCGATGGTCCACAGATCCTGGCGCAGCTCGATGTTGGCCAGGTGGTACTGCTGGCCGACCGCCGCGCGCGAGGGATAGCCGCGCAGGTAGCCGGTCGAGCCCACGCGCACGTTGTCGACCAGCGAGCGCACCAGGTCCTGCGAGTCGGGCACGCCGCCCAGCGCGAACTGCTCGAGGCGCGGCCGATCGGTGGCGCGCATCCCGCCGGCCAGGCGCAGCATCAGGGTCGGCTGCCAGGCCAGCGGGATCTGGTGATACCAGCTGGCCCGGTACGACAGGGTCAAGCTGCGCTCCTCCGCGCCGAGCGCGGGGTGGTCGACCCGCAGCGCTGCGGTCAGGTCCACGCCCTGCTGCGGCCCGTTGGTGAAGACGAAGCTCTTGGTGTCGGAGTAGCTCCAGCGCAGCGCCACGCCGGCCAGCACCAGATCGGTCTCGGGCAGGCGCGGCAGCACCTCGTTGGGGTCCTGCTCGTGGAGCTGACCGTCCAGGTTGCGCAGCCAGTCGACGTCGTAGTCGAGGCTGAGCGACCCGGAGGCGTCCGCCCGGCGGAACACCGGAAGCCCGACGCTGAGCGTGCCGCGCAGCGCCTCCTCGTCGAAGCGCAGGTTGGTGCCGTCGACGATGTAGCCGCCGCGCCGGTTGACCGAGCGGGCGGCGGTCAGCCGCAGGCTGGGCCACAGCCGCCGGTAGGTGTACGTGGCGCCGACGTTGAGCCCGCGGTAGTCGAGCCCGAGGGTGGCGACCAGGTCGTAGACATGGTGGCCGACCACGTCGCCCCCGCCGGTGCGGAGATCGACCGCCTGCCCCAGCGAGTTGAGCACCAGCCCGACGGTGAACGAGTCGGGCGCCAGGGTCTCGAGCGGGCGATAGGCCCGCGGCGGCGAGATCGGCGCCTCGTCGGCGCGGATCTCGATCGGATCCGGCCGGTCGTCGATGTAGGGCGGCGCCTCGGTCCAGGTCGACGGATCGAGATCGATCTCGTAGAGCTCGTAGCCGTCGGCGGCGAAGCCCTGGTAGACCATGTGACGGCCGTCGGGCGAGACCCGGGGGGCCAGCGCGCAGCCGATGACGTCGGTCACCTGCCACAGCCGGTCCGCCGCCAGGTCCCAGGCGAACACGTTGTAGATGCCCGTGCGGTCGCTGACGAAGTAGACGTAGCGGCCGTCGGGGCTCCACGCCGGCGCGATGTCCTGCGCGCGGTCGCGGGCCTGCTCCTCCACGCGCCCGCTGGCGACGTCGACCACCAGGATGTCGCGCGTGCCGCCGGCGCGCCAGGCCGAGAAGGCGATGCGGCGGCCGTCGGGCGACCAGTCGGGCGAGAACGCCTGGTCGAAGCGCGACTCGCCCGACCACACGATGCGCGGGCGCGCCTCGGGCCGCAGCGCGATGACGGCGAGCTGGCGCCGGCTGCCGCCGTTCTGCGCGAAGGCGACCGCGCGCTGGTCGGGCGAGACGTCGGGATCGCTCGCCCGCAGCCCGCGGCTCAGCGCCTCCGTGCGGCCGCTGGCCCGGTCCCAGCGCACGAGGTCCTGGTACTGGTAGTCGGTGCGGTAGTCGGTGGTCTGCTCGACCACCATCGAGCCGTCGCGCAGGACGTCGAACTCGCCGGTGCGCTCGAGCACCGCGTAGGTGCGCGAGCGGCCCGCGTTGTCGCCCGCCGGCATGATGCGGAACTGTCCCTCGCTGTAGCCGTCGCCGCGCTGCCACACGATCGACCGGCCGTCGGCGGTGTAGTGCGGGTTGATGTTGTTCTCGCCTGTGAAGGTGAGGCGGCGGCCCTCGCGCGGGCCGCGCCGCATGACCGCCTCGGCCTCGAGCGAGTAGCGCGCCTCGCGATACGCCTTCCAGTCGCCGTACAGGTCGACGAAGCTCTTGCCGGTGGCGCGCTCGATGCTGCGGTTGAGCCCGTAGGGGATTGCGCTCCCTCCGTAGTCGTGCGACATGACCGCCGCCTTGTCGTCGCCGTAGCGGTCGAACACGTACTTGAGGAAGTGCGAGCCGTAGAGGTAGGCGGCGTTGGCGTGGGGCCAGCCGAGCGGACCGCCGGTCACCTCGTCGAGCCGGCGGTCCGCGCCGCTCAGGGTGGCGACGCGCAGGTAGGTGTCGAACAGCGCGTGGCGCGTGCGGCCGGACGCCGAGCGCTTCGACTCCTCGTAGGTCGCCAGCCCCTCGATGACCCAGCGCGGCTGCACCTGGTTGGGCGCCCACACCTTGCCCATGATGCGGTTCACCACCGCCGGCAGACCGCTCACCGTGTCGAGGTGGACGATGTGCGTGTACTCGTGCGAGACGAGGTTGTAGAGCCAGTTGTCGTTGTCGCCCAGCACCGAGGTGTCGGGCGGCGCCGACACGAACAGGCTGATGACGTCGCGCGGCAGCACGCTGGCGAAGCCGTTCGAGCCGTCGTCGTCGTCGTGCAGCACGATGTGGGTCTTCTCGCGCGGCGCGTGGCGCAGCGCGGCGGTGAGGGTAGCGTGGGCCCGCTCGGCCGACAGCGCGACCTTGCGGGCGACGTCGCCCAGCGGCTCGGGGTAGTGGACCTCGAAGTGCGCGGTCTCGATCGTGCGCCACACCAGGCCGGGATCGCCGGCGCGCGCCGCGCCCTGCCCGGTCACCAGCGCGGCGACGGCGGCGACGACGGCGACCGCGACGGCGGCGGCCCGGCACGCCACGCGGACGGCTGGCACGGCCACAGCACGCGATTGTAGTAGAGTCCGCCCCATGCGGATCGGCCTGCTTCTGACAGTCCTCCTCCTGGCGGCGTCCGGCTGCGCCTGTCCGCCGGCGGAGGGCGCCGCCACCACGCCGCCGGCAGCGGCGCCGGCCCCCGCCCCGGCTCCTGCGCCGGCGCCGAGCCCGTCACCATCTGGCGGCGCGGCGGAGCAGCGCACGCCCGCGGTGGCAGCGAGCCACGCGCAGTACAAGCGAGTCGAGGGAACCTCGTTCCAGAACGCCTGCGCGCGCGACGATCAGTGCTCGGTCGGCGGCTGCTCGAGCGAGATCTGCAGCGCCGAGCAGGGCGTCAGCTCGACCTGCGAGGCGCCGGTCGACGGCTGGCCCTCGGCGGGTGCCACGTGCGGGTGCGTCAAGGGACAGTGCCTCTGGTATCGCGCCGTGTCAGGCGGAGCCAAGCAGGGGGCTGACAGGTAGAAATCCGAGAGATTGCTGGCTGAATCCAAGTCATCCGAGCACCCTCCAGTCCTATGAATCTCCCCCGCGCCGTCCGCCAGGTGGTGGACAACGCCAAGTCGTTCGGAACCACCGCCGCCCTCCACGACCTGCAGCAACGCGCCGTCAACCGCGTCATGCCCTTCCAGATCTTGAAGGGAATGACCGCGATCCTTCCGGACATCGCCCCGAAGCTCTTCGAGACGGGAGGCTTCACCGCCCGCTTCGCCGAGCCCGACGAGGTCCTCGCCCACTCGACCGACGAGTTCGAGATGAGCCCCGAGTTCGCGCGCGAGGCGCTCGACAAGGGGGACGACTGCTTCGCCATGTTCGACGGCGATCGCCTGGCCAGCTTCGGCTGGTACTCGAACCAGCCCACGCTCGTGGCCGACGGACTCATCCTCCATTTCGATCCGAGCTGGGTCTACATGTACAAGGGCTACACGCACCCGGACTACCGCGGCAAGCGGCTGCACGGCATCGGCATGAGCCTCGCGCTGCGCGCCTACACCGAGCGCGGATCGCGCGGCCTCATCTCGTACGTCAAGTCGAACAACTTCCAGTCGCTGCGCTCCATCGAGCGCATGGGCTACCGCATCTTCGGCGACATCTACCTGGCGCGCGTGCTCGGCAAGCCCGTCACCTGGTCGACGCCGGGCTGCAAGCCCTACGGGTTCTTCCTCGAGATGCTGGCCGCGCGCAGCACGCTCGACGCCCTCTCGTAGGCGCGGCGGGCCACGTCGACCCGGCGGCGCCGCACCAGGCGCAGCGAGCACAGCGGGCGCACCGCCAGCGCCAGGTCCTGCTTGTAGCGCGCGCCGCCGGCCAGGAAGTCGTACTCGCGGCGCCCCAGCTCGATCGAGCGCTGGATGGCGAGCGCGTGCAGCACCACCCCGGGGCGCAGCTCGCGCGGCAGCTCCATGCGCCGCCCGGCCTGGTAGAACTGCACCGCCCCGCTCCACACGATGTTGTAGACCGCGGCGATCGGCTGGTCGGCCGCCACCAGCCACATGAGCTCGAGCTCGCCGCGCTCGAGCAGGGCCGGCATGACCGCCTCGTGGAACGCGCTGAACAGCGGCGAGGCGAACGCGCCCGGCTTGCCGGCCTCGGTCCAGCGCTGCTCGTGCAGCTCGCGCAGGACGCGCAGCCCCTCCTCGAGATCCGCGGCGCTCTCCGCCACCCGCAGCTCGGAGCGGCCGCCGCACCAGGCCTCCAGCCCGCGCAGCGAGGTGCGCACCAGCCGCCGGCGCGATCCCGACAGCCGGGCCAGGTACTCGTCCCACGTGCGCGGCAGCGGGATGTAGGGCGAGCCGCCGGTCAGCTCGAAGTAGAGCGCGCCGGCGCGCTCGAGCGCGGCGACCAGGAGTGACACCATCGCCGTGTCGGTGCTCATGCGCGGCATGAGGAGCTCGTCCCAGCGGCCGAGCCCGCCGGAGCGGAGCAGCGCGGCCAGCCCGTCGGCCACGCGCTGCTCGAACCCGCGCCGCGCCACCACGGCCAGGTAGTCGGACAGGACCTCGTCCTCCTCGCGCTCGCCCGAGGGCAGGAGCTCGAGTCGCCACGTCCGCAGGCCCGGACGGCACCACACCCGGCGCGCCGACAGCGGCGCGAGCCCGACCAGGCGCCCGCCGTCGCGGAGCACCGCGACCCGCAGCTCGCGCCCGTCCTTGTCGCCGAACACCTTCCACCAGGCGCCGATCCACAAGGGCGACATGGTGGGCGACGACTGATCGCTGTCGGCCAGGAGCTCGCTCCACTCGCCCGCCAGCGAGTCGAGCGCGCTCGCGTCGGCGATGACCTCTGCCGCCAGCGAGGCGCGCGGCTCGGTCACCCTCACGCCCCGTGCATCTCCGGCGCGGCCAGGTACGCGGCCAGCAGGGCCGCCGACGTGCTCGGCTCCATCGGCACGCGCGCGACGTTGAACGGATCGAACGCGGAGCGGGCCAGCGGGTTGGCCCGGGTCTCGACCGAGAAGCCGATCTGGTAGCCGGCGTCGCGCACGGCCCGCTCGATGAGCGGCAGCCGGCGGATGGCGCGGCCCACCGGATAGGACACCGACACGATCTTCGACCCCAGCTCGCGCTCGATCTCCGCCTTCGACTGGACCAGCTCGTCGGCCAGCTCGCCCGGCTCGATGGTGTCGAGCACCCGGTGCGAGCGCGTGTGCGAGCCGATGTCCATGCCGCCGCCCTGGAGCGCGCGGACGTCGTCCCAGGTCATGATGTTGCGGTCGACCAGGCCCCGCTCCAGCGCCTCGTCCCACGGCACGCCCAGCGCGGCGGCCAGCTCGTCCATGAAGCGGGCCAGGTCCAGCCCGCGCGTGGTCTTGATGAGCTTCAGCGCGAAGCGCGCGCTGCGCCCGCGCTCGTCGCCCAGGCGCAGGACCAGGTCGGTCGGGTAGCTGAGGTGCGCGACCTCGACGCGCGAGCGCGCGAACAGGTACGCGACCCGGTCCCACCAGAAGAGCCGCCGCTTGCCCACGTAGTCGGTCGCGATGAAGAACAGCGCGCGGATGCCGTGACGGCGCAGGATCGGCAGCGCGTGCTCGCGGTTGTCGAGGTAGCCGTCGTCGAAGGTCACCAGCACCGGGTTGCGCGGCAGCTCGGCCTCGCCGGCGTGGTAGGCGATGAGCTGGGCGAGATCGATCGGCGTGCACGCCGACGCGATGAAGGCCATGTGCCGGTCGAACAGCTCCGGCCGCGCGTCGGCCACGCCGCGGTCGAGCTCGAAGCCGTTCTCGGGCTCGGGCAGCACCCGGTGATAGAGGAGGACCGTCAGCCAGCGGGGCGGTCGGCGCGCGCGGAGCTTCAACGCCGGCCGGGCGGCGATCCGGCCAAACCAGTCCATCGGCCCCAAGGTCACGTCAGGATACCGTCCCGCACGCGCCGGTTCTACGCCTTGCGGCTGCGCTGGACGAAGCCCCAGACCAGCTCCTTGACCTCGGCGCCGCTCGGCAAGGTCAGGGCATGGGCGGCCATCTTGCGCAGCTCGCGCACCGTGGAGGCGCGAATCACCTGTTTTACTTGTGGAATCGCAACGGCGTTCATCGACAGCTCGGTGAGCCCGAGCCCGAGCAGGAGCGGCACGACGTTGATGTCGCCGGCCATCTCGCCGCACAGCCCGACCGGGATGCCGACCGTGTTGGCCGCGCGCACCACCATGTCGACCAGGCGGAGCAGCGACGGGTGCATCGAGTCGTAGAGGTAGGCCACGTGCTCGTTCACCCGGTCGACCGCCAGCGTGTACTGGATGAGGTCGTTGGTGCCGATCGAGAAGAAGTCGACCCGGCGGGCCAGGTGGTCGGCCACCACCGCCGCGCTCGGCATCTCGATCATGATGCCGACCTTGGTGTCGGCCGCGAACGGGATGCCGTCGCGGGTGAGCTCGTGCTTGACCTCGGCCAGGACCTCGAGCGCGAGGTCGAGCTCGCGCACGCCGGAGATCATCGGGAACATGATGCGCATGTTCCCGTTCTTGGCGGCGCGCAGGAGGCCGCGCAGCTGCTGCTTGAACAGCGGGCGCCCCTGGGTCGACAGGCAGAGCCGGATGGAGCGCAGCCCGAGCGCCGGGTTGGCCTCGTGCAGGTCCGGCATGAACGCCGGCATCTTGTCGGCCCCGAGATCCATGGTGCGGAAGGTGACCGGCCGCCCGCCCAGCGACTCGATCACCGAGCAGGCGTGGCGGAACTGGTCGTTCTCGTCCGGCACCCGGGGCCCGGTCAGGTACAGGAACTCGGTCCGGAACAGCCCCACGCCCTCGGCGCCGTAGGCCAGCGCGCCCTTGATCTCGTCCTCGTGGTCGATGTTGGCGACCAGCGAGATGCGCACGTCGTCCTTCGAGACCGCCGGCAGATCGACGTTGGACAGGAGCGCGACCCCCTGGGCCGCCTCCAGGCGGGCGCGCTCGCGGTAGAGCGCCACCGTCTCGGGGCTCGGGTTCAGCACCACCACGCCGTTGGTGCCGTCCACCACGATGAGGTCGCCGTTGCCGACCACCCCGGTGATGTCCTCGAGGCCGACCACCGCGGGGATCTCGTGCGCGCGCGCGATGATCGCGGTGTGCGAGGTGTTGCCGCCCGCGTCGGTGGCGAGGCCGGCGACCGCGGCCCGGTAGAACTGGGCGGTGTCGGCCGGCGACAGGTCGTAGGCCACCACGATCGCGTCCGGCGGCGGCTGAACTTGCAGCTCGCGGCCGAGCAGGTTGCGCAGCACGCGCTCGCCCACGAACTCGATGTCGCTGCGCCGCTCGCGGAAGTAGTCGTCCTCGATCGCGTCGAACACGCCGCGGATGTGCTCGACGGTCTTGCGCAGCGCCCACTCCGCGTTGACCGCCTTGTCGCGCATGTTGCGGATGGTCTCGTCGACCAGGTGCTCGTCGTGCAGGATGAGCTGGTGGGCCGCGATGATGTTGTAGTGGTCGTCGAAGCGCGCCTCGATCTTCTCCTTGATGCGCTCCAGCTGGCGGTCGCTGGCGTCGAGCGCGCGGTGGAAGCGCTCGATCTCGCCGTCGATCTCGTCGGGCTGGACGTGCCGCTTGGGCACCTTCAGCCGCCGCCTGTCCATGAGGTACGCGCGCCCGATCGCGATGCCGGGCGCCGCCGCCGTGCCCTTGCGCACCGTCTCGAGCACCGGCATCGTGCCGCTCAGCATCGAGTCGTCGGTGGGCAGGCGCTCGGTCACGTCAGCGCTCCTCGCCGAACTTGGACTCCACCAGGGCGATCAGGGCCTGGCCCGCCTCCTCGGCCCGCGGGCCCTGCGCCTCGATCGCGATGGTCGTCCCGATCGACGCGACCAGCATGAGCACCCCCATGATGCTCTTGCCGTTGACCCGCTGCCCGTCCTTGGTGACCGACACCTCGCAGGGGTACTTGCTGGCGAGCTGGACGAACCGGGTCGCCGCGCGGGCGTGCAGCCCGAGCTGGTTGCGGATGGTGACCACCCCCTGGAAGTGTTCCTCGCTCAACAGTGGCTCGCTTGGCTCGTCTTCACTCTTTGATGCTGGCTGGCCCGGAGGTCGGTTGGCTTCGATGTGGGCTCGGCGATGGGCTCGGGCTGTGGGCCCTGGTGGCTCGATGGCGCGACGGGCTGTTCATTTGTCCGGGCCATGGCGGTGCAGATCGCGGTGGCGCACGACCACATCCCACTCTGCACCCAGCCGCCGGTAGAGCTCCTCGACGACGGCGACCGACCGGTGCCGCCCTCCAGTGCAGCCGACGGCGACGGTCAAGTACAGCTTACCTTCTCTGGCGAAATTGGGCAGCGCGAAGCGCAGGAAGCGCTCCAGCTCGTCGACCAGCTCCGTCCCCAGGGCGCTGCGCAGCACGAACTCCGCGACCTTGGGCTCGCGCCCATCCCCCGCGCTGAGCTCGCCCACGAAGTAGGGGTTGGGTAAAAAGCGCACGTCGAACACGAGATCCGAGTCCTGCGGCAGGCCGTGCTTGTAGCCGAAGGACTGCAGGGTCACCGCCAGGGTGCCTGCCGTGCGGCCGTAGCGCTCCTGGATGATGGCCTTGAGCTCGTGCACGTTGAGCGGCCCGCTGTTGACCACGGCCGCGTCCTCGCGCAGCATCGCGAGGTTCTCGCGGTCGCGGTGGATGCCGTCCGACAGCTCGTCGCCCGACAGCGGGTGGCGGCGGCGCGTCTCCGAGTAGCGGCGCAGGAGCACGTCGTCCGGCGCCTCGAGGAACACCACATCCACGCGGTGCCCCTCTCCTCGCAGGGTGGTCACGATGTCGCGATAGCTGGCCAGGAACAGGTGCTGGCGCGAGTCCACCGAGATCGCCACCTCGCCGACCCCGAGGCGGCCCATGACCTCGACCAGGGCGGGCACCAGCGGCAGCGGCAGGTTGTCGACGCAGTAGAAATGAATGTCCTCGAGGGCGCGCAGCGCCGTGCTCTTCCCCGCCCCCGACAGACCTGTGACGATCACGATCAGCATGCCGCATCGACTCATTCGATCAGGTCGGCGTCGAACCTCCGCGGCCGCGCCTCTGCGATGGCCTGGTTGAGGCGATCCTGGAAGTCGCGCGCCGAGTGATGGCCCATGGCCTTGAGCAGCTGGTTGCGCGCTGCCACCTCGATGATGGTCGACACGTTGCGGCCCGGTCGCACCGGGATGTGCAGGAGCGGCAGCTCCTCGCCGAGCACGGTGTAGACCTCGTCGTCGACCCCGAGGCGGTCGTACTCGGCGTCCTGATCCCAGTCGCTGAGCTCGATGACGAGCTCGATCTTCTTGACGTCGCGCACCGCGGAGATGCCGAACAGGTCCTGGATGTTGATGATGCCCAGGCCGCGGATCTCCATGTGGTGGCGGATGATGCCCGAGCCCGAGCCGTAGACCAGGCTGGGCCCGAGCCGGCGGATGTTGACGATGTCGTCGGCGACCAGCCGGTGGCCGCGCACGACCAGGTCGAGCGCCGCCTCGCTCTTGCCGATGCCGCTCTTGCCGAGCAGGAGGACGCCGATGCCGAGCACGTCGAGCAGGACGCCGTGCAGCGACGTCGACGGCGACAGCTTCTCCTGCAGGTAGTGCGTCACGCGGCCGATGAAGTCGGCGCTGACCAGGCCGGAGACCAGGAGCGGAACCCGCCGCGCGTCGCACGCCGCCACCAGCTCGGGCGGCGGCAGCAGGCTGCGCGTCACCACCACGCAGGCCGGCGAGGCGGCCAGCACGGTGTCGATGCCGAGCTTGCGCTGCTCGGGGGACGCCCCCGTCAGGTACTCGATCTCGGTGCCGCCGAGGGTGAGCAGGCGCTCCTTGTGCAGCTGCTCCTGGTAGCCGGCCAGGGCCAGGCCCGGCTTCTGGATGCGGGGCACCGAGATGGGGCGATCGAGCCCGCCGCGCCCGCCGCGCAGCGAGAGGATGAGCTCGCCGCCCGCCTCCCGCAGGAGCTGCTCGATCGTCACGACCACGGCCATCGTCCCCCCCTCGCCTCGCGCGCGACCGAAGCTCATCAGTACTTCGCGTCTTCCTGCGCGATGATCTCGAACATTGCCTCGGCGTCGGCCGCCTCGAGCAGCCGGCGCCGGAACTGAGCATCCTTGAAGACGCGGCTGATGCGAGCCAGCGCCTTGAGGTGGGCGCCGGTCGAGCTCTCCGGCGCGACCATCACGAAGAAGAGGTGGGTCGGCTGCCCGTCCATCGACCCGAAGTCGATGCCGTGACGCGAGCGGCCGAGGCAGGCGATGATGCCGTCGACCGTGCGCATCTTGCCGTGCGGGACCGCGACCCCTTCACCGATGGCGGTGGAGGCGAGCTCCTCGCGATCGACCAGCACGCGGGTGAGATCATCGGGCTTGAGCTTGCCCTGGCGCTCGGCCAGATGATCCGCAAGCTCCCGCAACACCCCCAACTTGTTGTCTGCCACGAGGTCGGGCAGGACCAT
>DATFRY010000444.1:0-2745 GCA_035262925.1 Kofleriaceae bacterium | reverse complement strand
GCGATGCGCAGGGCCGCGTCGCGCGCCGCCTTCATCAGCTCGTCGGGCGGGAAGACCGCGTCGCACAGGCCGATGCGCAGCGCCTCGTCGGCGCCGACCATGTCTCCGGTCAGGATGAGCTCCTTGGCCTTGCCGATGCCGATGCGCCGGGCCATGCGCTGGGTGCCGCCGAAGCCGGGGACGACGCCCAGCTTGACCTCCGGCTGGCCGAACTTGGCGTTCGCGCCGGCATAGATGAAGTCGCAGCACATGGCCAGCTCGCAGCCTCCGCCGAGCGCGAAGCCGTTGACCGCCGCGATCCAGGGCAGCCGCGAGCGCTCGATGAGGCGCCCGATGGCCACCCCGCGGCTGGCCAGCATCTCGGCCCGGTCGGGGTCCATCTCCTGCATCTCGGAGATGTCGGCGCCGGCGGCGAACGCCTTCTCGCCGGAGCCGGTCAGGATGACCGCGCGCAGCTCGGCGTTCTCCTCCAGCTCGCCGGCCGCGTCGATGAGCTCGCCCAGGACCGCGCTGGACAGCGCGTTGAGCGCCTTGGCCCGCTCGATGGTGACGAGCCCGATCGGCCCGTCCACCGCGATCGCCACGTTCTCGCGCTCCGCTCTCGCCGGGCTCATCTGGCCCTCCCGGCCGTCCCGGTCGAGGAGGCCTTGTTGCCCTGGGCGTCGTAGATGTAGAAGCCGCGCCCGCTCTTGACCCCGAGCCAGCCGGCCGCCACGTGCTGGCGCAGGAGCGGACACGGGCGGTACTTGTCGTCGCCCAGCTCCTCGTGCAGCACGTTGGCGATGGCCAGGCAGGTGTCCAGGCCGATGAGGTCGGCCAGCTCGAGCGGCCCCATCGGGTGGTTGAGGCCCAGCCTGACCCCGGTGTCGATGTCCTCGACCGTGCCCAGCCCCTCGTACAGCGCGTAGCAGGCCTCGTTGAGCAGCGGGATGAGGACGCGGTTGACGATGAAGCCGGGGATGTCGCGCGCCGCGATGGTCACCTTGCCGAACTGGCGGGCCAGCGCGACCGTGGTCTCGTAGGTGTCGTCGCCGGTGGCGAGGCCGCGCACGACCTCGACCAGCTTCATGACCGGCACCGGGTTCATGAAGTGCATGCCGATGACCCGCTCCGGCCGGTCGGTGCGCGAGGCCAGCTTGGTGATCGAGATCGACGACGTGTTGGACGCGAGGATGGCGCCCGGCCGGGTCGCGCGGGCCAGGTTGGCGAACAGCTCGAGCTTGAGGTCCTCGCGCTCGGGCGCGGCCTCGATGACGAAGTCGCAGCGGCCGAGCTCGTCCAGGCCACCGCGCGCCTGGATGCGCCCCATCACCTCGTCGCGCGCCTGCGCGCTCATCTTCTCCTTGCTGACCAGGCGGTCGAGCGAGCGGCCGATCCGCTCCACGCCCTTCTCGGCCAGCGCCGCGCTGGCGTCGACCACGATCACGTCGTGCCCGGCCTGGGCCGCCACCTGCGCGATGCCGCGGCCCATCTGGCCGGCGCCGACCACGCCGAGCGGGCCGATCTGGCCGATCGCATCCATCGCCGTCTTCGCCGTCTTGCTCGTCACTGTCGTCACGTTCCTACCTGTCCCTTGGTGGCCATCCGCTCGACCAGGAGCGCGATGCCCTCGCCGCCGCCGATGCACAGCGAGGCGCCCCCGCGCGCTGCCCCGCGCCGCGCCATCGCGTGCAAGAGCGTGACCAGGATGCGCGCGCCCGACGCGCCGATGGGGTGGCCGAGCGCGACCGCGCCGCCCTGCACGTTGACGCGGGCCGGGTCGAGACCGAGGAGCTGATTGTTGACCAGCGACACGACGGCGAACGCCTCGTTGATCTCCCAGAGATCGACGTCGGGCGCCTTCCAGCCGGCGCGCGTCAGGGCGTTCTCGATCGAGATCGCCGGCGCGGTGGTGAACCACTGCGAGGCCTGCGCGGCGTTGCCGTGGGCGACGACGCGGCCCAGCACGCGGGCGCCGCTCCGCTCGGCCACCCCGCGCGCCATCAGCACCAGCGCCGCGCCGCCGTCGTTGAGCGACGACGCGTTGCCGGCGGTGACGGTGCCGTTCTTGTCGAACGACGGGCGCAGGGACGGCAGCCTGGCGCTGTCGCCGCGCCCCGGCTCCTCGTCGGTGTCGACCACGACGTCGCCCTTGCGGCCGCTCACCTTGATGGGGACGATCTCGTCCTTGAACAGGCCGTCCCGCTGCGCGGCCAGGGCGCGGCGGTAGCTCTCGGCCGCGTACTGGTCCTGCGCCTCGCGCGAGAAGTTCTTCTCGCGCGCGCACAGCTCGGCGCAGCTGCCCATGTGCTGCTGCGTGTAGACGTCCCACAGGCCGTCGTGGACCATCGAATCGATGGCGCGGATCTCGCCCATCTTGACCCCGGCGCGCAGCCCTGGCATGAGGTGCGGCGCGTTCGACATCGACTCCATGCCGCCGGCCACGGCGACGTCGATGTCGCCGCTGGCGATCGCCTGGCTGGCCAGGATGACGGCCTTGAGTCCGGACCCGCACACCTTGTTGATCGTCGTGCACGGCGTCTCGGCCGGCAGGCCGGCGCCGAGGGCGGCCTGTCGGGCCGGCGCCTGGCCCAGGCCCGCGGGCAGGACGCAGCCCATGAACACCTCGTCGACGTCTTCCGGGCGGACCTGGGCGTGCTCGAGCGCCGCGCGGATGGCCTCGCTGCCGAGCCGCGTGGCCGGCACCGCGGCGAGCGCGCCGAGGAAACTGCCGATGGGTGTACGCTTGGCTCCGACCAGGACCAC
>DATFRY010000443.1:0-4533 GCA_035262925.1 Kofleriaceae bacterium | reverse complement strand
CGCCCCGGCGACGCGGCGGCGGGGCTCGACCTGTCGGCGCTCGAGGCGGCCGGCGTCGAGCGCGAGCTGCCGCGCTGGCGCGCCCTGGCCGATCGCGAGGCGCGCGCCATGCTCGCTCGCGAGATGAACCGGCGCGAGGCGTCGGCGATATGACCGCCGAGAAGAAGCGACCCCGCATCCTGTGCGTCGACGACGAGCCGAACGTGCTGGAGGGGCTGTCGCTCCACCTGCGCCGGCGCTTCGACGTGGCGACCGCGCAGAGCGGCGCCGACGCGCTCGCCCTGCTCGAGCGCGACGGGCCCACCGACGCGATCATCTCCGACATGCGCATGCCGGGCATGGACGGCGCGACCTTCCTGGCCAAGGCGCGCCAGCGGTTCCCCGACTCGGTGCGCATGCTGCTGACCGGCCAGGCCGACATGGCCTCCGCCATCTCCGCGGTCAACGACGGGCAGATCTTCCGCTTCCTGACCAAGCCGTGCGCGCCGGCCGACATGCTGGCGGCCGTGACCGCGGCGGTCGAGCAGCACCGCCTCATCACCTCCGAGCGGGTCCTGCTCGAGCAGACGCTGCACGGCAGCATCAAGGCGCTGACCGACGTCCTGGCCCTGACCCACCCGACCTCGTTCGGCCGCGCCATGCGCATCAAGCAGAACGTGAGCGACATGCTCGACGCCACCGCCGCCGCCGACCGCTGGCAGGTCGAGGTGGCGGCGATGCTGTCGCAGCTGGGCTCGGTCGCGCTGCCGCCCGACGTCAGCGAGAAGGTCTACTTCGGCCGCGATCTGTCGCCGCAGGAGCAGGCCATGGTCGCCCGGGTGCCGCAGGTGACCGAGCAGCTGCTCGGCAACATCCCGCGCCTCGAGGTGGTGCGCCACATGCTGTCGGGCCTCGACCGACCGCTCGCGCGCGACGCGGTCGCCAGCGACGCCGACCGGCAGCTGGTCGCGCGCGGCGTGCAGATGCTCCGCATCGCGGTCGACTACGACGTCCTCGAGGGGCAGGGCTCGACCGCGCAGGTCGCCTTCTCGGTCCTGCGCGGGCGGCAGGGGCGGTACGACGCCGCCATCCTCGAGGCCTTCGCCGCCGCGCGCGGCGAGGCCGCGCCGACCAGCGAGATCCGCGAGCTGGGTCTGGCCCAGCTCGTCTCCGGCATGGTCGTGGCCCAGGACGTCATGATGACCAGCGGCGCGCTCCTGGTCGCGCGCGGCTACGAGCTGACCGGCAGCCTGCTCGAGCGCCTGCGCAACTTCCGACCCGGCTCGGTGTGCGAGCCGATCCGCGTGGTGGTGCGCATGCAGCGCGCGGCCGGCCGGTCGCCGGCCGCGTAGCCCGGTCGCTCGACCTGCGGCCGACTGCCTGCAGTGCGTCGGCTCGAGTCACCAGTCGCGCGGGCGACAATGCAAGAGCGGGGGCGGCCGCGGGGGGCTAGCGGCGCGTGATCGCGCGGGCGCCGCGCCGCGGCACCCACCTTGCAGTTTCTGCGCTACCCCCCAAGGAGCCGTCCATGCGCCTGCTCTTCGTCCTCCCGGTCCTGCCCGTCCTCCTGTCCCCCGCTTGCGGGTCGTCCGACGACGACGACGGTCAGGGGGGCGACGACGGCGGCGGCATCCAGCTCGCGCCCGAGGTCCGGCTGCTCGAGAACGAGCCCAGCTTCCAGAGCGTGGAGGTCTCGCCCGATCATCTGACCTACAGCTTCTCGTCGGCGGCGGCCGACATCGACGCGCCCGAGGGCAGCATCGTCGTCGGCGCGTCGGGCGGCGGCTACCTGCGCCGCGCCACCGGCGTGTCGGCCGACGGCAACACGCTCGAGATGGCGACCGAGAACGCGTCGATGACCGACGCGATCCTCGCGGGCGACATCGACCTCCCGCTGGTCGGCGCCGGCAGCGGCGACTGGACCGCGTGCGGCGAGGGCGCGTCGTGCATCCAGATCGACCTCATCGACCTCTCGAACACGGTGCTCTACGACGGGGACGTGGGCGGCGTGCCGCTCAAGGTGGCGATTCCGAGCGGCGGGCTCCACTTCTCGCCGGCCGTCGACTTCGACATGTCGATCGGCTTTCCCGGCCGCATCGACCACGTGTCCGGCCACGTGACCGGCACCTTCACCGCCGACCTCCAGGTCCAGGCCACGGCCGGCGGCGCGGTCGAGCTCGACCGCGAGGTGGACGTGTCGGGCGAGGGCAGGCCGCTCTACAGCGAGCCGTTCACCGTGCTGGTGCCGACGCCGCTCGGGCCCCTGCCGGTGGTCGGCACGGTCAACCTGGACGTGTTCGTCGGCTTCCGCGCCAAGGCCAGCGCGGTCGCGTCGGCCACCACCGGGGTCAGCGCCAGCGCCGAGCTGCGGGTCGGGGCGACGTACGACGGCGGCGAGTGGACCGCCGACGCGGAGCCCGACGTCGAGGCCACCTACACGCCGATCGAGCTCGACACCGAGGCCAGCGCCTCGCTGGAGGCGTATGCGCGGCCCGAGGTCAGCATCATCTTCTACGGGGTGGCCGGGCCGCACGTGTCGCTCGAGCCGCTCCTGCGCCTGACCGGCACCCTCGCTCCGCCCGATCCGCTGCACACGCTGCTCGAGGCCTGCCTGCGCGGAGAGCTGGGCTTCTCGGTCCAGATCCTGAGCTTCGAGCTGGCCGACTTCACGACCTCGCTCGAGCGCTGCCTCACCCTGTACGACAGCGCCGCGGCGGCCACCGGCGACCTCGGCATCGCCGCCGCCGACGGCGATGTGGTGATCGACACCGACGCCGGCACCATCGTGCGCGCCAGCGACAACCAGAGCGTCCTGCCCGAGGGCGTGACCTTCGCGCTCGAGTCGCAGGGCGACGGGCTGCCGGCGCTCGGCGTGTTCTCGGCCAAGGCGATCTCGATCGAGGCCGGCGCGCAGGTCGCCGTGGTCGGCGCCAACGCGCTCGTCCTGCGCAGCGCGGGCGACGTCGACGTGGCCGGCCGCGTCGACCTCGGCGGTGGCCGCGGCGCGCCGCAGAGCGGCGGTCCGGGCGCGTTCGCCGGCGGCGTGGCCGACGCCGCGGGCGGGGCCGGCGGCGGCACTGGCGGCGGCGGCGCTCCGGCGCCGCTCGATCCCGACGCGGGCGGCGGCGGCGGCGGTGGCGCCGGCGCGGGCGGCGCGGGCGGCGCGCGCGGGGCCGACGCGGGCGGCGCCGGCGGTGCGGCCATCGCGGTCGAGGGCCTGGTCGGCGGCAGCGGCGGCGGCATGGGCGGCGGCGCCGGCGACGGCTCCGGCCGCGGCGGCGGCGGTGGCGGCGCGCTGCGCATCGAGGCCGCCGGCGCCGTGCGCATCGCCGCCGGCGCGATCGTCAATGCGGGCGGAGCCGGCGGCGAGGGCGGCGGGCTCGACGACGGCGGCGGCGGCGGCGGCGCCGGCGGCACCATCGAGATCGCGGCGCCCTCGATCGACGTGGCCGGCGCGCTGGCCGCCAACGGCGGCGGCGGCGGCGCCGGCGCCGACCAGGCAGAGCGCGGCGCCCCGGGCGCGGCCGGCGGCGCCGACGCGGCACCGGCGGCGGGCGGCGCCCGCGCCGGAGAGGGCAGGGCCGGCGGCGCGGGCGGCGCGGGCGACTCGGTCGCCGGTCAGCCCGGCGACTCGGCCGCCGCGGTCGAGGACGTGGACGACAACGCCGGCGGCGGCGGTGGTGCGGCCGGTCGCGTCATCCTGCGCAGCGGCGCGGTGACCGGACGCGGCATCATCTCACCGCCGCCGACGATCGATTCGCAGGAGCCCGAGCTTCAGCCTCGGGCTCCGGCTCGGCCTCGGCCTCAGTCGAAGTAGGGCGAGAGCGCCGCGTCGATACGGGCCAGCAGGTCCTCGGTCAGCGGCACGTCGGCCTCGGCCACCGTGCCGTCGGCCAGCGCCGCCGCGACGGTGTCGCGCGCGGTGCGCAGCTCGAGGAACGCGGCGTCGTCCTGTAGTCGCTTGAGCACGTCCACGCCGGTGCGGCGCAGCTGGAAGCTGCGGGCGCCGTCCTCGTTGACCGTGATGCGGCGGGCCTGCTCGCTCACCAGCGCGATGACGCCCGGATCGGTGAAGTCGAACGCGATGTTTCCGCGCAGCTCCGGCGGGTCGAGCACCATGCGGTGGAGGACGATGTCGGCCATGGCGTCGATCTGGGCCAGGATGGCCGGGTCGGCGGCGTCGGCCGGATCGAGCGGCACGCCGATGCGGCCCAGCGCCAGGTTGGCGGCGAGCAGGCGGTCGGCGGGGTCGACCAGGCCGGCGGCGGCGTCGTCGCGGGCGAAGCCGAGCAGCTCGGGCAGGCCGCCGATGTCGACGAAGTCGACCGGGAAGGCCTGCTCCAGGATCAGCGAGGTCACGAGGTCGTAGAGCGGCGCCCAGTAGTCGGTGAGCGGGGCCGCGCCGCTGTCGAAGATCTCGCAGTTGGGATCGAGCGCGATGTCCTCGTCGGTGCAGAACGGCTGCGCCGGCAGATCCTGCGACTGCTGGTACAGGTAGTGGATCGCGGCGATGTCGTACTCGCCGGGCTCGGGGGCCACCACGGTGTCGGTGTC
>DATFRY010000442.1:0-16852 GCA_035262925.1 Kofleriaceae bacterium | reverse complement strand
CGTTGGCCGACTTGATCTCGGTGAAGATCGCCGCCATGTCGTCGACCGGCAGGTGCTCGGGGCGCAGGACCGCGCGCACCATCTGATCCGAGTTGGCCGGCCGCCCCTGGGTGTAGATCGGCAGCGGCGCCGTCTTGGCCTGGGCGTACTCGACGATCTCGAGCACGTTGCCCTTGGGCACCACGGTCAGCCCCATGCTCTGCAGCGCGACCAGGAACACGCTCCAGGCCTGGCGCGCGGTCATCGACTCGGGGGACTTGATCGTCACCTTGGCGGCGCGCGTCCCGATGGCCGACGAGTAGATGAAGTTCTTGCACGTGAAGCTGAAGGCCCAGGTCACCAGGTCCTTGAGCTCGATGTCGGGCGCGAGGTTGACCTTGAAGCGCCCCTTCGCCTTGTCGCAGGCGTACAGGGTCTCGTCGTTCAGCGTCTCACCCTCGGGCACGGTGTTGCCGGTGCCGCTGGTGTTGCGCCCGACATTCCCGGGGGTGGCGCTCGAGCCGCGGCCGGTGGTCGCGCCGGACCGGCCGGCGCGCGGCGTCGGCGAGCCGCCCGGGCCCGCCGGGTTGGCCGGCCTGCCCGGCTGGGCGCCGCCGGGCTGAGCCCCGGCCCGGCCCGCGCCCTGACCTGCCTGCGCGGCCGCGTTGGGGCCGATGCCGCGGGGCCCGGCCGTCGGCGTGCTGCGCTGCCAGGTCGGCCGGACGGTGCCGGGCCGGGCCTGCCCGGGCTGCCCCGGCTGGCGGCCGGTGCGTCCCGCGCCGCGCGGCTGGGCCGGCGGTGCTGGCTGCGCCGGCTGGGCCGATGGCGCTGGTTGGGCTGGTGGCTGAGCCGACGCGCTGGGCGGAGCCGCGTACGAGATCAGGAAGAGCGAGGCGACGGCCGCCGCCGCCCGCCCGGTTCGGGTCTCGTTCGTCATCGAGGGGGAGGGGGACAGGCGCATGGTCACTTGATGGTGTAGTTGAGGGTAACGGGCTTGCCGCGCCGCGTGATGGAGACCGACAAGCTGCTCGACTCGCGTACCTTGGTGTAGACCTCGAGCGCCTTGTCCATGCTGTTGAGCTCGAAGCCGTTGACCGCGTGGAGGGTGTCGCCGTTCATGAGGCCGATCTTGGAGTAGACCGAGCTCGGCTTGATGGCGTAGAGCTTGAAGCCGTTGGGCTTGCCGTCCTTGACCGACGGCACGATGCGCGCCCCGCGCGACACCGCGGTCGGGTTGGCCAGCACCTTCTCGACCACCGAGCGATCGACCTCGTAGGTGGTGTCGTCCAGCTTGCGCACGCCGGCGTCGACCGCGGCGACCAGCTCGTCGCGCTGCGCGCGCGGGTCGGTGAGCGCCGGCTCGGGGGCGGCGGCGACGGCCGGCGCCGGCGGCGCCTCGCCGCTCAGGAGCGAGATGCGCTCGAGCCGGTTGGACGTCTGGTTCTGGAAGTCGACGTACTTGGCGAGGATGCGGGTCACCTCACCGGCCCCCGGGATCGTGCTGCCGATCCAGTAGGCGCCCTGCACCTCGTTCGAGGTGTTGAGGATGGTGGCCACCGAGTCGCCCTCGACCGCGATGTGGGTCGCGACCAGGCGGAGCGGCAGCGTGGTGAGCGGCGGGTTGTTGGGATCGACGGGCGCCTCGGCCTGCGCGGCGACCGGCTGGACCGGCTGGCACACGGAGCAGAAGATGTTGCGGTCGGACAGCGGCGTCCCCGACTTGCTGGCCCGCGACTTCTCCTGCTCGGCCGCCGAGGTGGCCACCGGCGGGCGCACGACCGCGCGGTGCGCCGGCTTCTCGCTGTCGGCCAGCGCGGTCGCCTCGATCATGTGACTCACGGCGCTGGCGGCCAGCGCCGAGCACACCACGACCACGAGCACGCCCAGCACCCAGAAGTACTTCTTGATGTAGACGTCCACGCTCATGGCTCAGGGTCTCCTGGCCGCCGGCTCGGCGTGGCGCACCAGCGCCGGCCGGTCGACGTCGGCGCCCGGGTCGTCGGCCGGGTCGGCCATCTCCGGGCCATCGGCGTCCGCGTCGCCCTCGCCCTCCGCCTCGGCGTCGGTCGCCTCCAGCCGGCGATAGATGGTGCGGGTCGCGATGCCGAGCAGCTTCGCGGCCAGCCGCTTGTCGCCCTTGGTCTGGCGCAGGGTCTCGTGGATGACGCTCATCTCGATCTCGGCCAGCGGCGTGCCGATGGGGAACGAGAGCGACGGGACGCCGCCGCCCACCGAGACGGTCGCGCCGCTCTGCGCCGCGGCGCGCAGGTCGCGCGGCAGGTCGTCCTCGCCGATCGCGTTCTCGCGCGAGAGCACCACCGCGCGCTCGATCGCGTTCTCCAGCTCGCGCACGTTGCCGGGCCACGCGTAGTCGCACAGGAGCTCGATCGCGCGCCGGCTGCAGCCGGTGATGGGCTTGCCGTTCTTCTCGGCGTAGAGCTGGATGAAGTGCTGGACCAGGAGCGGGATGTCCTCGCGCCGGTCGCGCAAGGGCGGCACCTGGATCGGCACCACGTTGAGGCGGTAGTAGAGGTCCTCGCGGAAGCGGCCCTCGCGCACGGCGCGGCCGAGGTCGACGTTGGTCGACGCGATGAGCCGGATGTCGATCGGGATGGCGCGGCCGGCCCCGCCCAGGCGCTCGATCTCGCCCTCCTGGAGCACGCGCAGCAGCTTGACCTGCACGTGGCGCGACATGTCGCCGATCTCGTCGAGCAGGAGCGTGCCGCCGTTGGCCGCCTCGAAGCGGCCCTCGCGCCGCTGGGTGGCCCCGGTGAAGGCGCCCTTCTCGTAGCCGAAAAGCTCCGCCTCCAGGATCGACTCCGGGATGGCGGCGCAGTTGATCGGCACGAACGGGCGGCTGGCGCGCGGGCTGTTCTCGTGGATGGTGCGCGCGAGCAGCTCCTTGCCGGTGCCGCTCTCGCCCAGGAGGAGCACCGTCGCCTCGCTCGCCGCCGCCTGCACCGCGATGTCCATGGTGCGGCGCCAGGCCAGCGAGGTGCCGATGATGGCGCGGCGCCGCCTCTCGGCCAGCTGGGCGCGCAGCGCGCGGTTCTCGATGACCAGCGACTGCTTCTCCAGCGCGTTCCTGACGATGCGGACCACGTGGGCGCGCTTGAGCGGCTTGGTGACGAAGTCGTAGGCGCCCTCCTTCATGGCCGCGACCGCGGTCTCGACGGTGCCGTACGCGGTCATGAGCACGACCTCGGTCTCGGGGGCGACGGTCTTGGTCGCCTTGAGCAGGTCCATGCCGGTCGTGCGCGGCATCATGAGGTCGGTGAGGAGGACGCTGACGCGCTGCTTGCGCAGGATCTCGAGGCCGGCCGCGGCGTCGGACGCGGTCATGACGTCGAGCCCCTCGCGGCGGAAGATGCGGCCCAGCGAGTCGAGGATGCCCGGCTCGTCGTCGACGACGAGCACGAGTCGGTGGCCGTCCCACGACGCCGTGCGCGCGCCGTCTCGCCCCGCGAGCTCGGCGGGGCTGGAGGGCGCGGGGTCGGGGGCGGGACCCACAGGAGTGGTGAGGTGGTGCATGGAGGTCTCCGGCGTCGGGCTAGTACAAGGCCAGTGCCAGGCCGCACGGCTGCATAAGTACCTCAGTTCGCTGCGCGTGTGGCGGCCTTGACGGCATTCAGCTGGCTCGATTGTGCCAGACTGGCAGCGACATAGCAGGGGCTTGCCAAAGTGGCAAGGGAGTCGCGAGGCCCAGACGACGAATGCGAAGACCCGAGGGCCGACGAGGGATTCCGTCCCTCGGCGTCCGTCGCGCCTTCGCGTTTCACCGGCGATGCGAGCCGGGCTGCCGGCTACTCCTCGTAGTAGTACCAGCTGCCGGCGCCGCCGTCGTAGTACTCCCAGTGACCGCCGTAGTAGTAGACCCAGCGCCCGCCGTACCAGCGGCGGTAGTGGCCGCAGTGATCGCTGTGGTAGTGGGCGTCGTGGTACGTGAGCAGGGCGATCTCGCCGGCGACGGCGGCGGTCCACAGCGCGGCGACGGCGACGTTGCCCAGCGCGTCCGCCGTGCGCGGGGACATCACGCAGCCGGACGAGGACGCTGTCGTCGTCGTCGCCGCGAGAGCGAGGCATGCAGACAGGCCGAGCCGCCGGAAGATCGATCGCGCCATGGTGATGGCGAGACGAGATAGCAACCGCCGTGCCTCGGCGCGGCGCGGTTGGTTCCACGCAGTTATCGCGGCCGGCGGCGTGGACCGGGAGCGGGCCGCGTGGCGCGCGCGCGACAGTCGGCGATGCGCGGCACGGCGCGATCAGCCGGCCGCGCCGCCCGTGGTGGACCGGGCGGACCCGGAGTCGCCCTGGGCGTTGCGCTCGAGGCCGCCGCGCGGCAGCTGAACGCGGAAGCGCGTGCCGACGTCGGGCGTGCTGTCGACCTCGATTTCGCCGCCGTGGCGCTCGACGATGCCGTGGACGATCGAGAGGCCGAGGCCCGAGCCCTCGCCGACGTCCTTCGTGGTGAAGAAGGGATCGAAGATGCGCGGAAGCACCTCGGGCGGGATGCCGCGGCCGTTGTCGCGCACCTCGATGGTGACGCCGCTCGGACCCTCGTAGGTCGCGATCCAGATGGTCGCGCTGTCGCGCCCGGCCACCGCCTGGGCCGCGTTGGTCAGGAGGTTCATGAACACCTGGTTGAGCTGGCCGGCGTGGCCGCGGATGCGGCCGACCGCGCCGTAGTCGCGCTCGACCTGGATCGACTGGCGCAGGAGGTGGCGCAGGAGCTCGAGCGAGTCGTCGAGGCTGCGGTTGAGATCGACCTCGACCACGCTCTCGTCGTCGGTGCGCGAGTAGTTGTGCAGCGCCTGCACGATGGCCTTGGTGCGCTGGGCGCCGCGCTGGACCACGCGCAGCATCTCGACCACGTCGCCCTGCGCGGCCGACCGGTCCGACGCCTCGGCGTCGGCGATGGTCTCGATCGCCTCCTCGAGCGGGCCGACCGTGTTGACGATCGCGTTGACCGGGTTGTTGATCTCGTGCGCGATGCCTGCGACCAGCTGCCCGATCGACGCCATCTTCTCCGAGCGCACCAGCTGGTCCTGGGCGCGGGTGAGCTTCTCCAGCGTCTCGGCCAGCTCGCGGTTCTTCTTGGCCAGGTCGGCGGTGCGGCGCTGCACCGCGCGCTCGAGGTCGAGGTTGACCTCCTCGGTCGAGCGCAGCTTCTCGCGCAGCGCCCGCCGCATCTCCTCGAGCGCGAAGGTGAGTCGCCCGATCTCGTCCCCCTCGCCGCCCGACGAGACCGGCTGGGCCAGCTCGCCGCGGGCCATGCCGTCGGCGCGCTGCTCGAGCCGGCGGATCGGCCGCACGAACTGCGCCACCGTGAAGCCGACGAACCCGGCGCAGGTGCCGAACAGGACCAGGAAGAAGAAGAGCAGCTCCTTGACCGGCCGCACCAGCGACGGGCCGCGGCCGCGGTAGTTGGGATAGAAGACCGCCAGCCCGCCGAGGTCGTAGCTCTTGCCCTGCCAGGTCACGACCAGGCGGCCGCGACGGCCGTCGAGCGAGTAGGCGTCGAGCCCGATCTCGGCGTCGGCCGGCGCGGGCAGCTGCAGCTGGGCGCGCGCGTACCACGGCAGCTCGGGCGCGCCCATGAACCCGCCGCCCGCCGCCAGCACCGACGCGCCCGGCTGGCTGGACACGTAGTAGAAGACCGCGCTGGTCGCCTCGGGGCCGCGGTAGGCCGGGCGCTGGGCCGGCGGCTCGCCCCCCTGCGCCACGTGCTGGCCCGCCGCCTGATAGAGCACCTGGTAGACCAGATCGGGCGTGGGCGGGGTCGCGCGCGCCGCCGCCGCGCCCTGCACCTCCGAGCGCAGCCAGGTGAGCCCGAGGTCGGCCTGCCGCGCGGTGAAGTCGGTGACCAGGTTCTTGTACTGGATGAAGCCCCAGAACAGCGCCAGCCCGACGGCGAACAGGACCATGCCGCCGAACTGGAGCAGGAGCTTGCCGCGCAGGGACAGGCTCGGGCGGATGGCGCGCACCGGCAGGTGGTGGCGCAGGGTGAGCTGGTCGAGCAGCGGCCGGACGGTGTCGCGGTGCCAAAGGACCTGGTAGATCGACGCGCCGATGGCGATGTCGAGCCAGATGCACAGCATCAGGATGGCGTCGTCGCTCTCGAGCTCGAGGAAGCTGCGCGCCAGCCAGGCCGCGACCATGGCGGCCACCGCCCACAGCGCGATGTGGGCCACCGCCAGGCGGTAGGCCAGGCTCTGGGCGCGGCGGTACACCCGGGTCGACAGCGTGTCGCGCTCGCTGGCCGACCCGCGCAGGTAGCTGTCGATCACGCGGCGCGCGTGGTGAGTGACGAGGGTCATGCCGACCAGCGCGAACAGGAGCGAGGCCGGGATGACCAGGTGCAGCTGCAGGGTCTGCTCGAACGAGATCGGCAGGAAGTAGTAGCTGAAGGCCGCGATGGCGCTGGCGGTGGCGGCCGACACGACCATCGCGATGTGGACCAGGTCGCCGAAGTAGCCGTCGGCGAACAGCGTGAGCGCGGGCAGGCCGGCGAACAGGCGCCGGCGCAGGCGGGCGAGGATGAGCTGGTACCAGACCGAGCGGACCAGGTTGACCGCGAGGGCGCACAGGCCCGTGATCGCGGCCAGCTCGACCACCTGGTGATAGGTCCAGTCGCCGTGGCGCTCCAGGTAGAAACCGTGGGCCAGCGCGACCGCCATCCACAGCGCGACGCGCACGAACAGCGCGCGGCGCGGCAGGCGCCAGGTCGCGCGGTAGGACGCCTCGGCCAGATCGTCGGGCAGATGCCCTCCGCGGCGCTTGACCTGGATGGCGCGGAAGAGCGGCGTCAGCCACGAGCCGAGCGCCGCCCACCAGGCGATCTGCGCGCCGGCCAGGGCCGGGATGGCCACGCGCAGGAGGATCGATCGATCCGGGATGGTCGGGCGAAACAGGCTGAGCACCGGCCACACGATGGCCAGGAGCTCGAGCAGGGCCAGCGCGAAGCCGGGCAGGACGAAGTGGCGCTTGAAGCCGAAAGCGGTGTCGTCACCGCCCTCGTCGCGCGTCACGTGGTGCTCGCGCTCAGCCACGCGGCAAGTCTATCTTATGATGCCGCGATGGTGCCGCGACGCTTCCGGTCTTGGACATCGGTTCGGGCGCGGAGCCGGGCCTGGTCGCTGGTGGCCGCCGCGGCGGCGCTGGCGCCGGCCGCGGCGCGCGCGCAGACCGCGCCCGAGGCCGAGTTCCCCGCCATCACCGGCCGCGACTACACGCTCGACCTCGATCAGGGCGCCGTGCTCGGGTCGGTGCAGATCGTCGGCATGGCGGGGACCGCCGTGGCCACCGGCGTGGGCTCGGCCGGGTCGCTGTTCAACCCGGCCGCGGTGGCGGTGCGGCCCGAGAGCTCGAGCCGCCACTGGGACTGGGACTGGCACTTCGACTACCTCAGCAGCGCGGTCGGCACCGACTTCGACAACAACGGCATCGAGCAGAGCTCGTCCTACGGCCTCTTCGACGGGCCGCTCCTGACCGCCGGCATCGTCGGGCAACTGGGCCCGTGGGGGCTGGGAGCGACCATCCTCTACTACAAGCAGCCGATCGAGCAGTCGGCCGACGTCGACATCCTGCCGCAGACCACGATCGCGCGGGTCGCCCTGGCCCGCAGCTTCCTCGGCGACGAGATCACCGCCGGCGTCGGCGCCCGCGCCGGGCAGTTCCGCATGAGCCGGGTCGACACCAGCGGCAGCATCGATCGATCGACCGACCTCTTCTCGATCAACGGCGTGGCCCTGGAGGCGGGCGGGCTGTGGCGGCCGCCCGACCGCGACGTGCGGGTCGGGCTCACCGGCAGCCTGCCGGTCAACAGCGAGCAGGTCGAGGTGGCCGCGTGCGACCCGGAGGACTGCGAGGGCTACATCCTGCCCGAGCGCGCCGCGCTGCCCTGGCAGGTCTCGATCGGCGCGGCATGGCGGCGGGCTCCCACCCGGTGGAACCGCAAGATCCGCTCGCAGTGGCGGGACGAGAAGTACCTGCTCCTGGCCGCGGACCTGGTGGTCACCGGTCACGTGCCGAGCGGCTACGGCGTCGAGGCGTTCGCGGCCAGGGAAGAGCTGCAGCCCTCGGGGCGCGACGTCGGCATCTCGCCGCGCGCCGGCGTGGAGTACGAGTGGGTGCCCGGCCGGTTTCGCATCCGCGGCGGGAGCTACTGGGAGCCGTCCCGCTTCCGCGATCCGGAGGGGAGCGACATCTCGGGGCGGCTTCACGTCACGCTCGGCCTCGACGTCAGGGTGTGGTCGTTCTGCTTCTGGAACGAGCGCTACCGGGTGCGCCTCTCCCTCACCAGCGACGGTGCCCGGCACTACGGCAACGGCGGCATCTCGATCGGCTTCTGGCACTGAGGCGCGCCCGGGCGCGTGGTGCGGGCCGGTGCGGGCCGGTGCGCACCGGCTTTGCACCGGAGCCGGCCTCGTAGTATGTCCGGGCGCATGAAAAGGGTCCTACTCATCGCGCTCTCGCTCGCCGTCGCGGCGACGCTGTCCGCCTGCAAGAAGGAGAAGAAGCCCGACGATCAGGGCACGGCTGCCACCAGCCAGCCGGAGCAGGCTCCGGAGAAGAAGGAGGACTGGCCGAAGCCGGCCGGCCAGGAGCCGGCGGCGCCCGCCGCGGGCGAGGCGACGGCGACGGTGCGGCCGCCGACCGCCGACGACCTGGCCGCCTACACCTCCGACCTGACCGGCGACGGCCCGCTCACGGCGACGTTCGAGACGTCCAAGGGCACCATCCACTGCGAGCTGTTCGACAAGGGCGCGCCGGTCACGGTGGCCAACTTCATCGGCCTGGCGCGCGGCAAGCACGCGTTCAAGGACCCGAAGAGCGGCCAGGTCGAGACCCGGCCGTACTACGACGGGACGGTGTTTCACCGGGTGATCCCGGAGTTCATGATTCAGGGCGGCGACCCGACCGCGACCGGCTCGGGCGACCCCGGCTACCAGTTCGCCACCGAGGTGTCACCGGACCTCAAGCACGAGCCCGGCACGCTGTCGATGGCCAACGCCGGTCCGGATACCAACGGCGCCCAGTTCTTCATCACCGAGCTCGCGCACCACGAGCTCGACGGCAAGTACAACGTGTTCGGCCGCTGCAAGGAGATCGACGTGGTGAAGAAGATCGCCCGCGTCGAGACCAAGATGCAGGAGGGCGGCGGTGAGAAGTCGCGGCCGGTCGAGGAGGTCAAGCTGGAGAAGGTGACCATCTCGCGCGGCGCCGACGGCGGCGCCAAGGGCGACGGTGGCAAGGGCGACGGTGCCAAGGGCGACAAGGGCGACGGCGGCGGGAAGAAGAAGGCCGCCAAGGCCGACGCGAAGGGCGACGACAAGGACAAGGCGGGCGGCGGCTGGTAGCGCGTTCGGTGCGGGCCGCCGCGCTCGCCGGGATCGCAGCCCTCGCGGCCGGCGCGGGCTGCGGCTCGCGCTGTCGCGAGATCGCGGCCGAGCGCGACGCGCTGGCCCGACGCGCGCCGGCGGTCGGGCCCCACCTCCAGCTCCAGATATCGCTCGCCACGGCCAACGCGCTCATCGCAGAGACGCTGCGCGACGAGCCGCTCTCCGCCGAGATCGCCCTGCCCCGCTCCTTGCCGGTGGCGGTCCCGGGTGGCGGGCTGACCGCGGTCGCGCGCGAGGTGCGGCTCTTGCCGGCCGGGCCCGACCGCGTGCGCGCGGCCATCCGCCTCGAGATCGGCGACGCCGACGGGCCGATCACGTGGCTGGCGGTCGAGGCCGCGATCGCCCCGGCGCTGGTGCGCGAGGCCGGCGGCGCGCAGGTCGTGATCGGGTTCGGCCCGCGCAACCTCGAGCACGTCCGGCCCGAGCTGGCGCCGCGGGCCGAGCGCGCCCTGGCCGACGCGATCGGCCGGCGCCTGCCGCGCGCGATCCGCGACCGGGTGCCGCGCGCGCTGCTCGAGCGCGCCGGCGGGCGCGCGGCCTCCTATCTGGCCGGCGCCGCGTTCGATCTGCTGCGCGCCGCGCTCCTGGGCCGGCTCGGCGAGCTGACCCGGCTGCGCGTGCGCCTGCCGGACGTGCCGATCCGCGGGGCGTCGCTGCAGACGCGCGGCGACGCGCTCGAGATCGACGTCGCGACCGATCTCCCGGTGCGGCGCGGCCTGCGGGCCGAGAGGCGGCCGCCGGCCGCGGGCGCGGGCGGGGCGGCGGCGACGGACCGGGCGGATGCGGCGACCGCGGGCGGGGCGTCCCCGACCGGCGGGGCGGCCGACACAGCGGCCGCGCTGTCGCTGCGCGTCTCGGGCAGCGCGGCCGCCGAGCTGGCCAACTGGGCCATCGAGCGCGGCCGGCTGCCGCGCCGCTACACGCGCTCGCTCGAGCCGCGCCCCGACGGGCAGTACGTGCCCCGCCTCGACTACCTGGCCGGGCGCTCCGCCCGCCCGCTCGTGGTCCACGTCTTCCAGGAGCGCGGCGGCTGCTCCTCGTTCCAGGTCGGCCTCCGGCCCCGCCTGTCCGTCCGCCGAGGCCGGCTCGTCGTCGACCTGCTCGATCAGCGCATCGAGCGAGTCCGCGGCCCGGCCCACCTCGAGATCGCGGTCTGGCTGCGCCAGCTCGTGACCCGCTCGGTCGACCACACCCGCCAGCTCGCCGCCGCGACCGAGATCGCGGTCGGCGGCCGCCGCTTCACCGCGCGCGTGGTGGAGGCCGCGATCGCCGACGGCGAGCTCCGCTTCGCGCTGCGAGTCTCCCGCGCGCCGGCCCGGCGACGCTGATCACACTCACAGCGAGCGGACCGTGCCGCTCGGCCCAGGGCCAGGTTTTCGGCTCCAGTACGCAACAAGTCCTTCGTCGGTCCGACAACAGTCTGTCGTCGTCGAGAGTGACGCGGCGACCGGACTCAACGGAGGTGACCATGACGAAGACGAAGCGGCTGTTCTCGATCCCGGCGACCCTCTCGCTGCTGCTGTGGGGCACGGCCGGCTGCGCCCTCGACGCCGTGGATGAGGGCGAGCAAGCGGATCAGGCCGAGGTGATCGGGAACGAGGCGGCGCCACTCGGCGCCGGCCCGGAGACCCCGGTGCAGACACTGGGCGCGAGCTGCACGCTGCTCCGCCCGTTCGCGTGGAGCAGCCCGGGCGTCAGCTGCATGGAAAACCCTTCCCACAACACCCCGATCGTGATCCCGGATGGCGGCAGCTACACGGCGCACGCGGCCCACGTGTTCCAGTGGTCGGGCAGCGGCTACGCCATCATCGAGTGCCACGACGGAAAGATCGTGGTGGTCGAACAGGTCTGTCAGAGCGGAGGCGGACAGGAGCCCTGATCGTCAGAAGATGAGCTGCCCGATGAGCTCGGGCGCCGGCGACGCGATGATCTGTAGATCCAGCAGCCGGCCGGCCGCCGCGTCGCGGGCGGCCCCGGCCGCGGCCTCGATGTCGGCCAGATCGCCGGTCATGGTGAAGAAGGCGCGGCCCGAGATGCCGACCGCGAGGCGCATGTCGCGCAGCGCGACCGGCGCGACCTTGCCCGCCGCGTCGGCGGCGTGCACCGCGGCGCACACCGTCGCGGTCTCGACGATGGCGACCGCGCCGGTCGGGCCGTCGGCCCACTCGCGCGGGTGCACCGGCGGGCCCAGCAGCGCCCAGATGGGCGGGTGGAGGAAGGGCAGGAGCAGCCGGTCGACCAGCGCGTCGCCCGCCGCCTCCCGGCCGGCCGCCATCGCCTCGACGATCTCGTCGACGCCGCCGCCGAGCAGGACGAGGTGCTTGCCGCCCGGCACCGGGCGCGAGCCGACCAGCTCGACCTCCGCGCGCTTGACCACCGCGTCGGCCACGACCACGCCGCGCGCGATGAGCGAGAGCTCGAGGAGGCCGAGGGCGGGGCCGCGCGCCGCTGAGTCGTGTCCCGCCATCGTGGCCGGCCGCTCCGCTAGACGAAGCGGAACGCGTCCTTCAGCGTGCAGCGCCGCTCGCGCGTGAAGTGGACCGCGGTGGTCAGCCCCTCGCCGGTCGGGCTGGCGATGGTGAAGGAGGTGTAGCCCTCGCCGCCCAGCCCCAGCCCGGCCAGGTTGCAGTCGTTCTTGACGAAGATGGAGCAGTTGCAGACCCGCGCCATGGCCGCCATGTTGTCGATGTTGGCCGAGTGCATGACCGCCGTGTGGTGGAAGCCGTGCTCGACCCGCACCGCGGCGGCGATCGCCTCGGTGGCGCCCGGCACCCGCACCAGCCCGATGACCGGCATGAGCAGCTCGTGCTGCACGAACGGGTGCTGCTCCGGCACGTCGCACAGGAGCAGGCGCAGATCCGGGCCGTGGCCGCGCAGGCCGATCTGCTCGGCGATGACCGAGGCGTTCTTGCCCACGAACTTCTTGTTGGTGGCGTCGCCGTCGAGCACCACGCGCTCCAGCTCGCGCACCTGGCGGGCGTCGAGCAGGAGGCAGCCCTTGCGCCCCAGCTGGCGGATGAGCTCGTCGGCGATCGAGTCGACCGCGATGATCTCCTTCTCCGCCGTGCAGATGATGTTGTTGTCGATCGACGCCCCGCGCACGATGGCGTCGGCCGCCCGGTCGAGGTGGGCGGTCTCGTCCACCACCGCCGGCGGGTTGCCCGGGCCGGCGCCGATGGTCTTCTTGCCCGAGTTCATGGCCGCCTTGACCACGCCGGGCCCGCCGGTCACCACCACCAGGCGGATGTTGCGGTGCGCCATCAGCGCGTTGGCGCTCTCGATGGTCGGCTGCTCCACGCTGACGATGACGTCGCGCGGGCCGCCCACGCCCTGGATCGCCTCGTTCAGGAGGTGCACGAACCAGTTGCACACCCGCGCGGCCGACGGGTGGACGTTGAACACCACCGCGTTGCCGCCGGCGATCATGCCGATGGCGTTGCAAAGGACCGTCTCGGTCGGGTTGGTGGTCGGCGTGACCGACAGGATGACGCCGTAGGGCGCGCGCTCGGTCAGCATGAGCCCGTCGTCCCCGGTGAACGCCACCGGCCGCAGGATCTCGAGCCCCGGCGTCTTCTCCATCACCAGCCGGTTCTTGCCCAGCTTGTCCTCGGCCCGGCCCAGCCCGGTCTCCTCCACGGCGTAGTTCGACAGCTCCACCAGGTGGCGCGCGGTCACCGCCCGCATGGCCGCGATCATCTTCGCGCGCAGCGCCACCGGCGCCTTCTCGTTGGCCTCGAACCCGCGCCGGGCGGCCTGCACCGCCGCCTCGGGGTCGGCGTAGACGCCCAGGGTCGCGCGCGGAATGCGCGCCGCACCTCCGCCGCTGGCCGCCGGTGACGGGGGAGGCGGAGGCGCGGGCGCGGCGGTCGGCCCGGCGCCGAGCCGGGCCATCACGCGCTCCACGATCTCCGCGATCCGCGCCTCGTCGAGCTGCATCGGCGCCACCCCGGTCAGTCCTTGACGTAGCGGGTCTCGCCGCCCATCTCGACCTGGTCGACCACCGCCATGATCGTGTGATCGACCGGCCGGTTGGTCGTGACCTCGGTCTGGCGCGCCGAGCTGCCCGCGGCGTAGAGGACCACCTCGCCCACGCCGGCCCCGACCGCGTCGGCCGCCACGATGGGTGCCCCCGACGGCGTGCCGTCGACCTCGCACGGCCGCACCAGGAGCAGCTTGAGCCCCTCCATGGTCGGCTCCTTGCGGGACGCGACCACGGTGCCGACCACCCTGCCGAGGATCATCCCGGCGCCGCCTACTTGCCCTCGGCCGTGGTCCGGCCGAGCGGAAGCGCCGAGTCGACGTTGGCGTGCGGCCGCGGGATGACGTGCACCGCGATCACCTCGCCGACGCGTTCTGCCGCGCGCTGGCCGGCCTCGGTGGCCGCCTTCACCGCCGCCACGTCGCCGCGCACGATGGCCGTGACGTAGCCGCCGCCGGTCTTCTCGAACCCGACGAGCTCGACCTTCGCCGCCTTGACCATCGCGTCGGCGGCCTCGACCATGCCGACGAAACCTCTGACTTCGATCATTCCCAGGGCGTCCGCCACTTCACGACTCCTTGCAGGGCCGCCGGCTTCTCCATCCGCCGGCTAGCGGTCCACGAATTTCTGCGCTTCCTGTCCGGTCACGCCGCCGAGCGCGGCGCTGGCCGCCTCGCTGGCTGCGTCGATCTCGGCCTCGGGGCCGGACAGGTAGAGCCGGCCAAAGGCTCCGTAGGGGGTCACGTTGACCAGTGAGACGTGGGCTGCCTTCTCCGCCTCGTTGGCGGCCAGCACCGCGTACCCGGCCGGCTCGGTCTCGAGGATGAAGAGCGACTCGCCCGGCAGCACCATCATCCCGCTCGAGCTGCGGTTGATGATCTGGGTCTGGTAGGCCTCGACCGAGCGGATGATCTGGTTGGTCAGCACCTTGGGCTTGAGGCGCTGGTCCTCCTCCAGCTCGAGGTGCGCGAGGATGGTCCGGCCTGCCGCCAGCACCTCGCCCTGATCGTGGTGGTGGACCTCGAGGAGCCCGTAGGCCCGCTCGACCACCTGGACCGCCGGCTGCACTTTTGTCGCTTTCAGTGCGGAGTCGGTCACGCGATTGATGGCGATCCCGGGGGCGATCTCCACCCAGAGCGACGCCTGTCCCGGAACTGGGAGGAAGCCGCGAGCCGTCTTTCCCACGAAAGTGGCCAGCTGCGGCTGCAGCGCGTCGAGGAACGTGTAGGTCCGGAGACTGACGGCCATTGACTGGCGGACCCTATCACGCTGAATGAAAAGGGGTAAAGAGGCCGAGCAAGGATTGACATGGGCATCCGCTGCCGCGACGCTGCAGCGCATGATCCGATCTCGAGCCGGCATTCTGGCCGGCCTTCTTTGCTTCACGGGCGGCGCGCTCTCGCTCCCAGCGCTCGCGCAGTCGCCCCCAGCCGCGCCTCAGCCCCGCGCGCCGTCGACACCGACGGCGACGGACAACGCGAGCGCGATGAGCCTCTCCGCCGTGCTCGAGCACGCCGTCCGCAACAGCCAGGGACTCGCCACCGCCCGCATCGACGTGGCGGTGGCCGACGCCACCGTCATGGAGCAGGTCGGCCTCGAGGACATCCTGTTCAACGCCACCGGCGCCTACAACCGCGACGTCGCCCAGTCGGACTTCGCGGTGGCGCGCAACGGGGGCATCGACGACTCGAAGGCCCTGCAGGGGAGCCTGTCGCTGACCAAGCTCTTCTTCACCGGCGCCACCGTGTCGGTGAAGGCCGAGACCGACCGCGCCAAGCTCCTGGGTCGCGATCTCGAGACCGGCACTCCCTTCAGCGCGACCGAGTACTCCAGCGCGGTCACCGGCTCGATCACGCAGCCGATCCTGCGCGGCGGCTGGGAGACGGTGACCCGCGCCCCGCGCACGCGCGCCCAGCTGGCCGCCGAGCAGGCCCGGCTCCAGCGCGAGGTGGCCGGCCGCACCGTGGTCCGCGACCTGGTCGAGGCCTACTGGGAAGTGGCCTACGCGTGGTCGGAGCTCGACATCCGGCGCTCCAGCCTCGACCTGGCGCGCGAGCGGCGGCGCCTGACCGACGCGTCGGTGCGCGGCGGCGCCACCGCCCCCACCGAGCTCCTGGCGGTGGACCAGGTGATCGCCCAGCGCGAGGAGGACGTGGTGGTGGCCGAGCTCTCGGTCACCCAGCGCTCGCTCGAGCTCAGGCGACTGGCCGGCCTCGAGATCGAGCCGGGTCAGATCGACATCAAGGCGGATGCGCCCCTCGACGCGCAGGTCCGCCCCATCGAGATCAAGGGCGTGATGACCCAGGCGCTGGCCAGGAGCCCGGAGATCGCCGCGCTCGAGTCGCAGGGGCGCGGGGCTGCCCTCGAGATCGAGGTGACCAACAACGGGCTCCTGCCGCGCCTCGACCTGTCGGTGAACGGGACGCTGAGCGGCGCCGCGGACAACTTCTCCGATTCGGTCAGCAACGCCGCGAACGCCGACGCCTACACGTTCGGCGGCCAGCTCGTGCTCGAGCACTGGATCGGGCGGCATGCGGCGCGCGGCCAGTCGCGCCGGGCCGAGGCCGAGCGGGAGCGCGTCATGATCAACATGGCCGACATGCGGCGCCAGATCGCCCAGGCGGCGGCGCAGGCGGTGGCGCTGGCCAACTCGGCGCAGAACCGCATGCGGCTCAGCACCACCGCGATCGATCTCACGGACAAGAACATCAAGGCCGAGACGGGGCGCTTCGAGCTGGGCAAGTCGAGCAACTTCGACGTGCTGCTCCGCCAGGAGGAGCACACCCAGGCGCGCCTGCGCTTCGCCCGCGCCGCGGCCGACTACCTGCGGGCGACCGCGGTCGTGGAGGCGCTGACCGGCGAGATCCTGCCGCGCTACGGCATCAAGGTCGAGTAGCCGGCCGGTGGCCGGCGGCGGAGTGGCCGCGGCGGGGCCGGCGCTCCGGCGCGGCCGGGCGGTACGGCAGCGCGGGGCCCGTGCTCGCGCGTTGGAGGCCGGATGCACCTCTCGCTCGCCGGCCGCGTCGCGCTCGCCGGGTCCGCCGCGCTCCTCCTCTTCCTGGTGAAGGAGCGCGCCGGGCGCGCTTGAGCGATCGCGCCGCGGCCCCGTGTGGGCTTCGAGCGGATCGCGCTGCAGGGCGCGGGAGGCGAGTGGGTCCCGCTGGTCGTGCGCCCTCCCGACCCGGCCGGGGCGCACCAGAGCTTCAGCCAGCGCCTGCTCATGGCCGCGCCCGACGGCGAGCATCTCCTCTACGCCGCCGCGCGCGGCCAGCTGCGCGTGCGCGGCCCGGCCGGCGACGAGTTTCCCGTCGACCGGGTCGAGGAGCGGGACGCCCGCTTCTCGGCCGACAGCCGCTGGCTGGCCACCGTGACCGCGATCGGGCCCGACGAGGACGTCCGGGCGGACGTCACGGTCGTCGACGTGACCGGCCACCGCCGGCGCTCGCTCGGCCAGGTCGACCGGCCGATGTGGCTCGAGTGGGTGAGGGACGGC
>DATFRY010000441.1:0-5205 GCA_035262925.1 Kofleriaceae bacterium | reverse complement strand
GCACCATGGCGCGTCGAGCGTACCAGGCGGAATCTGCCCACCGTATCTCATTCGCCCGATTTTCGGCCCGCGACCGAAGCGCTCCGACGAGTGTGCTGTATTGCCTCGACGTGCCGGGCGATCACGGGCCCGCGGTCGAGTCGCGCCCTCCGAAGCGTCCGCGCACGAAGTGGACCACGAGGGCGATCACGGCCCCTACCAGGAGGAGGTGCACGCCGAGCGCCGCCACGTTCCACACGAGCTTGAGCAGCAGCCATCCGACGACGAGGATGATTCCGAGCACGATCCACATATGAGGCTCTGTGACTGCAATCCTCGCACCACCGTGGCAGGTGCGAGATGCCGAGCCTGGTCCGACGTCGACCGGGCGTCGCGACTTCCAACCTTCAGCGGTCGGTGACCAGCACCATCCGGAACCGCGCGGCGCCGCTCAACATCCGCGCGAAGGCCTCGGGCGCCTCGAGCAGCGGCCTGGTCTCCGTCATTGGACGGATGTCTTGCAGGACACTGAACGCGACGGTGTCCTCCTCGTCGATCGCGCTGCCGACGAGGCTGCCCGAGATGGTGCGGCCGCCGAAGATGAAGGGGAGCGACGACGGGATCTCGATCGGATCGGACGTGGCTCCGACGATCACGAGCCGTCCGCGAACACCGAGGCCCGAGAACAGCTGTCCGATCGCCTTGCCGCTGGGAGCGGTGGCCAGGATCGCGCGCGCGCCACCCATCCGCTGCAGCGCGGTGGCGGGGTCCTCGGCGGCTGCGTCGATGTAGTGATGAGCGCCCAGCTCGCGGGCCAGCACCGCCTTGTCCGCTCCGCGGCCGATCGCCACCGTGCGGAAGCCCATCCGCCGGGCGAACTGCACGCCGAGATGGCCGAGCCCGCCGACTCCCTGGATCGCGACCAGGTCCCCCGCGCGCAGCCCCGCGTTGCGCAGCGCATTGTAGGTGGTCACGCCGGCGCACAGGAGCGGCGCCGCGGCGACCGGAGACAGCCCGTCGGGGATGGCGACGATCGCCCGGGCTTCCGCGATCACAACCTCGGCATAGCCGCCGTCGGCGGTGACGCCGGGGACGACGGGATGAAGACACTGGACGAAATCGCCGCGCCGACACGGCTCGCATGTCCCGTCCTGTCCGCCGAAGAAGCCCAGCCCGACGCGTTGACCCGTCGCCCAGCCGGTCACCCCGGGCCCCAGCGCGTCGATGCGCCCGATGACCTCGTGACCGGGCACTCTCGGGAACGTCATCCCCGGGAACTGCCCTTCCACGGTCGCCACATCCGAGTGACAGACTCCGCACGCTTCGACGCGAAGCCGGACCTGCCCGGCGCCTGGACTGGTCAGCGGACGATCGACCACTCGAAACTTTCCTCGACTCGCGACTTCGACGGCCTTGTACGTTGAGGACATGATCGCTCTCCTCGCCATGCGCGCGGCCAGCTCCGGTGCATCCGTCGTGCCGCGGCCGCCGCTGGCCCTGGAGCGCGCGTCCTGTCGAGACCACCGGGTGGACGAGCGAACATGGATCGTCCGATGGGCTCGACAATGGCCCCGGTGGCCAGTCTCTGCCCGGGGCCACGCATCTCGCTGGTGGCGGCGGCTCGGCCTGTCCTATTCTCTCGACCCGCGACATGAGGCTGTCCGTCGTGGTCACCGTCCTGTTGCTGGCGCAGGCAGCTGCGGCGGATGCGGCGCCGCTCGTGGTCGGGCTCGACGGGCCCTGGCGCTTTCGCCCCGGCGGAGCGGACGGGGACGCGCGGATCGCGGACCCGGGGCTCGACGACAGTGGCTGGGAGGTGCGACAGGTCCCCGGCGCCATCCCGGAGGGAGGCTGGTGGCGGCGCCGCGTGGCGGTCGCCGGCCTGGGTGGCGACGAGCCGCTGGCGGTGCTCTTCCCGGCCGGCTACGAGGCGATCCTCGGCTACGAGCTGTATGCCGACGGTGTGCGGATCGGCGAGATCGGCGCGCCGGGCTCGCCTCTGTCTCCGGTGGTCGCCGCCGCGACGTACCGCATCCCCGCCGGCCTCGCCGACGACGGCGAGGTGGTGCTCGCGCTCCGCCTCGGTGGCCCGGGGCCGCTGGTCGGGGGCTGGGAGCTGGGGAGAGAGTCGGCCATCGAGGCGGATGCGGCCCGCGCGCTCCTGGCGGCCCATCACTCGGTGGCGTTCGACCCGGTCGCGGCGGGCTTCTTTCTGTTCGTGATGATCTATCACCTGGAGCTGTTCCGCCGCCGCCGGAGCGCGCGCGCCTATCTCTGGTTCGGGCTGATCTGCGCCGGCGCGCTGACCGTCAATGTCACCGGCATCGCATCCGCGCTGCCGCCGGCGGCGGCGCCGTACATCGTGCTCTACGGCGCGAACACGGTCGGCGCCGCCGTCACCATCTGGGCTCTCCTCAGGTTCACCTGGGCTGTCATCGACGAGACGCCTCCGCGCGCCTTGCGGCTGTTCGGCTGGCTCATCCTCGCGCTGGCGGTCGCCGCCGTGGTCGTCCTGCCGCTCAAGCCGGCGGTGAACGCGAGCCTCGCCGCCGGCGTCCTGGTCGCCGGGGCGAGGATCGTCGTCTCCGCTCGCCGCGGCCATCCCGAGGCGCGCGTCATCGCGTTCGGCATGGCGCTGTTCGCCGGGCTGCTCGCCGTCACCATCGTCGACGATGCGACGGTGCATGTCCTGCCCAACTCCGTCGCGGTCGGCGCGTTCGCCCTCCTGCTGCTGTCGATGGCGTTCTCCCTGTCCCAGCGCGTCGCTCGCAGCTACCGCGAGCTCGACACGCTGGCCGCGGAGCTGCGCCGCCAGGTGACCGAGCGGGCGCGGGAGCTGTCCCACGCGCTGGCCAGCCAGCGCGGGCCCCGCACCTGGACCCCCGGCGTCGTGGTCGACGGCCGCTACCGCGTGGTCTCGCTTCTGGGCGAGGGCGGGATGGGCGCGGTCTACGAGGTGGAGCGCCTGGCCGACGGGAAGCGGCTGGCGCTCAAGCGGCTGCACGAGGTCGGCGGCCCGGAGGCGCAGGCCCGCCTCGCGCGAGAGGCTCACGTGGCCGCGCGCCTCGACCACCCGAACCTCGTCCCGGTCGTCGACATCGGCATGACCTCCGGTGGCCTGTACCTCATCATGGAGCTGGTCGAGGGAGCGTCGCTCGAGGCGTTCAGGCACCGCTTCGGCGACGCGCGGTTCGCCCTGGAGATCCTCCCGCAAGTCGCAGCCGGGCTCGCCTTCATCCACGCCGAGGGCTTCATCCACCGCGATCTCAAGCCATCGAACGTGCTGCTCGACGGCGCGCAGCCGCGGGCGGCGCGGATCACGGACTTCGGGATCGCAGGGCTGCTCCGCCCCGCCCCCGACGGCGATCCCGACGCGACCACGCAGAAGGCCACGCACATCGACGCGCTCGGCGAGACCGGCATCGTCACCTTGACCGCCACCGGGGCCATCTTCGGAACGCCGGGCTACATGGCGCCCGAGCAGGTCATCGGCCCGCGCGCGGCCGTGCCCGCGTCCGACGTGTTCTCGCTCGGCGTCATCGCCCACGAGATGCTGACCGGAGCGGCCCCGTACCGGCCGCCGGCGGCGCTCGAGTGCCTGGTGGGCCGGCAGCCGGCCGCGCCGCCGTCGCTGCGCGCCGTCGCCGGCCTCGACGCCGATGTGGCCGGGCTGCTCGATCGGTGCGTGCATCTGCAGCCGGAGCTCCGCCCGTCCGCCGCCGAGGTGGCCGAGGCGCTGTCCCGGCCGGCCGGTCGAGCCCGACCGGGCGGCGCCTGAGCTCGTGCCCGCCGCCGACCGCCGCGATCGCCGCCCGCCCGATCGCCGACCGCCGCGATCGATCGACGATGCTCAGAAGCGGTCGACGTCGATCACGGCCTGGGCGAAGGCGCGCGGGGCCTCCTGCGGCAGGTTGTGCCCGGCGCCCTCGATGACCCGGTGGACGCGCTTGCCGGAGAACTTCGCGGCGTACGATGTCCCGTCCGACGCCGGCGCGACCCCATCGGAGTCGCCGTCGAGGGTGATGGTCGGAGCCGCGATGACGGGACCGGCCGCGAGCCGCGCTTCCAGGTCGTCGTGCTGCGGGTCGCCCTCCGCCAGGCTCAGCCGCCACCGGTAGTTGTGGATCACGATGGCGACGTGATCGGGGTTGTCGAAGGAGGCCGCGGAGCGATCGAACGTCGCATCGTCGAAGGCCCACCTCGGCGAGTTGCCCTGCCAGATGAGCCTCGCGAGCTCGCGCCGGTTCGCGTCGTAGCCGGCCCGGCCGCGCTCGGTGGCGAAGTAGAACTGGTACCACCATCCGTGCTCGGCCTTCGGCGGCAATGGCAGCTTGTTGCGTTCCCGGTTGTTGATGAGATATCCATTCACCGAGACCATCGCCTTGCAGCGGTCGGGCCACAGCGCCGCGATGATGTTGGCCGTCCGCGCTCCCCAGTCATAGCCGGCCAGGATCGCCCGCTCGATCGACAGCGCGTCCATGAGCGCGATGATGTCGAGGGCGACCGCCGCCTGCTGCGCGTTGCGGAACGTCTCCGCCGAGAGAAACCGCGTCGTGCCGTGGCCGCGCAGGTGCGGAGCGATGACCCTGTAGCCCGCCGCCGCCAGCAACGGCGCGACGTCGACGAAGCTGTGGATGTCGTAGGGCCAGCCGTGGAGGAGGATGGCGACGGGACCGCCGGCGGGCCCGGCCTCGGCGTACCCGACGTCGAGGACGCCGGCATCGACCTGCTTGATCGAGCCGAGCGATGTGTGCGTGCCCGGCTCGATCGCCCGGGCTGGCCCCGGCCCTCCGGCGCCCGGCGTCGCCGCGGTCGACCTCGGCGCGCACGCTGCGGCGGCGAGGGCGGCGCCTCCGGCGAGGAGGTCGCGGCGAGTAGGGCTGCTCCCGGGGAGAAATCGGTCCTGTTCGGCCACGCGCCCGCCTCCGCTGCATCCGTCGTGCCGCGCCCGGCCGCGAGCCACGCGCGGAGTTGGCGCCCTTCGCACGCGTTCTGGGCGAGATCACCGGCTGCACGAACGAGCAGCCATCCTCCGCCCCGCTCGACGATTGGCCGCCGTGGCCAGTCTCAGGCCGAGACCTGGGCCGCGACGCCGGTCGAGCGCCTGGCCCGCCAGCGGAGGACCAGGATCGCGGTGATGGCGCCGTTGACCACGAGGCCGAGGAGGCCCTCGCCGTTGATGAGCCAGAGGTCGCCGCCGAAGATCGACGGTCCGCCGCCGTACTG
>DATFRY010000440.1:0-11774 GCA_035262925.1 Kofleriaceae bacterium | reverse complement strand
GCATAGCTCAATAGGTGAGCTCGTTCTTCTGGTACTCGCGCTCGACCCTGAGCGGCTGCGCGTAGACCTCGCCCCTGTGGAAGTAGAGATAGCGGGCGTAGATCTCGGTCACCTTCTTCATGTACTCGCGCGTCTGCGTGTACGCGGCCAGCTCGACCATCTCGTCCATCGGCCGGTCGCCGTAGAGCTCGAGCCAGCGCATGATCGGGCGCGGTCCGCCGTTGAAGGCGCCGGCGCCGAGCGGGATCTGCATCTTGAACTTCTGCAGGAGGCGCCCGATGTACCAGGCCCCGGTGTGGATGTTGAAGTCGGGGTCGAACAGCACGTCGTCGGAGTAGGTGAGCCCGACGATCGGCGCGACCCGCCGCGTGGTGGGCGGGATCATCTGCAGGAGCCCGATCGCGTCGGCGTAGGAGTGGACGTGCGGGTCGTAGCCGCTCTCCTTGCGCATGATGGCGTAGAGGTAGTAGTCGGGGCTGCCGCCGGCCGCGCGGTACTTGTCGACCAGCTGGCGATAGGCGAGCGGCAGCGCGTGCTCCCACCACACCCGGGCCGCGCCGCGGGGCGGGGCGTCGAACGCCTCGTTGCCGCCCCACGACGAGGCCAGCTCCCAGGGACGGTTGTAGTTGCCGGCCTTGCGGTAGCGGTCGAGCACGACCGCGAGCGCGGCCGGGCGCGCGTGGTGCTTGATGAACGGCTTCTCGCCGCGCGCCAGCTCCTCGCCCGCCTCGACATCGAGCCCGGCCGCGGTCAGCTCGTCGACCTTGCGGATGAGCGGGTCGGCCAGGAGCTTCTTGTCGAGCGAGCGCGCCACCTGGGTGGCCGCGTCGGGCGAGCGCGGGTGATCGCCGAACGGATCGATCTTCTCGCCGCGCTCGGCCAGGCGCGCGCGCGCCAGCAGCGCGTACCACGACAGCGGGAAGCGGCCGACCAGCGCCCGGTACTCGTGCCCGGCCTCGGCCTTCCGCCCCAGGAGGTCGAGCGTGCGCGCGCGCCAGTACTGCCCCTTTCCGCCCTCGAGGCGGCCGCCCTTGCCGGCCAGCTCGGTGAACAGCGGCAGCGCCTTGTCGCGCTCGCCCACCAGGTAGTGGGAGAACGCGGTGTACCAGAGCGCGTCGTCGGCGAACTTCGAGCGCGAGAAGCGCCGGCGCGACTCGGCCAGCCCGGGCAGCGCCTCGCGGAACCGGCCCTGGTTGAACTCCAGCCAGCCCGACAGGAACTGCGCCTCGGCGGCCCAGTCCGAGCGCGGGTAGTCGGCGACCACCTTCTTGTAGTAGCCGATGGCCTCGGCGTCGCGGTCGGCGCGCGACAGCGCGCGCGCGCCGTGAAACAGCGCCTCGGCCGCGCGGTCGCCCATCTGCGGGTAGATGTGCAGGAGGATGTCGCTGGCCCGCTGGTACTGCCGGCGCATCTTGAAGAGCGTCATCGCCAGCGTGAAGTCGCGCTCGCGCCGCGTCGCCTCCGGCTCGGCGTCGGACACCAGGCGCAGCTCGGCGACGGCCAGGTCCCACTTCTTGGCGTCCTTCAGCGTCTCCGCGCGCGCGATGCGCTGCTGCGCGCTGAGCGCCGCGGCCGCCGCGCCGCCGAGCTCGAACAGCCGATCGGTGGCGGCCGCCTCCAGCATGTGGCCCGGGTGGCGCATGCGCAGCCCGACGAACCCGCGCACCGCCGCCTCCTTGCGGCCGGCGCGCGCGTCCGCCTCGGCCACGCGGAAGCGCGCGATCGCCGGGTCGCCCGAGCGCGTGTCGTGGGCCAGGAGATCGGCGTAGGCCGCGCGCGCGTCCTCGGTGCGCCCGAGCTGCCACAGGCAGTCGGCCAGGCGCCAGCTGGCCCACGAGCGGAAGCGGGAGTCCTTGTCCCTGGCCAGGGCGCGGAGCTCGTCGAGCGCGGCCTCCGGCTCGCCGCTCAGCGCGGCCGACTGCGCCGCGATGTAGGCGACGTAGTCGCGGCTCACCACGTGCTTGCGGTCGATCTTGCGCGCGAGGGTCAGCGCCTTGCGGTACTTGCCGTCGGCGAACGCGCGGTAGGCGGCGCCCAGCGCGGCCGCGCCGTGGTTGCCGGCGCGGGCCGTCGCGGGTGCGAGGAAGACGGAGAGCGCGGCGAGCGCCAGCGCGGGGACGACCGTGGTTGCGCGGCGCACCGCTTGGCAGTATACCGCCGACGGCCTCATGTTCCGCGAGCTCGACTACTACGCCATCGATGGGCTGTACAGCGAGGAAGAGCGCATGGCGCGCGACACGGTGCGCGCGTTCGTGCAGGCGGAGGTGATGCCGGACATCGGCAAGCACTTCTCGGCCGGCGTCTTCCCCCTGCGGATCATCCCCCGCTTCGGCGAGCTCGGGCTGCTCGGCGCCTCCCTGACCGGGTACGGCTGCCCGGGCATGAGCCCCACCGCGTACGGGCTCATCTGCCAGGAGCTCGAGCGGGGCGACAGCGGCGTGCGCAGCTTCTGCTCGGTGCAGAGCTCGCTGGTCATGTATCCCATCTGGGCGTTCGGGTCCGACGCGCAGAAGCAGAAATACCTCCCGGACATGGCGCGCGGTCACCTGATCGGCTGCTTCGGCCTGACCGAGCCGGACTTCGGCTCCAACCCATCGGGCATGCTGACGACGGCGGTCAAGAGCCCGCGCGGCTACCGCCTGACCGGCACCAAGCGCTGGATCACCAACGGCTCGATCGCGCATGTGGCCCTGGTCTGGGCCAAGCTCGACGGGGTGGTGCGCGGGTTCCTGGTCCCGACCACGACCCCCGGCTTCACGGCGCGCGACATCCACGGCAAGTGGTCCCTGCGCGCCTCGGTGACCAGCGAGCTCATCCTCGAGGACGTCGAGGTGGGCGAGGACGCGCTCCTGCCGGGAGTCGAGGGGCTGAAGGGCCCGCTCGCCTGCCTGACCCAGGCGCGGTTCGGCATCTGCTTCGGCGCGGTCGGGGCGATGCTGGCCTGCTACGACGAGGCGCTGTCCTACGCGCGCGAGCGGGTGCAGTTCTCGCGCCCGATCGCCGGCTACCAGCTCGTGCAGGAGAAGCTGGTCGAGATGGTCGGCGAGATCACCAAGGCACAGCTCCTCAACTGGCGGCTCGGCAAGCTCAAGGAGACGGGCGCGCTCAGGCCGCAGCACGTGTCGCTGGCCAAGCGCAACAACGTGGCGTGGGCGCGCGACATCGCCCGCAACGCGCGCGACATCCTGGGCGCCAACGGCGTGACCGACGAGTACCAGTGCGGGCGGCACATGCTCAACCTCGAGTCGGTCTACACCTACGAGGGCACGCACGACATCCACACCCTCGTGGTCGGGCAGGACGTGACCGGCCTGGCCGCGTTCGATGGCTAGAGGGCAGGGCGCGGGCAATCTGCTGCTCGTCGCCGGCCTCGATCCGTCCGGCGGAGCCGGATTTCTGGCCGACGCGCGCGTGGCCGAGATCCACGGGCTGCGCCCGGTCGGCGTGGTGACCGCGCTGACCGTGCAGACCACCAGCGACGTGGCCGCGGTCGAGCCGGTCGAGCCCGAGCTCGTCGGCGCCCAGCTCGGCGCGCTCCTGAGCGACGCCGAGGTCGTGGCCGGCGCGATCGGGATGCTGGGCGACCAGGCGGTGGCCGAGGCGGTGGCCGAGGCGCTGCGGCTGACCGCGGCGCCGCTGGTGTGGGACCCGGTCCTCCGGGCCAGCGCGGGCGGCGCGGCCCTCTACCGCGGCGATCCGCGCGGCGCGCTGGCCACGCTCCGCGATCACATCGCGCTGGTCACGCCCAACCTGGCCGAGGCCGAGGCGCTGGCCGGCTTCGCCGTGGAGGACGTCGCCGACATGCGGCGCGCCGCCCGCGCGATCGCCGGCGACGGGGTGGCCTGCCTGGTCAAGGGCGGGCATCTGTCGGGTGGCGCGGCGGTCGATGTGCTGGCCGCCGGCGACGAGCTCCTCGACATCGAGGGCGCGCGCGTGCCGGGCGGCGAGGACGTGCACGGGACGGGAGGCGCGCTCGCCGCCGCCATCGCCTGCCACCTGGCCCGCGGGGCAAGCCTTGCCGACGCCGCGCGCGCTGCGGCGGCCTTCGTGCGCGAGCGCCTGGCGGCGCCGGTTCGCTCGGGGCGCGGAAGGACGTCGGTCCTCTGATGCGCATCTTCTTCACCGGCGGCACCGGCTACATCGGCCACGCCCTCATCGCGGCCCTGGTCGAGCGCGGCGATACCATCGTGGTGGTGAGCCGGCGCGCGGGAGCCGCGCGCGCACGGCTCGGCGACTCGACCGCGATCGAGATCGTCGAGGCCGATCCGCAGTACGCCGGCCCGTGGCGGGAGCGGGTGGCCGGATGCGACGCGGCGGTCAACCTGGCCGGCGAGCCGGTCGGCAGCCGGCGCTGGGATGCGCGCGTGCGGCAGCTCCTGCGCGACAGCCGGGTCGACACCACGCGCAACCTGGTCGCGGCCATCTCCGCCGCTCCCGACGCGGCGCGTCCGCGCGTCCTGGTGAGCGCCTCCGGCATCGATTACTACGGGCTCGACATCGACGTCCCGCCCGAGGCGGAGGACGCCGACGACGAGGTGGACGAGAGCGCGCCGCCCGGCGAGCACTTCCTTGCCCGCGTGTGCGCCGAGTGGGAGGAGGAGGCACGCGAGGCCGAGCCGCTCGGCCTCCGGGTCGTGCTCATGCGCACAGGCATGGTGGTGGGCGGCCAGGGCGGCCCGATGGACCGCTGGGCTGCGGCGTTTCGCAACTACGTCGGCGGCCGCATCGGCAACGGCCGCCAGTGGGTGTCGTGGATCCACGTGGACGACGCGATCGGCGCCTACCTCCTGGCGCTCGACTCGCCGAAGCTGGCAGGGCCGGTCAACCTGGTCGCTCCGGAGCGGCTGCGGAACGCGGAGTTCGCCCGCCAGCTCGGCGCCTCGCTGGGCCGCCCGGCCTGGCTGCCGGCTCCGGCGCCGCTTGTCCGCCTGGCCGTGGGGGGACTCGCCGAATATCTGCTCGCCGGCCGCCCCGCCGTGCCGAAGGCGCTGGTGCGGGCGGGCTATACGTTTCGGCACACTCGGCCATTCGGATAGATCGCCCCCAGCAGGCTCAAGAGTTTCCCTGGGAGGCCGATCATGTCCGCGTGGGCTGGGACAGCCAGACCGTCACGTCGGACATCGCCATCCCCCTGGAGCCCTGCCTCGAGGTGCTCGAGAGCGGAATCTGCGAGTGCGTGGGCCAGCTGATCCCGATCACCAGCGCGGGGGTGCTGATCGGGCGTGCAGCCGACGCATCGGTGCGGGTCGATGACGAGAGCCTGTCGCGCGAGCACGCGCGCGTCTCGCTGCTCCCCAACGGCGAGATCGGCCTGGTCGACCTGGGCTCGACCAACGGCACCTACGTCAACGGGGTGCGCGTCGAGCGCGCGGTCCTGCGCATCGGCGACCGGGTCGGCATCGGCCGCAGCCTGATCCAGGTGGTGCGCGACGCGCACAGCCGCAGCCGGCGGGTGAGCGATCTCCTGGTCAGCGCGCGCATCGCGCTCTGGGAGTGGGACCAGACGACCCGGCGCTTCTCGGTCTCGCACAACTTCGCCGAGGTGACCGGCATCGGCGTCGACGGGATCATCGATCGGCCGGAGCAGGCTCTCGCGCTGGTCCACCCCGACGATCGCCCGCGCCTGCTCGACACGCTGACCGGCCTGCGCGCGGACCGCGACGTGGCGGAGTTCGACGTCCGGCTGCTCGGTTCGGGCGAGGACGACGTGTGGCTGTCGCTTCACGCGCACGCCGCGCGCACCGCCACCGGCCTCAGCATCAGCGGCAGCGCCACCAACGTCACCGGGCGCAAGCGGGCCGAGCGCGAGCTGCGCCGGGTCACCCAGGTGCTCGAGAACCTGCACGACGCCATCGTCGTCACCGACCTCGACGGGCGCATCACCGACTGGACCGCGAAGGCGCAGGCCACGTTTCACCGCCGCAGCGGCGGCCAGCCGTCGCAGCTGCACGAGCTGCTCGGCGGCGATCGGGTGCAGGAGATCCAGCGCGCCATCTCGATGCGCGGCAGCTGGACCGGCGAGATCCCGATCGTCCTGGCCGAGTCCGAGAGCATGTTCGAGGTCGCGACCGCCCCGCTCAAGGACGACAAGGGCTGGGTGGTCGGCTACATCGCGGCCCTGCGCGACGTCACCGCGCGCAAGGCGCTGCAGAACCAGCTCATCCTGGCCGACAAGCTGGCCGCGATCGGGAGCATCGCGGCCGGCGTCGCGCACGAGATCAACAACCCGCTCGCCGTCGTCACCGGCGGCCTGGACTGGATCGCCGAGCGCGTCCAGTCGATCGAGACACAGCCGGCCGACCCCGGGCGGGTCGCGCTGCACGAGGTCCTGGCCGAGATGAAGGATGGAGTCGCGCGCATCGCCGCGATCGTGTCCGGTATGAAGAACGCCAGCCAGAAAGACGACCCCTCCGCCGCGCAGCAGGTGCCGCTGCGCGGCGCCATCGAGGGAGCCGCGCGCGTCCTCGCCAACGAGGTGCGCCACACCGCCAAGCTGGCCATCGAGGTGCCCGAGGACCTGTGGGTCGCGTGCAGCGAGACCCGCCTCATGCAGGTCTTCATCCACCTCATCGCCAACGCGGTCCACGCGGTCGAGGCGGCGGACAACGGCCGCAACGACATCCGCATCGAGGTCACCCACCGCGCGCGCGACCAGGTCTCGGTCGCGGTGCGCGACACCGGAGTCGGCATGACCCCGGAGACGCTGAGCCGCCTGTTCACGCCGTTCTTCACCACGCGGGCGGCGGGCAAGGGGACCGGGCTGGGCCTGAGCGTGACCCGCACCATCCTGGAGAGCTGCGGCGGACACATCCACTTCGAGAGCCGCGCCGGCGAGGGCACCGCCGCGCACGTGCGCCTGCCCATCGTGCCGCCGCCCGCGCCGGTGGTCGCGCCGCGCCCGGCCCCCGAGCCGTCTGGCAAGCGCGGCCTCATCCTCATCATCGACGACGAGCCGTTCGTGGCCAACGCGCTCAGCCGCCTGCTCCGCTCGCGCGGCTTCCAGACCGAGGTCGCCACCGACGGGCGCGTCGGGCTGAAGCGGGCGCTGGACGGCGAGTTCCAGGCGATCCTGTGCGACCTCATGATGCCCGAGTTCAGCGGCGTCGACCTCTACCACCAGCTGGCCGCCGCGGCCCCCGACCTGGTCAGGCGCCTGGTCTTCCTCTCGGGCGGGGCCTTCACCCCGCGCGCCGAGGAGTTCGTCCAGGAGGCCCGGCGCCCGGTCCTGGCCAAGCCGTGGAAGGTCGAGCTCGTGGTCGCCGCGATCGACGAGATCGGGTGATCCGAGGGTCCAGCCGGCGCGCGGCCGGACGCGGCCCTACAGGCCGTAGCGCTGGACCAGGCGGATGAGGTTTCGCCGCGAGATGCCGAGCTCGTCGGCGGCGCGGGTCTTGTTGCCGCGGTGGTGCTCGAGGGCCGCCGCGATCATCTTCCGCTCCAGGGCGCGCACGGCGTCGGGCAGCGAGGTGCGCGGGCGGGCGGCGCCGGCGTCCTGGCGGCGCTCGGCGGCGGGAGGCGCCTCCTCCTTGAGGCGGGCCGAGACCAGGTCCTCGTCGATCATGCGGTCGTCGGCCGAGAGCACGATGAGGCGCTCGATCTCGTTCTCCAGCTCGCGCACGTTGCCCGGCCAGGCGTAGGCGCGCAGGCGGGCGCGGCAGGCGTCCGACATGCGCTTCGGGCGCCGGCTGCGCGCGTGCTTGGCCAGGAAGTGGTCGCACAGGAGGTCGATGTCCTCCGGCCGCTCGCGCAGCGGCGGGATGACCAGGTGGATGACGTGGATGCGGTAGTAGAGGTCCTCGCGGAACTCGCTGTGCTCGACCATCCGCTTGAGGTCGCGGTTGGTGGCGGCGATGATGCGCACGTCGACCTGGGTCGGCGCCGTGTCGCCCACCGCGGTGAAGGTCCCCTCCTGCAGGACGCGCAGCACCTTCACTTGCAGGGTCGCCGACATGTCGCCGATCTCGTCGAGGAAGAAGGTGCCCTCGTGCGCCACCTCGAACAGGCCCTGCTTGTCGGCGATCGCGCCGGTGAAGGCGCCGCGCTTGTGCCCGAACAGCTCCGAGTCGAGCAGGTTGTCGTTGAAGGCGGAGCAGTTCTGCACCACGAAGCGCCGGTGCTTGCGCGCGCTGTTGTAGTGGATCGCGCGCGCGACCAGCTCCTTGCCGGTGCCGTTCTCGCCCTCGATGAGCACCGTCGACTCCGACTCCACCACCCGGTCGAGCAGCCGATACAGGTCCTGCATCGGCGGCGAGCGCCCGATGATCGCGTCGTAGCTGTAGCGGGTGACGTACTCGCGGGCCAGGTCGCTCTTGGCCGACGGCAGCTGCAGTCGGCCGCGCAGCTCGTCGGCGATGGCGCTGGCGGTCTCGCCCATGAGGTCCTCGAGCAGGCGCACCTCGCGCTCGCTCAGGCACGCCTGGTGCGGGGCGTCCGGCACCTCGCCGCGCTCCTCCTCGGCCAGCCCGCCGCACAGGAGCGCGCCGCACAGCTCGCCGTCCACGACGATCGGCGCGGCGATCTCGCGCAGCCCCGCGTGGCACGCGAGCCGAAGCGGCCTCGCACCGTCGGTGCTGGCCAGCCGGACCAGGCTCGTGCGCGCGTGCTCGAGGCATGCGCGCTCGCCGACCTCGCGGCTCTGCACCAGCGGGCACAAGCTGCGGCCCGACACCGCGCGCGGGGGACGCGCCAGCCCGGCGCGATCGGCATAGCCGAGCCCCATGCCCCAGCGCCTCTCGATCAGCTTCGCCGCGGTCTTGAAGACCTGCAGCTCGAGCACCTCACTCCAGGGGATTGCCGACCCTGCCTGCACGGCCGGCAGCGTGACAGAAAGTCACAGGGAAGGGAAGACCGCGCTGGCCCTGCTCACGGCGGCAGGTCGACCACCTCGCGCAGCGCCGCGCGGTTCTCCAGCCACGCCTGGCCCTCCTCGAGGAATGGAATCTCCAGCGTCACCACCTCGAGGCCGAGGTCGGCCCCGTAGCGCGAGCCGAACGAGCCCGGCGTGGGATAGCCGATGTCGCCGCTCGCGCCGTAGCCATTGTGCGCGGCCATCCGCCCGGCCAGGTCGTGGCCGCGGCCGTCCCAGTTGACCGTGCGAAACGGCGAGTGCAGGGCGACCAGCCGTTCGGCACCGCTGCGCGCGATCACATCGACGAGGGCCTGCACCTCGGGCTCCGACTCCGGCGCGCGGCCGGGGAAGTAGCCCGCCTTGTGCGCCGCGACCCAGTTCGCGGCGGCGAAGTTGCGATTGAGGTCGACGTCGTTGGCGTTGTTCTTGGTGCCGGCCGCCAGCCCATCGAGGTTGAGCGCCGGGATGATCCACGTGTCGCGCCCGGGCGGCTGCGCGACGAGCTCGGCTGTCAGCTGGACCAGGCAGTGCACGCCCAGCGGCTCGTCGCCGTGGATCGCGCCGAACAGCAGCGCGGCCGGCCGCTCGCGCGCGTACGCGGCCGGGGCCAGGTGAAGCGCCATGATCGGCCGGCCGAGGACGGTGCGCCCTATCTCGACCTCGCGCCGCACATCCGCTCGCCCTAGTACGACGTGTGCTCGAGCTGCTTGCCGACGACGGTCGCGACGCCGTAGCAGGTCAGCGCGGTCCACGCCGCGGCCGCGATGGGCATGTAGATGATGACGGCGAGGCCGGTCTTGAGCGTGTCGCCCAGGTTGCCGCTTGCCAGCCAGCTCGCGACCGCCACCACCAGCGGCAGCGCGATCCACGCCCACGCCATGATGTGCGCGCCGGCTCGCCCCGGCGGCGGCAGCCAGACCAGGAACGCCAGCAGCGCCAGCACGACCGGCAGGAGATTCACGATGGCGAGCACGGTCATCTGCGCCGAGCCCTGCCCGATGGCCTGGAAGAGCTGCACCAGCGGCACCGTTCCGCCCGCCGGGATGAGCACCTGCAAGAGGACGCAGATCGCCCCGATCGTGGCCAGCAGCCTCCCGATCATCTCGCCCGGGTAATGCGACCTGACGAGCAGCCCCGAGACCAGCGTGACCGCGCCGACCAGGCCGATGAGGACGCGCCAGTCGAACGCGGGGACGACGGCGTGAAACAGGATCGGGGCCAGCCCGATCCCGGCCGACGCGAATCCGCGCGCCATCGTGCCGAGCGGCAGCCCGCCGAACAGGACCGCGAGCACCCCGGTGGCGAGGAACAGGATCGGCACGATCTTGGCCGACATCGGCGTGTCGCCGGTCAGCATGGTCCACGAGAACGCCGTCTTGCCCGGAAGCACCGACCACGGCGCGACGAAGCAGGCGATGAGGAGGACGCCGAAGACCAGCATCAACGTCTTGAGCGATTCGCTCCACGGCTCGGCATGCCCGCCGCCCGGCCGCACGCTCTCGGCGGCGAGATAGGGCGGCCGCAGCGGCGCGACCAGCTCGGTCTCCGGGCGCGGATGGAAGCCGGCCGGCGGCGGCCCGTAGCCGTGCTGCGGACCGAGCGGCCCCGGCCCGTGCATCGGGCTGAAGCCCGAGCCGGCCGGCGGCGGCCCGTAGAGATGCGGCTGCGCGGCGAACGCCGGATCGCCCGGCGGCGGTCCGAAGCCGTGCTGTTGTGGCGGTCCGAAGCCCTGCTGCTGCGGCGGCGGGAAGCCGTGCTGTTGCGGCGGCGCGAAGCCGTGCTGCTGCGGCTGCGAGCCCGGTCGCGGACCGAGGGCGAAGGCCGGATCGGCGGGCGGACCGAAGCCGTGCTGCGGCGCGGGCGGGAATCCCTGGCCGGGCGGCCCGAAGGCCTGCGGCCCCGGATGACCGGGCTGAACCGGGTGCTCCGACCCGTACGGCCCCGAGCCAGGACCGTGGCCGGGCCCGAATCCTGGCCCACCCGGCGGCGGCCCGTACCCGTGCGGCCCGTCCATCGATCCCATGGGGCCCATCGGGCCCATCGGGCCTTGTGGGCCCTGCGGCCCGGGCGGCGGCCCGTAACCGCGCGGCTGCGGCGAGCCCGCGCCCATGCCGCGCTGCGGTCCGGGATCGAAGCCGTGCGGACCCGACCCCGGACCGGGCCCGCGCCCGGGCGGCGGCCCGAATCCACCGGCCGGCGCCCCGCCGTGGTTGCCGCCTGCGCCGCGGGCGTCGCGGAAGCGATCGTTGGTCAGAGGCTGGGTGGCGTCATAGCCGGACACGTGGCCCGGCGCGCCCGCGCGCTTGCCGGCCGGCGCGCCCGGCGGCGGTCCGCCCGCCTGCCGCGCGACGTCGTTGGCCATGCCCGGGTAGCCCATCACGGTGCGCGCGCCTGGACCCGCGACCGGCGCGGGCACTGCGGGCTGCTTCGCGCCGCAGTACACACAGTGCACGGCGGTGTCGGGCAGATCGTTTTGACACTGGACGCAGCGTTTCACGTGGTGATGCTCCGGCGCGGGTGGGGGCAGTATAGGTCTCGCATAAAAAGTGTGCAATCCAACGTCCGGGCGCGCCCACGTCGAGTACCGTCGGTGATATGCCCGGGCTCGGCGAGATCAAGGCGCACGCGATGCGGCTGTTCGCCCGCGGCGAGGCGATGCACGCGCTTCGCCTGTACGACGCGATCGTCGCCGCCGCGCCGCTCGACTATGAATCGCGCTTGCGGGTCGGCGACTGTCTCGCGGCGCTCGGCCAGGGCCCGGCCGCGATCGATGTGCTGCGCTCCGTCGGCTGGTACGCGCTGAAGTCGGGCCATCCGCTGGTCGCGGTCGTGGCGGCGCGCGTGGTCGAGTCGCTGGGCGGCGTGCCCGACGATCTCCTGGCCTCGCTGGTCGTGCGCTACGGCAGCGAGTCGGAGCTGGTCGGCA
>DATFRY010000439.1:0-3612 GCA_035262925.1 Kofleriaceae bacterium | reverse complement strand
TCGATCCACCACGACCTGGTCCATCGCGGGTTGATCGTCGTGGAGGGGAGCGCGCCCGACCTCGTCTTCCGGCACGCCGATGGGAGGCTGTACGGTCAGCAGCAGCCGCCACAGCCCGCCGAAGGAGCGGTGGTGGGCGTGGCCAACGCGGAAGACGCGGCCGAGGAAGCCCACGTGGCCGACGAAGCCGGCGTGGCCGGCGTGGCCGACGAAGCCGCCGCGGCCGACGAAGCCGCCGTGGCGGACGAAGCCGCCGTGGCGGACGTGGTGGACGAAGCCGCCGTGGCGGACGCGGCAGACGTGGCAGACGTGGTCGCCGGGTTGCGGAGGATGGGTGTGCCAGCGGCCGATGCGCGTCGGGCGACGACCGAGGCTGCCGCGTCGGGTGCGGTGGCGATCGAGGACCTGCTGCGCCAGGCGCTCGTCGTCCTGGGCCGGACGACCTATGCGTCGCGGGTCAGGCGGGTGGAGTATCGCGCGGCTCAGCCCTGACGCGCGGACCATCAGGCGGGCGCGGCGAAGATCGAGGATCTGCTTGGCCACGTGTCCGTCGTCCTGCGGCGGGACGACGACGCGTCGCGGACGATGCGGCTGAAGCTTCGCGGGGACCAGCCCAGCCCTGAGGGATGGGCGCCGGCGGCCGGCGCGGCGGCCTCGTGCAAGCGGCGCGATCGACGCCGTGCACCTTGCCGCCCCGGTTGCTCGGGGTAATCATCAGTGCGGCAGCTCGGAACGTTCGGTGCGCAGCCCGGCGCGAGTCACCGGGCAGATCGCCGGCTGGCTTCTCGATCGGCCGCCGCGCACGCGGTGCGCTCGGGCGCGCACGCGGCGCTCTCGAGCCGGGCACGGCTGAGCGTCGGGGCCGCGCAGCGGGGCGCGCCCGGGGCCGCGCATCGCGGCGCGTTCGGGCCGGGTATCGCGGCGCGCTCGGGGGCGGCGCAGCGGGGCGCGCTCGGGGCCGGGCAGCGAGGCGCGCCCGGGGCCGGGCAGCGGGGCGCGCCCGGAGCCGCGCATCGCGGCGCGCTCGGGCCGGGTATCGCGGCGCGCGCGGGGGCGGTGCAGCGGGGCGCGCTCGGGGCCGTGCAGCGGGGCGCGCCCGGGGCCGCGCATTCGCGGCGCGCTCGGGCCGGGTATCGCGGCGCGCTCGGGGGCCGCTCAATCGCGGCGCGCTCGGGGCCGTGTCCGCGGCGTTCGCGGCCGCGTTCACAGCGGGATCGGAGCCGCGCTGCGCAGCGCACTCCGTACCGCGTGCCCGCGGCGCGCTCGGGGCCGCGCGCACGCGGCGCGGTCGGGGCGCGTCCCGGCGCGGTCGGGCCGCGCATCGCGGCGCCTGCCCCATCGCCTCGGGGTTGGCTCAGAGCGCCGCGGATCGGAGGTCTCGCCGCTCGGACCGGGCCGAGTCACCGGGCAGAACGCCGGCGGGGCGGCGCTGCGTCGCGCGGCGCGGCAAGGCGGCCGCGACCGCGAGGTCGGAGCCCCGGATCTCGTCGCACGCCCGGTCGCTCGGGTCTCCGACCAGGCGGGTCGCGGTCCGTCCGATCAGGAGCTCGGGCGCAGCTGGTCGAGCTCGTGGCGGAGCTGGTCGAGCTCGGCGCCGCCGGCCATGAGGCGGGTCAGCTCGTCGCTGTCGATCTCCGACTTGGCGAAGTGGCCGACGCTCTGGCCGCGGTTGAGGATGAGGAAGCGATCGCCGACCGGGAAGGCGTGGTGCGGGTTGTGGGTGATGAAGATGACGCCGAGGCCGCGGTCGCGTGCCTGGGCGATGTAGCGCAGGACCACGCCGGCCTGCTTGACGCCGAGGGCGGAGGTCGGCTCGTCGAGGATGAGCAGGCGCGCGCCGAAGTAGACCGCGCGGGCGATGGCCACCGACTGGCGCTCCCCGCCGGAGAGCTGGCCGATCGGCTGGTCCGGATCGCGGACGTCGATGCCCATCGCCCTGAGCTCCTTGCGCGTGGTCTCGCGCGCGAAGTCGACGTCGAAGCGGCGGAACGGGCCGATGCCGCGGGTCGGCTCGGCGCCGAGGAAGAAGTTGCGCCACACCGACATGAGCGGCACCAGGGCGAGGTCCTGGTAGACGGTGGCGATGCCGCGCTCGAGCGCGTCGCGCGGGCTGGCCAGGACCACCGGCGCGCCGTCGATGAGGAGATCGCCGGCGTCGTGCTGGTGGACGCCGGACAGGATCTTGATGAGGGTCGACTTGCCGGCGCCGTTGTCGCCCAGCACGCAGGTGACCGACCCGGCGTCGACGACGGCCGACACGTCGCGCAGCGCGATGATGTTGCCGTAGTTCTTGCAGACCGCGCGCGTCTCGAGGATCGGCGTCTTCCCCTTCCCGCCCTCGCCATCGCCCGGCTCGCCCGGCTCGCTCATGCCTTGCTCGTCTCCGCTCGCCGGCGGACGTAGTGGTTGAGGAGGGTCGCCGACAGGAGCAGCACGCCGAGGAAGAGCTGGAACCAGTCGCTGTCCCAGCCGGCGAACACGATGCCCTGCCTGGCCATGCCGAAGATGAGCGCGCCGATCGCCGCGCCGATCGCCGAGCCATAGCCCCCCGTCAGCAGGCACCCGCCGATCACCGCCGCGATGATGTACTGGAACTCCTGGCCGATGCCCTGGTTGGCCTGGACCGATCGCAGGCGCAGGACGATCATGATGCCGACCAGCGACGCGGCGATCGACACCGCCATGAAGAGGCCGACCTTGGTGCGCGCGGTGGGCACGCCCACGCTGCGCGCCGCGGCCGCCGATCCGCCGACCGCGAAGATCCAGTTGCCCGAGCGGGTGCGCAGGAGGACCCAGGTGGCCAGGAGCGCGATCGCCACCCACCACAGGATGGTGATGCGGAAGCTGGCCCCGCCGATCTCCGCCGTCTGGGCGAACAGGGCGTAGGCCGACTGGTAGCCCGGCGCGCTGGCCACGCCGCGCACCTGCACCGTGCCGGTGACCAGCTTGGTGACGCCGAGGTTCATGCCCTGCAGGATGAGAAACGTGGCCAGCGTGACGATGAAGCTGGGCAGCCGGGTCCAGATGACCAGGCAGCCGTTCAGCAGCCCGACCAGCGCGCCGGCCGACAGCGCCGCGCCGACCGCGAGCCAGACGTTCCAGCCCAGCTTGGTCGACAGCATCGCCACCATCAGGCCGGCGCTGCCGGTCATCACGCCGCACGAGAGGTCGAACTCGCCCCCGATCATGAGGAGCGCGACCACCACCGCCATGATGCCGAGCGGCGCCGCCACGTCGAGCACGTTGGCGAAGCCGAGCGCGGTGGCGAACGCGTCGGTGTAGGCGGCGAAGAAGCCGAACACCGCGACCGCGCCGACCACGGCGCCGAGCTCGGGCCGACCGAGCAGCCGGCGCATCGGGCTGACCGCGACCAGGCGCTCGTCGCCGCCCGGTCGCGCGGCCTCGGTGCCCGCCTCGGCGGCCGGCTGCTGCCCGGTCGCGGCCAAGATCAGCGAGTCCCCTTGGCCGCCAGGTCCTTCACCTTGGACGCGTTCTCCTTGGTCACGAAGCCGGGCCCGGTCAGGACCGGGTGGCCGCCGCCGATGGTGTTGGCGTTGCTCGCGTAGAGGTGGAGCATCACGATCGGCAGGTAGCCCTGCAGGTACTGCTGCT
>DATFRY010000438.1:0-5725 GCA_035262925.1 Kofleriaceae bacterium | reverse complement strand
GTCGGACCGGGCGCCCCCCTGTTGTCAGAATCGAGGAGGCGATCCCCAGCGTCGGTCGCGGAGCGCGCAGTGGGCGACCAACGGTATCGAGCCTCGCCGGTTGCGGGCGGGGCCCGGGCCTCGAGTTGACGTTCGAGCCCTGCGCGGCCACGCTCCTCGCCATGATGACGGGGCGCTGCCTTTGCGGATCGGTCACGTTCGAGGCCGACGAGGTCGAACACGATCACCACGCGTGTCACTGCGGGATGTGCCGGCGGTGGTCCGGAGGCGCCGGCTTCCTGGGCGCCGCCTGCACCGGTGTGCGGTTCGGCTCCGAGGAGCGCCTGGGGCGCTACGCCAGCTCCGCGTGGGCCGAGCGGGGGTTCTGCACCGCCTGCGGGACGACGCTGTTCTACTTCCTCAAGCCGACCGGGACCTTCACCCTGAGCGTCGGCGCCTTCGACGATCAGGCGCCGTTCCGGCTGGTGCGCGAGATCTTCATCGACCGCAAGCCGCCCGGCCACTCGTTCGCCGGCGATCACGAGCGCTGGACCGAGGCGGAGACATTCGCCCGGCTGACACCGGGCTGAATCCACGCGATCGGGTCACGTCGCGACTCGGGCTACGGGCTCTTCGACGAGCAGCGCCGCCCGCGCGATTCGGGCGCAGGCGCCGCGTCGGCGCGCTGTGGGCCTTCATCGACTGATCCGTCTCGGCAAAGGTGGCCCGGCCGGGGGCCGACCCCGACGGCGGGCGGCATGGAGCTCTTCGAGGTGAGGCTCGACGGCGAGGGCGCGACGGCGATACTCGTCGGCGAGCTCGGTCTTCCCGATACGCCGCGCGCACGCCTCGGCGAGGCGAAGCACGCCCCAGCGGTGCGGGCCCAGTGCCAGGACCTCATCGGCCGCCGCGAGCGAGTCTTCGCCGCACGGGCGGGCCCGGACGCGCCGGGTCCCGACGTCGGTGCCAGGGTGCAAGCGAAAGGAAAGATCCAGCCGGTTCGCGCTCGCTCCTGGATGAGCGAGAACCGCCGACGCCAGACGAAGGCCGAGCGACGCTGCCGTGCAGGCTGCCAGGCCGACGAGAATGGCGCGGGACGCCCGCCCGCTGACTGACACGCGGGGCCGTGAACGACCGAGCGTGCCGACCAGAACGGCGAGCGCCGCGAGTCCCTCGGGCCGGAAGAACGGCGCGTCGAACACCGAGTGCACTCCGGTCACGACCAGTGCGGCGAGGACGGCGCAGCCCTCGGCGGGCCGTTCGCCGATGCGCCGCCGCACCTTGACGAGGACCAGGCCGGTCAAGGCGATGATGAGGACGAGACCGAGGAGCCCGTTGTCCGTCGCGACCCGCAGCCAGTCGGACTGGGGACTGGGCTGCATCCCGCGAGGGGGGGCGTGGCTGCCGGCGATGACATGGGCGCGCCCCGTCGCCCGATCGGCCCACGTGCCCGGCCCGCCGCCCATCATGGGAGCGTCCGCGATGAGAGCAAGGCCGATCCGGACATGGTCGACTCTGCCCTTCGCGGAGCCGCGGTCGCTCTCGACCATCGTCGTCAGCGAGCGCAGGTACGGGGCGTCGTCGCGCCAGGCCAGACCGGGCCAGGGGACCCAGGCCGCGACCGCGACGGCGGCGATGACGACGGCGAGGGTGACGGCGAGCGGCCGGGCCGAGCGCCGCCCGCAGCGCAGCGCGAGAGCGGCCGCACCGACGAGGAGGGCCAGCCCGAGGCCGAGCCACACGCTGCGGCAGCGGGACAGCACCACCGCGATGGTGCCGACGAAGATCGGGACAGCGGCGATCCACGGGCGACGCTCTGCGAACCGGAGCGCCGCGATCGGCAGCGAGACTGCCACGAAGGCCGCCGCGAAGTTGCGGTTGCCGAACGTCGCGCCAGGTCGTCGCATCGTCTCCTCGAAGAGCAGCGCTCCGAGCCCTTCGGCGAGGACGAGGAGGGCGACCGCGCTCGCGGTCAGGACCAGAATGGTCAGCGCCCAGGTGCGGAACCTGGGACTCGCGCTCGCCGCCCGCACGCCGCCGAGGAGGAAAAATGCGGCCAGCTCGGGTGCGAGAGCTTCCGCGCTCATGCGGAAGCTCGGCGCCGCCAGGGCGGCCGACACGAGCCCGCCGGCGAAGTAGGCCGCGGCCAGGATGTCGAAGGTCTCGAGGACGAACGGTCCGCGCAGGAGGGACGCCGCCGCGAGCAGCCCGGCCAGGCCCAGGCAGAAGGCCTTGGGGGCGGCGAAGCGCGGAGCGATCTCGCCTCCGATCGGATCGAACGCGAGCGCCGTCCCGACGAGCGCGAGCGCGACCGCGAGCTGGATGGTCCTGTCGGTCCGCGACCGTGGCCGGTCCGGATCGGTCAATCTGCGATGCCGCAGGCGCGGAACGCGCTGGCAAAGGCGCGGCGGCCGCCGGCGTCGAGGTGAGCGAAGAGGGTCCGGCGCGACGCGCACACCCTCGCGGCGTGCGGGTCGCCAGCGGCGAGCGCGGCGGTGACATCGAGCCGGCTGATGGGCAGGCTGCCGTCGGCGCACACGTAGCGGCGCGCGCCGCGCGGGCCGCCGCGCAGCTCCGCAGGTGCGCCCGCGCAGGTGGTGGTGATGAAGCGGTCGTCGGCGTTCATGTCGCGCGGGCGGTGAAGCTCGATGGGCGCGGCATCGGCGAGCGTCGCCAGCGGCACGACCAGGCCGCTCGCATCGGTGCGGCGGTTGGGTCGGCCGCTCCGCGGCCTCGACGCTTGCGGCTGGTCGGGCTCGTGACAGGGGACGCAGTCGGCCAGGCGCTCGAATCGCCGCACACGGTCCGCGCTCGAGCCGGCGGCGCGGAGCTCCTTCGCCAGCTGCGCGGTCGCCAGCGCAGCCAGGCGTGGATCCGACCGCGGCCACTCGGTGCCTGCGAGGCTCTCGCCGGCGCGGCGGTAGACGTGGAAGGTCTCCTCACCGCCTTCGCCGAAGCGGGTGCCGCGCACGTCGACCACGCGCCCGCCGACGAGCTCGACGCGGTCGGCCACGGTCCCCGGGGGGAACACCATGGAGGGCCCGCCCGCGCCGGCCACGACGGCGATGCGCGCGCTCTCCGGGAGGCGCAGGTAGACGCGGATCTCGTCGCTGCCATCGCCGCTCGAGGGCGGCCTCACCGGCGGCACCATCTCCACGAACCCGGCGCGCTGCCAGTGTGATTCGGGGTCGCGAATCTCGAGGTGGGGCGGCTCGCCCGCGCCCGCCCGGCCGCAGCCGAGGAGCAAGATCGCCCAGGCGGCGCGCATCAGATCTCGCGGCGCCGGAAGCGTTCGGCGAGATGGGCGCCCACGCGCAGCGCGTTGGCGACGATGGTCAGGGTCAGCGGCACCCCACCGGAGCTGGGGAGAAACGAACCGTCGGTGACATAGAGGTTGGGCACCTCATGGGCGCGGCAGTTCCTGTCGAGCACGCTGGCGGCGGGGTCGTCGCCGAAGCGGCAGGAGCCTCCCTGGATGAAGAGTGTCTGGCCCGCGGCGATCCCCACCTCGGCATCGTCGGGCTCGAGCGCACGCATGACCTCCATGCCGCGCGCGGCCAGGAAGCGAAGCGCGGCCAGGTCGGCAGGGTGGTGGACCACTGTCATGCGCGCCACCGGTCGACCGAAGCGGTCCCGCACCTCGGGGTCGAGGTCGACGAAGGTCTTTGCGCTGGGCAGGAACTCGGCGAAGGTCTCGAACTCGAGCCGAACCTCGTCGCGCGCGGCTCGCAGGCGGTCCTTGAGCTCCTGCCCCCACACCGGGCCGCCCTTCCGGTTCATGATGCGCTCGGCGTTCATGATCGGGTTGGCGTGGGCGAGCAGGAACTGCAGGGTGCCCGCCTTGCGCACGCCCTCGCGCGCCGGGTCGAGGTGGTAGAAGTCCTGCACCGCGCGGTTGACGAAGGGCGAGAGCCGGCCCGCGAGCCAGGGCCGTGACGCGCGCGCGAAGCTGGCGTGGCCCTTGGTCAGGCTGGAAAAGACGACGTTCTTGCCCACCAGGCCGCTGCCGTTGGCCAGCCCGCGCGGGAAGCGGCTGGACTGCGAGAGCAGAAGCAGGCGCGCCGACTCGATGGCCGAGCAGGCCACGACCACGCAGCGGGCATCGATGCGGCGGGTCTCGCCCGTCGCGTCGCGGTAGACCACGCCGGCGGCGCGGCCATCGGCACCGACGGCGACCTCGAACGCCATCGAGCCCGGCCGCACCTCGCAGCGGCCGGTGGCCCGCGCGGCGGCGAGCAGGGAGGACGGCATCGCGCCCTTGGCGCCGATCGGGCAGCCGTAAGAGCCGCACACGCTGCAGGCGACACACGCCTGCCGCCCGCCGCGACTCTGCGATAGCACCGCGCGCGGCATGGGGAAGGGATGGACGCCGAGCTTGCGGCCGACCTCGTCGATGCGCGCGGCGAACGGATGCTCGGCCAGAGGGGGCATGGGGAAGTCGGCGCTGCGCGGCTCCTCGAAGGGATGGCGGCGCCAGGCCCCCGAGACGCCGATCTCGCGCTCGGCACGCGCATAGTGGGGCTCCATGTCGTCGTAGGCGATGGGCCAATCGGCGGTGTCGGCGCCCTCGATCGCACCCAGGGTCGATCGCAGTCGGAAGTCGACCGGCTTCATGCGCAGGAAGAACCCGCTGTAGTGCACAGTGCCGCCACCGACGATGTTGCTGGTCCAGCCCTGCGGGGTGCGTGTCGCGGGCTCGTCGGGTGAGTTCCGCAGCGTGTGCGGCTCATCCTTCGGGAAAGGCACGAAGTAGTCCCGGCGCTGCATGAGGATCTCGTCGTGAGCAAGCTCCCCGGGGTCGAAGTCGCGGCCCTTCTCGAGCACGACCACGCGGGCGCCCGCCTGGGCGAGCTCCAGCGCGACGGGACTGCCGCCCGCGCCGCTGCCCACCACCACGACGTCGACGTTCTCGCCCATCAGCCTCTCCCTCGCAGCTGGGCCAGACCCTGCGGCGCGAGAGGACTGGGGGTGAATCCGATGAGGCGCCAGCCCGCGCCACCCTTGTTCCCGCCGTGGCGCGGGTCGCCGAATGCCCCCTCGAGAGTGAGGTGGACCAGGCGGCGGAAGAAGCCGGTACGCCGGCGCGATTCAGCCTGCACCTCGGCCAGGATCTCTTCCTGCGCCGGGGTCCCGGCGGCCGCGAACGCCATCCCGGTGCGAGTGCGGGCGCGCGAGTCGAGGTCGGCGAGGCCTTTGCGCAAGGGCGCCCGCCACTTGGTCATGACGGCGGCGACCAGGGCGCGGTCAATGTAGTCGGGGACGCCGAGGTCGATGGCGCCCGGGTCGTGGTCGCGGGGCAAGATGCGCTCGCAGGCGGCCGCGAGGGTGGCCTTCTCGTCGGCCGTGAAGTATCCGCGAACATCATCCGGCGCGGCCCGCTCGGCGGTCTTGCGCTGGCACCCGGCGAGCAGGACCAGCGAAGTCCCCATGCTCGACCAGACCACCTCGGTCAGGAACGCTCGTCGCGTGATCGGCATGGCTGTCAGAAGAGCTCCTCGCCGGAGCTGTCAGCCAGCTCGGCCAGCTCGCAACCGCAACCGCAACCGCAACCGCATCCGCAGCCGCAACCGCATCCGCAGCTGGTGCCGCAGCTGGTGCCGCAGGCAGTCCCGCAGCTAGTGTCGCAGCCTACCCCGCACCCGGGGTCGTCCTGGACGCAGGTTCCGCCCTGGCACGTGAAGCCGCTCGGGCAGCTGCCCGCGTCTCGCTGGTTGCCGCAATCGTCGGTCCAGGGACCGCACTCGGG
>DATFRY010000437.1:0-8354 GCA_035262925.1 Kofleriaceae bacterium | reverse complement strand
GGCGGCGCGCTGCCCGCGCCGCGCGTGGTTCGAGGTCAGCGCCGCGGGTCTGAGTCGGTCTGGCTGGGACTGCACGACCATGAGGGCTAGCTCGCCTCGCTCGCCTCGCGGCTGAGCCGCGCCCATCGGTCGAGGGTGGAGGCGGCGCGGCCGCTGTCGATGGCCGCGATCGCCATCTCGGCGCCGGTCTTGAAGTCGCCCGCCCTGCCGCACACCACCAGGCCCGCGCTGGCCGCCATCACCGCCGCGCTGCGCACCGGGCCGCGCTCGCCGGCGAGCACGCGGCGCAGCGAGGCCGCGTTGTCGGCCGCGGTGCCGCCGCGCAGGCCGGCCGGGTCGGACTCGGCCACGCCGAAGTCGGCCGGCGTGACCTCGCGCAGGATCGGCGCGCCGCGCCCCGCCCGCCACTCGACCAGCGCGGTCGGGCCGCGCACCGCGATCTCGTCCAGCCCGCCGGCGCCGTGCACCACGAACGCGCGCTCGGCGCCGAGCTGGCCGAGCGCCCGCGCCACCGGCTCGCACCACGTCCGGTCGAACACGCCCACCACCTGGCAGCCGACCCGGGCCGGGTTGGTGAGCGGCCCGAGCAGGTTGAAGATGGTGCGCGTGCCGATCTCGCGGCGCGGGCCGGCCGCGTGGCGGGTGGCGGCGTGGAACGCGGGCGCGAACAGAAAGCCGATCCCGACCTCGACCAGGCAGCGCTCCACCACCGGGGTGGGCGCGTCGATGACCACGCCCAGCTCCTCGAGCACGTCGGCCGAGCCGGCGCGCGACGACAGCGCGCGGTTGCCGTGCTTGGCCACCGTGGCTCCCGCCGCCGCGACCACGATCGCGGCCAGGGTGGACACGTTCACCGTCCCCGAGCCGTCTCCGCCGGTGCCGCAGGTGTCGACCGCGCGGGCCGGCTCCGGGCACGAGATGGGCAGCGCGCGCTCGCGCATCGCGCTGGCCGCGCCGGCGATCTCGTCGGCGGTCTCGCCCTTCATGCGCAGCGCGACCAGCAGGCCGCCGATCTGCGCGGCGGTCACCGCGCCGTCCATGATGGCGCCGAACACGAGCGCGATGTCGTCGCGAGCGAGGTCGTCGCCCGCCATCACCCGTGCGATGGCCTGGCGGATCTCCACGGCCCTAGCCGTCCTCTCCCGCCGGCGCGCCCGTCCCGTCCGGCGCGCCGCGGCTCATGTCGAGGAAGTTGCGCAGGACGCGCAGACCCTCGCGCGTCATGATCGACTCCGGGTGGAACTGCACGCCCTCGAGCGGCGCCGCGGTGCCGGCGAAGTCGCGGTGGCGCACGCCCATGATCTCGTCGTCCCAGGTCTTGGCGGTGATCATCAGGCACTCGGGCATGCTCGACGGCTCGATGACCAGCGAGTGGTAGCGGGTGGCCTCGTACGGGTTGGGAAGCCCCGCGTTCAGGCCCTGCTCGTCGTGGAAGATCTTGGAGATCTTTCCGTGCATGACGCGATCCGCGCGCACGATGCGGCCGCCGAACACCTGGCCGATGGCCTGGTGGCCCAGGCAGACGCCCAGGATCGGGATGCGGCCGGCGAAGCGGCGGATGAGATCCATCGAGATGCCGGCCTCGTTGGGCGTGCACGGGCCGGGCGAGATCACGATGCGGCGCGGCTGCATGCTCTCGATCGCGTCGAGGTCGATCGCGTCGTTGCGCTCGACCCGCACCTTCTGGCCCAGCTCGCCCAGGTACTGCGCCAGGTTGTAGGTGAACGAGTCGTAGTTGTCGATCAGGAGCAGCATGGCGAGAGATCGTGGCCAGAAGAACGTGGTGAGCCGAGCGCGGCCGGGATGCAGGACCGCCTAGGTCGGGTCGGCGCGGCGGGCCAGCGCCACCGCGCGCAGGACGGCGCGCGCCTTGTTGAGTGTCTCCTCGTACTCCAGCTCGGGCACCGAATCGTAGACCAGGCCGGCCCCGGCCTGTACGTAGATCGAGTCTCCGGAGCTCACCAGGGTGCGAATCGCGATGGCCAGGTCCATGTTGCCCGAGTAGGAGATGTACCCGATCGCGCCGCCGTAGATCCCGCGCCGGTGCGGCTCCAGCTCGTCGATGATCTCCATCGCGCGGATCTTGGGCGCGCCGGTCAAGGTGCCGGCCGGGAAGGCGGCGCGCAGCACGTCGTGCCACGCCAGCCCCTCGTCCACGTCGCCGTGCACGTGCGACACCATGTGCATGACGTGGGAGTAGCGCTCGACCACCATCTGCTCGGACACGAGCACGGTGCCGACCTTGGACACGCGCCCGACGTCGTTGCGCCCGAGATCGATCAGCATGAGGTGCTCGGCGCGCTCCTTGATGTCGCCCTGCAGCTCGGCGGCGAGCAGCTCGTCCTCCTCGGGCGTCGCGCCGCGCGGCCGCGTGCCGGCAATGGGGCGCACCTCGACCCGCCCGCCCTCCATGCGCACCAGCGTCTCGGGCGACGCGCCGGTGACGCGCGCCTCGGGGAACTCGAGGTGATACATGTACGGGGACGGGTTGACCACGCGAAGCGCGCGGTAGACGTCGAACGGGTCCACGCCTCCGCGCGGGACGCGGAGGCGCTGCGAAAGCACCACCTGGAAGGCGTCGCCGGCCAGGATGTACTCCTTGGCCCGGTCGACGGCGCGCTGGAAGCCCTGGCGGTCGAAGCCGGACGTGGGGGTCTCGCCGCCGCCCCAGCGCAGCCGCGCCGACCCGTCCTCGCCGATGGGCGGCGGCTCCATCGGCGAGAGCGCGGGCGCGCTGCGGCGCAAGCGCTCGACCACCTCGTCGATCCGGCGCAGCGCGCCGGCGTAGGCCGCCTCCGCCTTCTCGGGGCGCGGCACGTACGGCGTGGCGACCACCTTGATCGTCTGGCGCAGGTTGTCGAACACGACCAGCGTGTCGGTCAGCACCATGTAGAGATCGGGCAGGTCGGCCAGCTCGGAGGGATCGGCCGCGCGCGGCGCGTGGTCGGGCAGGTTCTCGAACCCGCGCACCAGGTCGTAGGCCATCCAGCCGACCGCGCCGCCCCAGAAGCGCGGCAGCCCGGCCGGCGCGACCGGACGCCACTCGCTCATGACCTCGACCAGCGCCGCGGTCGGCTCTGGCACCGACCAGGTGGCGGTGCGCGGCGCCCCGTCGCCCTCGACGTCGTACCAGACCACGCTGGCCTGGCGGCCCTGGGCGCGCAGCACCGCGCGCGGGCGCACGCCGATGAACGAGTAGGCGGCCCACTTCTCCCCGCCGACGACCGACTCGAGCAGGAAGCTGTGCTCGCCGCGGCCCAGCTTGGCGTAGGCGCCGACCGGCGTGTCGCCGTCGGCCATGATTTCCCGGTAGACCGGGATGAGATTGCCCCGCTGCGCGGCCTGACAGAACTCGTCGAGCGAGGGGTGATAGGCAGTGTGCGTGGGCAAGGTGCTTCGTCTGATGATGAGCTTCGACTATTCTACGCGCCATGACTGGCTCGCTCGAGACCGTCGATCCCGAAATCGCCCACCTTCTCCTGGCCGAGGAGCGGCGCCAGCGCGACTGCCTGCGCCTCATCCCGTCGGAGAACTACGTCTCGGCCGCCGTGCTGAGCGCGACCGGATCGGTGCTCACCAACAAGTACTCCGAGGGCTACCCCGGCAAGCGCTACTACGAGGGGCAGGTCTACATCGATCAGGTGGAGACCATCGCCATCGAGCGCGCGAAGGCGCTGTTCGGAGCCGCGCACGCCAACGTCCAGCCCTACTCCGGCTCTCCGGCCAACATGGCCGTATACTTCGCGTTCCTCCAGCCGGGCGACACGGTGATGGGGATGCACCTGGCCTCGGGCGGACACCTGACGCACGGGTGGAACGTGTCGATCACCGGCAAGTACTTCCGCTCGGTGCAGTACACGGTGAACAAGGAGAGCGGTCGCATCGACCACGACGCCGTGCGAGATCTCGCCCGGCGCGAGCGGCCCAAGCTGCTCTGGGCCGGCGGCACCGCGATCCCGCGCCTGATCGACTTCGCCGTGTTCGGCGAGATCGCGCGCGAGGTGGGCGCGGTGTTCGCCGCCGACATCGCACATATTGCGGGCCTCATCGCCGCCGGCGCGCACCCGTCGCCGATCCCCCACGCCGACGTCGTCACCACGACGACGCACAAGACGCTGCGCGGGCCGCGCGGCGGCATGATCCTCTGCCGCGACGAGCACGCCAAGGCGATCGACCGCGCGGTGTTCCCGGGGCTTCAGGGCGGGCCGCACAACCACACGACCGCCGGCATCGCGGTCGCGCTCAAGGAGGCGGCCACGCCCGAGTTCCGCCGCTACGGCGAGCAGGTGGTGGCGAACGCGCGCGCGCTGGCCGCGGCGATGACGGAGCGCGGCTTCGATCTCGTCTCGGGCGGGACCGACAATCACCTCCTCCTGTGCGACCTCACCGGCAAGGGCGTGCCGGGCAAGGTGGCGGCGCGCGCGCTCGACCGCGCCGGCATCGTCTGCAACTACAACACCGTGCCGTTCGATCCGCGCAAGCCGTTCGACCCGTCGGGCATCCGCCTCGGCACGCCCGCGCTCACCAGCCGCGGGATGCTGGAGGCCGACATGCGGCGCATCGCCGGCTGGATCGACGAGATCGTGGCGCGGCCCGACGACGAGCAGCTCGCCGGCCGCGTCCGCGCCGAGGTGCAGGAGCTCTGCCGGGCGAACCCGGCCCCGGGCATCGCGGTCGCCGACTGAGCGGGCGCCGCGTCGCGGTCGCTCGCGGGCGCTGCGCCGCCCACGGCGTCGCTCACGGCGTCGCCGGTCCGAGCAGCGTGAGCCGCTCGCGCCGCGCGGCGCGGGCCAGGTCGACCAGGCCCGCCCGCTCGAACGCGGCGGCGAGCGCGGCCAGCGCCGGCGCCGCGCGCTCGGGCGGCGCGATGAGCGCCGCGGCGAGGAGAGACGCCACCTCGGTGGGCCACGCGGGCGCGTCGGGCGGCGGCAGCGCGATGTCCGCCGGCGGCGCGTCGGTGGCCGGCAGCGACGCGAACGCCGGCCCCGCCGCGCGGTCGGCCCCGGCCGGCAGGAGCGCGACCAGCGCCCGGGCCTCGCCGGCGCGGCCGAGCAGTTCGAGGGCGCGGGCGGCGGCCAGGACGGCCTCGGCGTGCTCGGGCTCGCCGGGCGCGGTCAGGTCGATCGCCCGCCGCGCGGCGGCGAGGGCCGCCAGCGGACGCGACGCGGCCAGGAACGCGCGCGCCTCCAGCAGGCTGGCGCCGCCGGCGTCTCCCGACGCGCTCGCGCCGCGCACGAAGAACACATCGGCGCGCGGCGCGTCGCCGGCCGCGATGGCGGCGAGGCCTGCGGCCAGCAAGTAGGGCGCGTGGTCGGGGCTGGACTCGCTGGTGCGCTCGGCCCACTCGAGCGCGCGCGCCGGATCGTTCAGCCGCGCGAACAGCTCGACCAGCAGCGGGCCGCGCTGCCCGATCGCGAACGCGCCGTCGGCGAGCTCGCCGGCGAGCCGGTCGGCCAGCGCCGGATCGCGCAGGTAGGCGCGCGCGACCCGCTCGAGCCCATCGGTCGCGCCCCGGTCGCGCATGCCCGTCCGCGACCCCGCAGCTCCGTCGGTGCGCTGGGCGGTGGCGGCGCGCACGTCGGCCAGCGCGGTCGCGCCGCGGTCGCGCACGTCCTTGCGCGAGCCCGCCCTGCCCTCGGTGCGCTGGGCGGAGCCGGCGCGTACGTCGGCCAGCGCGGTCGCGCCTCGGTCGTGCCTGCCCGTCCGCGAGCCCGCCCTGCCGTCGGTGCGCTGGTCCGTTCCGGCGCGCACGTCGGTCAGCGCGGGCGCGCCGTCCACGCGGACCCGGCCCGGGCCCGGGATGCGGTTGGGATCGACGACGCCGAGCGGCAGCGCGGCGGGGAGGCGCGCGGGGAGCGCGGCGCCGGCAGACAGCCGCCGCCAGCGCGCCTCCAGCGCCTCGCGCCCGCGGGCCAGGCGCGGATCGCGCGACCAGCGCAGCGCTGCGCGCCAGCGGGCGAGCGCGTAGATCGCGTCGGGGGTCGGGAAGCGCGCGGCCAGCGCGCCCAGCTCGCCGCTCGCGCGCAGGTGGTCGCGCGCGACCTCGAGCGGCGCCGCGTCGCACAGCGCGGCCTCGCGCGCGCCGCCTGGCTCGGCCGCGCGCGCGGCGGCCAGCGCCGCCCGCCACGCGGTCGCCGACGCCGGCCCGGCGCGCAGCAGCGCATCGATCGCGCTCTCGCGTCCCTGGGCCGCCGCCTCGGCGACGAGGAGCGCGCGCGCCTCGGGCGAGAGCGCGGCCGCGCCCTCGAGCGCGCGATCGAGGGCCGCGCGCGCGTCCTCGTCCATGCCGGCCGCGCGCAGGATCGTGGCCTGCGCGTGGCGCGGGACGCTGGCCCGCCCGACCTCGGTGGCCACCACCGCGGCCAGGTCGACGCGCTCGGCCAGCTCCGCCTCCCACGAGCTCACGCGGCCGTCCTGCCACGCGCGCAGCGCGACCACCGCCCACGCGCCGGCCGCGGCCGGGTCCGCGCTCCGCCACCCGCGCGCCGCGGCGAGCTGCCGGATCTCCTCGGCCGCCGGTGGATCGTGCTCCGCCGCGCGCACGAGCGATCCGGCGCAGCCGAGATCGCCCGGCGCGCGGGCCGCACCGCACAGGTCGAAGCGCTCGGCGAGGAGCTCGGCCAGGAGCGCCGGGCTCGGCCGCTCGCGCGAGCCGTACCACCAGCGATGCAGCCTCAGGTAGCGGCGCAGGTGATCGGCGGCGCGGCCCCCGCGCGCCACGTAGACGGCATAGGTGGAGAGCGCCGCCCGTCTGGCGCCACCGTCGGCCAGCCACGCCCCCGCCGCGCCCACGTCGGCGAGGTCGGCCTCGGCCGGCGCGCGCGCGGCCAGCCGCGCATCGCGCGGGTCGATCCGCTCGACACGTTCGAGCAGGCGGTCCGCGGCGCGCCGGCCCGGACCGTCGCCCCGGCGCAGCGCGGCCAGCGCGCCGGCCGCGTAGCTCTCGAGCAGGAGCCGCCGGCGCGCCCCGGCTCCCGCCGGATCGAGCCGGTCGGCCGCCTCGAGGTCGCGCCAGCCGTCGCCCTCGCCGAGGGCCAGCCGCGCGCGCGCCCGCCCGGCGTGAAGCGCCGCGAGCGCGCGAGCGTCGGCGGCCGCGAGCTCACCGCGCCGGCTCGCCTCCGCGAGGTGGCGGAGCGCGCCTCCCGGCCGGCCCGCGCGCATGAGCGCCCGCGCGAGCGCGACGTGCACGTCGGGGTCGCGTGGATCCGCGGCCAGGCGCAGCCGCAGCTCCGCGATGCGCCGGCCGATGCGCCGATCGAGCATCGGCCCACCTCCGTCGTCGCTGCCTCGCCCCCCCGGCGCGCCGGCCGGCGTCGCGCCGCCGCAGGCGGTGAGCCAGGCGAGCGCCGCCAGGACCCGGCTCGCTCGCCCGGCCGATCGCATCGAGCGATCATGGCGGGACTACTTGCGCGAGTTCAAGAGCGACTTGAGGTCGCTGCCGATCGCGAACGAGACGGTGTCCAGCGACGGGATGCGGATCGGCTCGCCGGTCTGCGGGTGACGGCCATCGCGCTCGGGCCGGCGCCGCTTGGCGAAGGTGCCGAATCCCGGATAGGTGAACTTGGGGTTGGAGCCGTTGCGCCGCACGCGCGCCTTGACGAAGTAGTCGCCCAGCTCGGCGAACACCCCGTCGATGATGTCGGCGACCGCCTTCTTGGTGAGCCCGTTCTGCGCCCCGCGCTTGCGGTAGACGAGGTCGATGAGCTCCTGTTTGGTCATTCGATCCTCTCTCGCGGTCCGCGGCACGCTGCGGTCGACGGACGCAAACTCTAAGGAGCAGCCCGCGAGCGTGTCAAGGGTGAGCGCGCCGCGGTCCGGATTCCAGCGCGACGCAAATCGTCGACTATCACACCCTCGCTGGGTTGGGCGAGCGCACGCCGAGGCGCTCGAGCTCGTCGATGACCTGCTTGAGATCGCTCCACGCGTCTCGCTTGCGATCCGGCGAGCGCAGGAGGAACGCCGGATGAAACGTCGGCATCACCGGGATCGGGCGAATGCCGCGAAAACTGTGGAAGCGCCCGCGCAGCGCGCCGATCGGCGCCCTGGTATGGAGCAGCGCGTGCGCCGCCGGCTTGCCCAGCGCGACGATGATGCGCGGGGCCACGGCACCGATCTGTCGGTGGAGAAACGGCAGGCACTCGGCCACCTCGTCCGGTTCCGGATCGCGATTACCCGGCGGCCGGCACTTGACGATGTTGGCGACGTACACGCTGTCGCGCGTCCAGCCCATGGCGCCGATCATTCGGTCGAGCAGCTGGCCGGCCGCACCGACGAAGGGCTCGCCGCGCCGGTCCTCCTCTGCCCCCGGCCCCTCGCCCACGAACATGAGGGACGCGGTCTCCGAGCCGACGCCG
>DATFRY010000436.1:0-24493 GCA_035262925.1 Kofleriaceae bacterium | reverse complement strand
CGGTCGGCCGGCTAGACCCGCCGGGCCCGGCGCGCTGTGCGCCCGCGCGCCGGCGACGCGCGGCCGGTGCGGGGGACTGTGCGTGACCGGTGCGGGCGACGGTGCGCTCGGTGGGGCCCTGATGGTGGCGGGCGCCGGGCGTTGCGGGCATGGGCGTCGTCGTCGCCATGGCGTATCCTGCGCCGGTGAAGCAGCGCGCTGCTCTGCCCGCGGAGGTGTCGGACCGGGGGCTCGTCTTCGCCGGCGTGCTCGACGGGCGCGGTGGGATCGCGCCGCGCGACTGGGGCGGCGTGCGCGCCTGGCGGCCGAGCGAGGGGGTCCTGTGGGCGCACCTGGACTATTCCTACGAGGACAGCCGCGAGTGGCTGACGCGGGAGAGCGGGGTCGACCTGGTCGCATGCGCGGCGCTGCTGAGCGAGGATCCGCGGCCGCGCGTGCTGGCCATCGGCGACTCCATGCTGGTCATCTTTCGCGGCATCAACTCCAACAGCGGGGCGCAGCCGGAGGACATGGTCGCGATCCGCATGTGGATCGAGCCGCACCGCATCGTGACGCTGCGACACCGGCCGATCGCCGCCGCCAAGGAGCAGTGGGACGCGCTCAGGGCCGGGCGCGGCCCGATCGGTCCGGCAGACTTCCTCGTCAAGCTGTGCGAATCGCTGCTCGGCCTCATCGGCCACATGGCGAGCGGCATCGACGATACGGTCGACGAGCTGGAGGACGACGCGCTGACCGAGCACCGCGAGGAGCTGCGCACGAAGCTGGCCCATGTGCGTCGCCAGGCGATCGCGCTGCGCCGGTACGTGGCGCCCCAGCGCGAGGCGCTCGCCCGCCTGCAGAGCGAGACCATGACCTGGCTGCCGGTCGAGCACCGCGTGCGGCTGAGCGAGGCGATCGACCGGATGGCGCGGGTGGTCGAGCAGCTCGACGCGGCGCGCGACCGGGCCGCGGTCACGCAGGAGGAGCTGGCCAGCCGGACGTCGGAGGTCATCAGCCGGCGCCTCTACGTCCTGTCTCTCATCGCGGCCGTGTTCCTGCCGCTCTCGCTCATCGCCGACATCTTCGGCTCGGGCGTCGGCGGCGTCCCGCTGCGCGACAGCCCGTACGGCTTCCTCATCATGATCGGCTCGCTGGTCGGGCTCTCCGGCGTTCTCATGTGGCTGTTCCGCAAGCTCGGCTGGCTGTAGCGGCGAGGTGGCCGGCCGCGCGCGCGGCTCAGCCGGCCCGGCGTCGCGGTCGACCCGATCGTTCAGCAGGCCGGCGGCGGTGGCGCCATCGATCTCGATGTCCGGGCGGCCCCGTCGCTGTTGACGGGACGCCGTCCGCGCGCGCACGACGACGTCGATGTCCGACGCCAGGTGCGCCAAGCGGACGCGGGGAGGTGCAGAGCCCCCGCGATCAGCGGTACATGCCGCCGCGCTGGCCCGCCGCGAACGAGGCGACCAGGCCGGCAGCCGGGACCAGACGGTCGCGGCTGGTCTCCAGACGATCCCAGCACAGGATCACGCGCTGGCCGTTGCAGCGCAGCCGCGCGGCGCCCAGCTCGCGGGCCGCGCGCACGAGACCGCGCGGCAGCGGCACGCGGCAGGTCGACGACAGCAGCGACTCTCCCCCCTTCAGGCCGATGGCGAACGGCTCGGTGATGCGGCCGCAGGCCGCGCTGACCGAGGTCACCGGGCGCCCGTTCATCTCGGACGGGCCGATCTGGACCGGGACCTGCGCGAGCAGCTCGACGCGCGGGGCGCGGCGCGAGTTCCACGGGCCGGACGCGCCGGAGTAGCGGGCCCCGGGCAGGCGGCGGAAGGCGTCGAGCTGCGAGGTCTGGAAGCTGACGATCTCGGAGACCAGCTCCGCCGCGGTGTCGCCGTCGGCCTCGCGCCCGAAGTCGCCCTCGCGCCACAGCGTGACCATGCCGCCGTCCGACTCCAGGCGCGCGTCCTCGAACGCGCAGGCCAGGAGCGTGCGCGCGCGCGTCGTCAGCGCGCCCCACGTGTCGTTGGGCGACTGCGTGCGCACCGCGAAGAAGGCATCGAAGTACGGATCGATCACCGCGTCGCGCGACGCGGGCCCGATGATCCGGTTCCACAGCGTGCGCGGCCGCAGATCGAAGCGCGGCCCCGCCTGCATGACGAACGCGGCGCGCGCGCGCGTGAGCCAGACATTGTTCGAGCCGTCCCACTGGAAGCCGTGGTCGACGAAGACGCAGGCCTCACCGATGGCCACCTCGCGGGCAAATGCACGCGTTCCGCGGCGCAGGCGGCGGCGATCTCTCGCCAGATACTCGAACATCGGTGCTGATGCCCCCTTCGTAGAGTATGAAGGGGGAGCTCCCGTGCCACCAGCACAGAAGCGAGCGGCGCCGGCGATCAGAGCCCCGGGATCTCGAACAGGCGGCGCCAACCGTGCGCCGTCGAATGGCGCACAACCGATCCACCGACGGTGATGACCGCGCGGTCGAGCCCGTCGATCGCCATCCACCCGCTCGCATCGTCGGGCATCGAACGGGTGAGCACGCGTGGGCGCCCCGGTGCCAGCTGTAGCAGCTTGCCGTCGGCGGCGGCGAAGGTGTGCTCTCGGCCGGCGGCGAGGCGCACGTCCCAGTTCCGGACGGCGAGTCCCGCCATCGCGCGCGATGTGACGGCGGGTGCGAGCCGCGCCTGCCGACCGCGGTGCTCGACCTCCCAGGTCTGTCCGTCGTGAGCAGGGCCGAGCAGCGGGGCGTCGTCGCTGGAGGCGCGCAGCTCGAAGGGCCGGCCGTCGACGTGGCCGGTGTAGTGGCGGAAGCGCGGGCCGGCGTCCGACGCGACGGACGTATCGCTGTCCTCGGTGACGATGTCGATCACCCCGTCCGTGCTCACCCGGACTCGGTTGGCCGCATCGCCGTGGTGCGGCGCGATCAGCGCGCGCCAGCTTCGCCCGTGGTCGGCGCTCAACCAGAGGAGCGGCGCGGCGCCGTCGGCGCTGTCGGCGTGAAGGCCGAGCACGGCCAGCCACGGCGCGCCGGCGCCCGCGTCGGCTGCCGGCAGCGGCGCGGCGCCGATCGCCAGCACGTCCTGACAGCCGATGTCGAGCCAGCGCGTGTGCCCGGCGGGCGACAGCATCGCGATGCGGCCGCCGCGGCGCGCGGCGTACACGCGACCCTCCGGCCCGATCGCGACCGCGCCGAGCGGCTCCGGCGCGGCCAGCTGCTGCTGGAAGCTGCGCCCGTCGTCGCGGCTCACCCACAGCACGCGATCGGTCCACGCGGCGATCACGCCGTACTCGTCCACCGCCGCGGCGACGCCGCGGATCGGCGACTCACCGCCGTCGGCAGAGACGCGCGCGATCGCCTCGCCGACGGGATCATCGGATGCCAGGCGCGCGGTCGGCGCCTCGGCCTCGAACAGGACGGCCCCGGAGTCGGCCGCGGCCGCGACCGCGACGGGTTCAGGCGTGTCGGCCGGCGCCGGTGCGCGCGGCGCGCGCTGCACCGGCCAGGACCACAGCGTCCACCCGATCAGCCCGGCGCTGGCCGCGATGGTCGCGACGCTCACCGCGAACAGCCTGGAGGCGGCCCGCCGCTGGGCCCGGTACCACGGGCGGAACGGCTCGGTCGCCCTCACGAGCGCCGGCTCTCGCGCCTCGCGCGCCGCCTCGCGCGCCGGCTCGACCGCCTTCTCGCGCGCCGGCTCGGCCGCCTCGCGCGCCGGCTCGGCCGCGCTCTCGGGTGGCGCCTCGATCGCGGGGGTCTCGGCCTCGCGCTCGGCCTCGCGCTCGCGTGCGGGCCCGGCTTCGGTGTCGGCATCGGATGCGCGCATCGCAGAGCGCAGCTGCAAGCCCGGTGCCTCGCTCGGACCGTGTCGCTCTCGCCAGCTCCGACACGGCGTGTCGCAGGTGCCGCGGAAGGCGCGTCACGGGCGACACGGGCCCGGCAGCGACGGGAAGTACATCCGCAGCCAGTGGAGGACGCGCTGGCTCACCCGGTCGGGGGCCTCGAGATGGAGGAAGTGACCGGCGCCTCCGACCAGCTCGTTCTCGAACGGGCCGCCCACGTGCGCGCGCTGCCCGCGCGTGGCCGCGGGATCGATGCAGCCATCGCGCTCGCCGTGGAGGTGGAGGACCGGCACGCGCACCCGCCGGTCGGGCGCGCGCAGCGCGGCCACGCGCGCCGCCGCCGCGCGCGGAGGCCACGCCATGGCGCGGTAGTACTCGAGCGGCGCGGGCATGCTGGCGGCCAGGCAGTCGTGCAGGCGACGGCGCGCCCCGGCCTCGAGCTCGAAGCCGGGCGACCAGTCGCGCCACAGCCGGTCGATGAGCGCGAAGTCGCGGCGCGCGGCGATCCGCTCGGCCAGCCCGCGCAGCTGGAAGAAAGCCATGTACCAGCTGCGGCGCAGCTGGCCGGGGCGGGACAGGTGGCGCAGGAACGCGAGCGGGTGCGGCACCGCCATCGTCACCGCGCACGCCAGGTCGGCCGGCGCGCGCGAGCAGGCGACCCACGCGGCCACCGCGCCCCAGTCGTGGCCGACCAGCGCGAAGCGTCCGCCGCCGGCCAGGGCGCGCGCGATCGCGATGGCGTCATCGGCCAGCTGGTCGGCGTGGTAGGGACCGGCCAGCAGCGACGGCGCGTAGCCCCGCATCCACGGCGCCACCGCGCGGTAGCCGGCGGCGCCGAGGCGATCGAGCAGCGGGCTGAAGCTCTCCGGGTGGTCGGGGAACCCGTGCAGGCACACGACCACGCGCCCGTCCGGCGGGCCTACCTCGAGGTAGGCGAGGCGCCCGCTCGCCGTGTCCACCAGCTGGCTGTCGCGCCCGGTCGCCGCCATCGGTCGCTCTCCTACGGCAGCACGCGGGCGCAGCTCTCGTACCAGGCCTGGCCGCCGCGCTCGTCGCGCTGCACGAACCACATCCTCACGTCCAGCCCCTCGCCGATCGCGTCCGCGTCGTCGGGGGCGGTCCAGATGGAGTCGAGCGGCGGCTCGTTGCCGGCCACGTCGATGGTCCCGCCGCTGGTGAAGGGAGACCAGTCGCCCTCGGTGGACTGCCACTGGTAGGTGAGGTTCTCGGTGAAGTGGCGCGATCCGCCGTCGAAGGTGGGCACGACGTACTCCTCGCGCACGCCGGGCGGCTCGCCGGGCAGGAGCTGAACGCGCTCGCCGGCGAACACCTCGAACGGCTCGATGTCGCCGCAGCGCCCGAGCGGGACCTCGAAGTCGCGCCCGCGCTGGCCGCCGGGCCGGCGCAGCCCGGTGATGCCGCTGGCGGTCGGATTGGTGTTGGCCACCCGCTCGGCCGGCAGCCTGGGCGAGTAGCGCACGCGCTTGAACCCGACCACCTCCTCGCCCTCGCCGGTGGCCGGCGAGACCCGCAGCTCGACCTGGACCGAGATGCCGCCGAACCCGCCCAGGTCGTCGTCGTCGATCGCGTCGGCCACCACCGCGAGCAGGTCGGCGCCGGGCTCGATGGTCGCGCACATCTGCACCGGCTGCTCGGCGGTCTCCGGGTCCTCGACCTGGCCGGAGCCCAGCTCGATCGTCGGATCGACGTCGCAGATCCCGTCGCCGGTTGGCCGGCACAGCGCCATCGAGTAGTCGAGCGGTCGCTCGTCCGACGGATCCGCCACCAGCGCACACACCTCGACCGGCACCAGGTCGGCTGGATCGACCGCGGTCGGATCCTCCGGATCGTAGGGCACCACCACCTCGGGCGGCTCGGCGCGGATGCCGAGGATGCGCGTGTCGAGCACCACGGTCGGATCCTCGAAGTCGGTGCACGCTGCCCCGCCGACCAGAGCCAGCGCCAGCACCGGCGCCCATGCCGGGACCGCCAGGACCCGGACGATCGCCCAACGCTGCGCCCGCCCCACCGTCATCGCCGTCCCCCCCATCGCCGTCACCACTGCCCGCGCACCCCGATGGTCGGGAGGATCGGCACGCTGGTCACCGGCGCGGTCTCGCGGAACCGGTAGTCGTACTGCAGCGCCTCCACGTTCTTGATGTTCATCACATTCTGCACGTCGAGGTAACCCCCGATCATCCACGTGTCGAACACCCACGTCTTCTCCACGCGCACGTCGGTCTGGTGGAACACCTTGCGCCGGTCGCTGCGCCGCCCGCCCGACACGCCGCGGTAGTCGCCGTCGTCGGCGTCGAAGGTGCCTCCGATGAACGGAGTCTCGGGCCGGCCGGTGGCCAGGCGAAAGCGCAGGCCCATCTCCCAGTTGTTGCCGGTCCGATAGCTGGCCACCGCGTTGGCGACATGCGTCTGGTCGAACAGCCCAGGGAGGTAGTCGTCGTTGTCCAGTCGCTTCTCGCGCGTGCGACTCAGGGTGTACGACAGCCAGCCGTAGAGGTTGCGCGTCACCTCCCGCCGCACCATCAGCTCGAAGCCGATCGTGTCGCTGACATCGCCGTTGATGAAGTTGATCGGCCGGATCTCTCCGGTCTTCGGGTCGATGTCGACCCGGTCGGTGAACTGCACGAGGTCGGTTCGATCGATGTAGTAGACCTCTCCGTCGGCGCTCCAGTTCTCGTCCGGCTTCCACTCCGCGCCCAGCCCGGTGTGGACCGCGCGCTCGACCTGCAGGTCGGGGTTGCCGAACAGGTGGTCGAGCGCCTCGGGCTGGGGCGGCTGGTGGAAGAGGCCGGCGTAGCCCTTCGCGGTCCAGTGCTTGCCGATCGCGACGCGCGCGACCAGGCGCGGGTCCCACGACGTCCGCGTCTTGCCGGCCAGGAGATAGCCGTCGAAGCGGAGCCCGGGGATGAGCCGCAGCGGCCCCATGTCGATCGCCACGTCGGCGTGGGCGCCGAAGCCATACATGTCGCTCGTGCGCTGGGCCTCCACCGGCGGCACGTCGGCGCCGTTGTTGGCGCGGCCGTCGAGGTCGAGCGGCGCGACGACGTCGTACTTGTTGACGCGCGACTCCAGGTCCAGCCCGGCGTCGAGCACCAGCCCCTCGCCCAGCTCGCCGCCGAGCCGCATGCGATAGGCCAGCGTCTCCTGGGTGGCGCGCGCGCGCGTGTAGGCCGGCCCGTCCTCGGTCTGGCCGCTCGCGAACTCGACCGAGTCGTGGCCCCAGGCGGGCGACAGGGTCAGCGTGAGCCCGCCCATGACGGGCCGCTTGTAGCTGCCGATCAGCCGGAAGAAGCGGATCGCGCTGTTGAGGCTGAGCGACTCCTCGGCGTCGGCGTCCTCCGACAGGACGTCGAGCGTGTCGGCCGAGCCGATGAGGAACAGCGTCGCGTTGCCCTCGCGCCCGAAGTCGTAGTCGAAGCGGGCCTGATAGTCGTAGTAGACCGGCACCACGATGAGCGTGTTGCCCGGGTCCTGCTCGGGCAGGAACAGGCCGAGCATGAGGTCGAGGTACGAGCGCCGGCCGGCCACCGCCAGCGCGCCGTGCGGGCCGACCGGCACGCGCACGTAGCCGCCGGAGTCGAGCAGGTCGACCTTGGCCGCACCGTGGATGCCGTCGCTCCTGGCCGGGCGAGTCTCGACCGAGACGATGCCGCCGATCGATCGGCCGAAGCGGGCCGGGAACCCGCCCGGGTAGAGATCGATGCGGTCGAGGAACTCCGGGTTGAGGATCGACGGCCCGCCCAGGAAGTGAAACAGCAGCGGCACCCGGTGGCCGTCGATGAAGACGCCGCTGTCGTCGGGGTTGGAGCCGCGGATGAGCAGGAACCCGGCGCCGAACGGGGTGCGCGCCAGCCCGGGCAGGGTCTGGATCACGCGGATCGGATCGCCGAACGTGCCGGGCACGGTGGTGAGCTGGCGGCGCTCGAGCGTGCGGCGCGTGACCTCGAGGACCTCGCGCTCGCCCTCGACCACGGTCTCGTACGGGTTGCCGCCGACCGGCCGCAGGTACAGCGACACCTCCACCTTCTCGCCGCGCGCGAGCCCGAGCGGGCGCCGGAAGCGGTCGAACTTCTCGTCGACCGCGACCAGCGTGTAGCGCCCGGGCGCGACGCCGTGGAAGAAGAAGCGGCCCTCGCCGTCGGTGACCGCGTCGAGCCCGAGCTCCGCCACCGACACGATCACCCCCGCGAGGCGACGCCGCACGCCGCGCTCGTACGCGGTCCCCTCGATGGTGACGGGCGCCCGCGCGTCGCCCGCGTGGCCGGGCGCCGCCGGAGCGGCCGGCGCCGCCGGTGCCGCGCGCGGGGCCGGCGCCTCGACCTTCTGCAGCACGAAGCGGATCGACGTCTCCACGGTGATGGCGCCCGGCACGCCGTCCCACTCGGCCGGCTTGAAGCGGTACTGCCGCGCGGCCGCCAGGGCAGCCTCGTCGAAGCCATTTCCGACCGGTACGACCACGACGGCGTCGGTCACCGTCCCGCTCGCGTCGAGGGTGAGCCGCACCTTCACGACGGCCTCGAGGCCGGCAGCGGCCGCAAGCGGTGGATACTCGGGCGCCGCGCCCTCGAGGAGCTGCGGAGGGGAGGTGAGGACCGGCTTCTTCGGCGCCGGCTGCGCGGGCTGCTCATCTCGCCGAGCGCCTTCCTGCGCCCAGCTCGTCTGGTGCGATACAGAGACAGCCCACACGCAACCGGTTGCCGCTATGACGAGCAGCCAACTGCGCAAGACGGTCTTATACTCGCCGCGTGCTGGGCGATTTGTCGCGGTCCGAGGCCCGCTCGCGGTGAAGGAAATCGTCAGGCCGGCCGGTGCGTTCCACCCGACGGCGATGAGGGTGTACGCGGTCTGTCGCAAGTGTGCAGAAGTTCACCTCGCGGATGACGGTTGTCAGGGGTGCGCCCGCCGCGTTGTGCTCTCGGTCGCGGAACGAGCCGAGCCGCGGCTGGCGATCGGGACGCGCCCGCTGGAACCGCCGCGCCTCGGCGAGCGTGCCGCGCCGGGCGCAGCGTCGGCGGCGAGGCCCGAGCCGGCGGCACTCGCGGCGCAGCCCCGGCCGCGATGGCTGCGCGCCTCCACCGCGGTCATCACGGTCTACCTGCTCGCGATCCTGGCCCTGCTCGCAGCCGCGCTCACCGAGCTGTGAGATACGAGCGGCGCGTCGCCGGGCCGCGTCGGGCTACGGCAGCCGGGCCAGGTGATCGATGAGGTCGTGCTCGACGCTGCGCACGGCGCCCTCGAGCGCCTCGCGGTGGAGCTCGGGCAGGAACTCGTCGCGGAAGGTGGCCCGCGGCACCTGCACCTTGGCGCCGCCGGTCAGGAGCGAGAGCATCTTCCCCTCGGGCGTCGAGATGGCGACGCGGATCTCGCACTCGATCTCGATCTGCGCGGGCCGCTCGATGCGGCCCAGCTTCACCACCGTCAGGTCGATGCCGTACGGGTCGGTGGCGGCGTGACTGGCGACGTGGCGGGCGGCGCTGCCGGCGCCGCCAGGGGGCACCACGGTCACGGTCGGGCTGCGCGAGAGGTGGCCGGCCATCAGCGTGCGCATCCGGCTGGCGCGCTCCTGGCGGGTCGCGGGCGCGGCCACTCCCACGGACTTGTCGCTCGCCGACTTCAGCGTCACGTAGATCCGCTGCTGCCCCGACGGCCCGGCCGCCGCGTCGACATGTGCATCGGCGGCGGCGGCGCGCGAAGCGCCGCGCGCATCGGACGGGGGCCCGGCCGGCGAGCTCACGTCGCGGCCTGCGATCACCGCCGCGGGCGCACGCGGTGACTCCGCGCTCGACCAGCGCGCCGCCCGCGACGCCCGGGCTCGCGCGACCGCCGCCTCCGCGTCGCGGATGTGCGCGATCGCCGCGAGGGCCTGGCGCCGCACCGCAGGGCTGCGGTCGCGGCGCGCGCGCCGGAGCGCGGGCAGCGCGGCCGGCTCACCCAGCTGCCCCAGCGCGTCGGCTGCCTCCGCCCGCACCCGATGGTCGCGGTCGTCGCCGAGCGCCTGCGTCAGCCACTTGACGGAGCGCGGATCGCGCAGCCGCCCGAGCGAGACCGCCGCGGAGATGCGCGTCTTTGCGAGCCTTCCGTGCAAGAGCGCGCGCGACAGGTCGTGCACCCGCTCGGCGCGCGCGGCTCCGTCGGTGAGCACCACCAGGGCGATCACTGCGCCGGCGAGCGCCGCCGAGATCGACCGCGCACGCCACCCGCCCGGGCGCCGCGACCTGAGTCCCTCGAGGGTGGAGATGGATGGGGACGACAAGCGGCTTCCGGGATGCGCGACCGACGGACCACGACCGCGCTGTCCAGCCAGACTAACATCCCGCGACGCGTTCACACGGGGGATTTGCTCTGTATGGCGGCCGACGGCGGACTCGGCGCGTGAAGTCCGAGCGATGGCGGCCCGCGACGATGGTATCTTGTCGTCGTGCGGGTTCGTGTTGGGGGGGCGCCGGGCGCGCGTGGCGCGGCGCAAGGGGACGTGAGTGACGCGGTCTATCGCATCGGCGTGGTGGCAGCTGCTCTCGCGGCAGCAGCGCTCATCGGGCGCCTGACGTTCTGCCACGAGGTCGATCTGCCCGGACTTCCGGCCGAACCGGAGGCCACGCGCGAGGTGGTGGCCAAGGCGGTCGCCACCGTGAGCTCGACCGAGCGCAACCCGGCCGCCTACGCCCGGCAACTTGCGAGCGATTCGCGCGCGCTCCACATCGAGCCGCCTGTCACTCCCGATGACCTCTCGGGTGTGATGCCGTATCGCGCCGACACACAGCGCCGCGCGCTCGATCCGGGTCGCAAGCATGCGACGGCGCATGTGCTCGGGCTCGATCTCTCGCTCTCGGTGGCCGACGTCGCGGGCACACCGCGGCGCCAGATGATCCTCACGATCGAGAACACGACGCGCGATCCCCTCGCGTATCGCGTGATGACACGGGCTTCGCGCGGCGCGACCGCGTGCTTCGACAAGAGCGACATCACCCACAACGCGATCGCGCTGGCGCCGGGAGAGAAGGCACGCCGAAGCGAGTGCACCTACCGCAAGGGGCTCACTCTCTTCATCGATCGCGTCGAGACGATCGAGGTGCCGCGGCTATCCTATTACTATGTGAGCGCCCTGCCGGCGGCGGCGCTCGCGCTCGAGCGCGCCGACCGCCTCGCCGCGCGCGGCCATCTGCCCGCCGGCGCGAGATCTCCCTGCCGCGTTTTTCTGTCCGCGGAGCTCACCGGAGCCCTTTCCAGCGGGGCAGCAACGTGGCGCGATCTGGTCGATTTCTACGCACGTCACCCCTGCGGGGTGTACAGTTTTAGTATTGATTACAAGGCCTTCGACAAACCAGGCGAGCGGCCGCTGCCCGCTGTCGCCCCCGGTTTCTAGTGTCCTCAGGGGCCCCTTTGCTTCTGGGTACTTACATCTTGCTTTGCGCTCGAAGGGTCGGCTAGAGTTTCCACTAGTTTACGGGAAGAACCGCCATGCACGGAACCGTCACAAAGTCGGAGCTCATCGAGCGGATCTCAGAAAAGCTCAAGCTGCCAAATGGCAAGGCCGAGCAGATCGTCAACTGTGTTTTCGACTCGATGGTGAAGGCCCTCCAAGAGGGTGAGGGCATTGAAATCCGGGGCTTCGGTAGTTTCACGGTGCGCGAGTACAAGGCCTATGAGGGCCGCAACCCGCGCACGGGCGAGACGGTCCACGTCGCGCCCAAGAAGCTACCGTTCTTCAAGGTCGGCAAGGACCTGCGCGAGCGCGTCAACTCCGCGTTCAGCACCGGTAACGCCGTCCCGTCGACGGGGCTCGACGACGACGATGACGACGACGACGAGGACGACGATGAAGACGCCGCCCTCTACACCGACAGCGATTCGAACGACTAGACCCACGCTTCGCCTGTCGAACCCGACAGGCGAGCTGGGCGGCTGACGGGGTGCCGACGAAGTCGGCGGGGTTCCCCGTCGACTTCGACTGGCCGAGCGAGCGAGCAAGCAAGCGCGAAGCCCGGTCCCGGAGCTCACTGCGGTCAACCGAAGTGAGCTGGGGGGTTAGCCTCGGTCGGGAGGGCTGAGCCCGGGCTCGTCGAGGCCCGGGCCGCCGAGGCAGATCACCAGTCCGGCGTCGCCGTCGACGAGGACCTCGTGGCGTTGGCCGAGCGCCTGCCACACGCCCGGGCAGCCGACCACGCAGGGAAGGCCCAGCTCGCGCGCGAGCGCGGCGGCATGGTCAAGGACTCCGCCGTGTTCGCACACCAGGGCGCCGGCGCCGGCCAGCTGGATGAGCGCAGCCGGCGTGATGGCGCGCGCAACGATGACACGGCCGCGCGGCTCGGCGTCGAGCTGTCCCAGATCATCGACGCGCAGCACTCGTCCGCGCGCGCTGCCGCCGCCGGCACCTCGTCCGCGCCAGAAACTCGGCCCGAGCCGGACACTTCCCGCCGCCGTGGCGATCGGCCGGCCGTCGCGAAAGGCGAGCGGTGCGGCGCGGCCGCGCTGCGCCTCGCGGATGGCGCGGGCCTCCTCTGCCACGCGATGGGCCTCCGCCGGGGCGCTCGGCGCGCCGCGTTCGGCCCGCTCGCGCACCTCGGCAAGCGGCAGGTAGAAGACATCGTCGGGAGGTGAGAGCCGCCAGTCGCCGGCCAGGCCGAGGAGGGCGCGGCGCACCGCATGCTGGGCCCGGAAGAAGAGGAGGTCATCCGCCTCACCGATGGTGCGGACCAGTCCAGCCAGGCCGGGCTCGGGTTCGGGCTCGCGGCCGGGCCGAGGGTGCGGGTCGGCATCGCCCGTCGGGCGATGGTCGCCGAGCCCGGCGAGCGCTCGGTCGATGGCATCCGGGCCGCGTTCTTCGAAGGTGGCGGCGGCCACGTCCCAGACCGGCGCCAGGGCGGCGAGCGCGGTGCGATCGCGGGTGCGGACGGCGCGCGCGACCGCGCTCTCCGTCGCGCGCCCGGGCGGAGCGGCGGCGTCGCGGGCGCCGGGCGCGCCGACCTGGCCGAGCGCGGTGCGCGCGCGAGCGAGCGCCGGCGCGAGTCGGACCATGTACGCGTGGTAGACGGCGCGATAGGCATCGAGCGCGCGGTCGAGCTCGGGAGGGTCGGGCCGTTCGACCGGGGCCAGCGCGCGCAGGATGTCCGCGCACACCTCGTCGAACAGCGCCTGCAGCTCGCCGGCGGCGGGCGCGGCTCCGGGCCGGGGATCGGGCTCGGGATGCGGCTGCGAGCCGGTGTAGAGATAGCCGCCCACCACGCGCATCGGCCAGGGCGCGATGGGGGCGACCCAGTCGACCAGGCCGATCTGCGCCGGCGACAGCGGATCCGGGTTGTGCGCCGCGTCCCAGCGCCACACTGTGCGCGGATCGCCGCGCGAGAAGGCGAGCTCGTCCATGGTCGTGGACGCCGCGCTCGCGCTGTCCGCGCCCGCGTTCGCCTCTGCACCCGCGCTCGTGCTCACCGTCGCGCTCGCGCTCGCGCTCGCAGCCGGCGTCACGCGGATCGGGCGCGCCTGCACCAGCCACAGTCGGCGACATCTCGCCTTGCCGGCCGCGCCTGCCGCGGCGCCCGCCGCCGGCGCCTCCTCGACCTCCGCCACCCACTCCACGTCGGCGCCCGGACGCGGGCCGGCTCCGATCGCGCGCTCGGCGGCCAGGCCGAGCTGGACCAGCTCGGCGAGCTCGTCGGGCGAGAGCGGAAAGTCGGGGTCGCGGCTCAGCGCCTCGCCGTCGGCGCGCCGCGCGATCGCGGTGCTGGCGAGCCCGCCGTCGCCGACCGCGGCCTCCACCCACGCCTCGTCGCGGTCGGGCTGGCCCGGCGGTCGCGTGTAGAGGACGCCGCGCGCCGCACCCCCGCGGCGACCGACCTGGCGCTGCACGATCACGGCCAGGCCGGGACGCGCGCCGCCCAGCCCGCGCCGCTCGAGGTAGGCGCGCACGCCGGCTCCGTCGGCCGACGCCAGCACCTCCGCCACCGCCCGGTCGAGGCCCTCGGGCCGGATATCCAGCCGGCTGGAAAACAGGCCAGGGGCCGCGCCCTCGGGCCGGTCCTCGAGCGGCGAGGACGAGCGCACCGCCAGCGCCGGCCCCAGCCGGGCCGCCGCCGCGCGCGCGCCGGCCAGGAGCGCGGCGAGGGCCGCATCACCCTCGGGAGGCCGCAGCGCCGACACCGGGAGCACGAACCCCTCCGGCACCGGAAGACCGGCGGCGCACAGGAGCGCCAGGTGGCGCGCCTTTGCGCCCACCTCCGCCGGAGCCCGACCGGACGCCGCCAGCTCCCGCAACCAGAACAGCGTGACGGCCACGCCGCAATGATACAGTCGTTGATGTGCGGTCGCTGGTCGTGGGCCCGACACTCGCGCTGTTGGCTCTGTCGTCCGGTCCGGCCAGTCGCCCTGGCCCGGTGACGGCTGCGCTGACGGCGGCCGCGCTGGCCCGCACCGAGAAGGCCAGGCACCGGGCGCCGGGAGAGCGCGAGCCAGGGGCGCCGCTCGCCGCCGGCACCGGCTACCCGCTGGTCGCCGACAAGGGCTTCGCGCTGCGCTTCTACTGGCTGGCCATGCAGGACGGCTTCCACCCCGACGAGGAGCACGTCCCGCTCTACAGCCGCGACGGATTCTTCATCGGCGCCTATCCGGCCCGCTTCGTCGAGTCGCTGCTCATGGAGGGGTCGGGCGTGCTGAGCGACGGGCGCCTCATCAACTACAGCGGCCCCTGCCGCTACGGGGTCGGCACCTGCTACGAGGCGCTCGACGAGGACGAGTACCCGTTCGGGCGCGGCGCCGGCCGGCGGGCGCTGGTCCCGTTCAAGTCGGTCGCGGTCGACCCGCGGCTGGTCCCGATCGGCGAGCCGCTCTACATCCCCGAGTTCGACGGGCTGGTCATGCCCGACGGCAGCGTGCACGATGGCTGCGTGCGCGCCGACGACACCGGCGGCAACATCAAGAAGCGCAAGATGGACTTCTTCGTCGCCACCTACGGCAACTTCCGCACGCTGCTGGACGCGCTCGACGGGGTCATCTGGATCACCCCGCACATCGAGAATCCGCGCTGCGAGTACCTGCGAGAGGACTGACGTGGTCTCCATCTTCTCCGGTCACGCGGCCCACGAGGTGGAGGCCGCCCTCGCCGCCGCCGGCGTCGATGGGCCCGTCGCGGTCCTGGGCGACCTGCGCCTGGCGCGCCGCCTGGCCGGCGCCGGCCGCGACGTCGTGTGCGTCGCCGCCGTCGCCCGATCGCTCCGTCGCGCGCGGGTCCCGGCCGTCGCCGGGCTGCCCGCCGCGCTGCCGCTGGCGAGCGGCCGGCTGGCCGCCCTGGTCGCAAGCGGCCTGGCCCAGACCGAGCCGTGGGAGCCGCTCCTCGCCGAGTGGTGCCGCGCGGTGGCGCCGGGCGGGCTGGTCATCGTGGTCGACCGCGGTGCGCCGGCCGAGCTCAGCCGCCGGGCGCTGTGCGGCGGGCTGTCCGCCGTCGAGCAGCGCGCCGCCGGCCGCACCTTGATCACCGCCGGCCGCTGGCACCCGCTCTGACGGCGGCCGCGGCCCGGCGCCTGGCCGCGGCCCGCCCCTTCTGCCGCCCGGCGCGCCGCTCGGGGGCGGCGGGCTCGCGGTAGCGCGGCAGGCGCGCGTTGCGCGTGTAGCCGTAGATGATCGACGTCTCGCAGCGGTCGACCTCCGCGCGGGTGGCCAGTCGATCGCAGATGAGGTCGCGCAGGTGGACGATGCTGCGCACCGCGACGTGGATCTGTAGATCGGCGGCGCCGCTCACGTGGAAGACGGCCAGCACCTCCGGCAGGGACTCCACGTGCTGGTGGAGCGCGCGGAAGTTGTCGCGCGAGGTCTGCACCAGGCGAACGGCGATGAGCGCCTGGGCGCCGATCCCGAGCGCGTCGGCGTCGACCTCCGCGTGATGGCCGAGCAGGACCCGATCGCGCATGAGCGCGCGCACGCGCAGGAGGCAGCTCGACGGCGCGAGGCCCACCCTGGCGGCGAGCTCCTTGTTCGACAGGCGCGCGTCGCCCTGCAGGGCGTCGAGGATCTCGAAATCGATTCGGTCGAGGGCCGGTTGTCGCACTGGATTTCGAAGTAAATTCGATGTTGGTCGAGCCATTTCGACCATAGTATCAACCCAGTTCATGCCAGAGAACAATCGTCGATTGGAGAACAACCTCCGATTGGTCGCGGAGCTGCGCCGGGCCTCGGCGGGCTGGCGCGATCGCGTGCGGGCGCTGCCGGTCGCGCCCGAGCTGGGCAAGGCGGAGCTGGTCGAGCGGCTGCGGCGCTACGACTTCGCGGCGCCGGTCCCGCTCGACGCGCTGGCCGACGACGTGGCCGATCTCCTGGCCCACGGCACGCTGCACGCCACCCACCCGCGCTACTTCGGCCTGTTCAACCCGACCTCGCACGCGGCCGGCGCCGTCGCCGACGCGCTGGCCGCGATCTACAACCCGCAGGTGGGCGGCTGGTGGCACGCGCCGGCCGCCAACGAGATCGAGCGCGCTGTGCTCGACTGGCTGCTCGCGCGCGCCGGCCTCGATCCCGCGCGGGCCGCCGGCACATTCACCACGGGAGGCGCCGAGGCCAACCTGACCGCCGTGCTGGTCGCGCTGGCGCGCCACTTCCCGACCTGCGCGGACGACGGCGTGGCCGGGCTCGAGCGGCGGCCCACGCTCTACGCCTCCGATCAGGCGCACGACTCGTTCGTCAAGATCGCGCACGCGACCGGCCTGGGCCGGCGCGCCGTCCAGCGCGTGGCGAGCGACGAGCGGCGGCGGCTCGACGTCGCGGCCCTCGCCGAACGCATCGCGCGCGACCGCCGCGCCGGCCGCGCGCCGTTCCTGGTGGTCGCGACGGCGGGCACCACCGCCACGGGCGCGATCGATCCGCTGCCCGCGATCGCCGACCTGTGCGCCGCAGAGGGGCTGTCGCTTCACGTCGACGCGGCGTGGGGCGGGTGCGCGCTCCTGTCCGGGGCGCTGCGCCACCACCTGGCCGGCATCGAGCGGGCCGACACCATCACCTGGGACGCGCACAAGACGCTGCCGGTGCCGATGGGCGCCGGCATGATCCTCGCCCGCGACGGCGGCGCGCTGGCGGCCCCGTTCCACGTGCAGACCGCCTACGTCCCCGATGCGCGGGCCGACGGCGTCGATCTCTACCAGGCCTCGATGCAGTGGTCGCGCCGGGCGATCGGGCTCAAGGTGTTCATGACCATCGCCGAGCTGGGCGCACCCGGCATCGCCGCGCTGGTCGAGCACCAGGCCAGCATGGCCGACCTCCTGCGCGGCGAGCTCGCCGCCGCCGGCTGGACCGTGCGCAACGACTCGCCGCTGCCGATCGTGTGCTTCGGCCGCGGGGAGCTGGCGCCGAGCGGCGAGCGCGTGCCGGAGCTGGTCGAGGCGGTGGTCGCCGGCGGCGCGGCGTGGCTGTCGGAGGTGCGCCAGCCCTCGGGCGAGAGCCTGCTCCGGGCCTGCATCACCAACGTCGAGACCGGCCCCGACGACGTGCGCGCGCTGGTCGCGGCGCTCGGCCGCGGGCTCGATCAGGTGCGCGCGAGCGCGGCCTTGCGGCGCGCCAGGCTCTCGGCCGGCCACAGCGCGCCTGCGTCGTAGTAGGCCTCGAACGCGGGGACGCCGGCCGGCAGCGCGACCCACGGCACCTTCGAGCGCGTGTAGATGTGCACGTCCGGCACCAGCGCCGAGGGTCGGTCGAGCGTCCCGACCCGCACGAAGCGGATCTGCGCGCGGCCGCCGTACACGCTCCAGATCGCGCTCTGGCATGAAGGGCAGCGGGCGATGAGATGCGGGCGCCCGCTGTCCGTCGGCACCGGAATCGTCAGGGGCTCGCCCGCCAGCAGCTCGACCCGCTCGGCCTCGATGAGCGCGTTGAGCACGAAGGCCGACCCGGTCTGCCGCTGGCAGTCGAGGCAGTGACAGCAGTGCACGAACATCGGCGCCGACGCGAGGCGATAGCGCGCCGCTCCGCACGCGCAGCCGCCCTCGAGGTTCTCGCTCATGTCCATCCTCCGGATCCTCCCTCGGATCGGAGGCCCGCGCAGCCGCGCCTCTCGCGCCGCTTGACAGGGCGTCGACTACCGCGATAGTACTACCTCGGTAGTCGAACATCGAACATCGAGACAGGAGCCGAGCATGCGGCGCACACGGCGCACACGGCGCATACGGCGTTTCGGGCCGATTCCATCCCTCCTCGCCCTGATCGCGTCGGCGGCCGCGCTGCCCGCGGTCGACCCCACCGCCGCCGCCCAGGCGTCGCACGCGGTGAAGTCGCTGACCCGCACCCTCCCGCTCGATCCGCGCGGCGAGGTCGTCATCCAGACCTACAAGGGCAGGGTCGAGGTCACGGCCTGGGACCGGCGCGAGGTGCAGATCGTCGCGCAGATCGCGCCCGACGGCGACCCGGCGCTCGTCCCGCTGACCGACGTCCGCATCGGCGGCGGCGGCGCCCGCGTCGTCATCGAGAGCGACTACGACCGGGTCGGCGAGTACCTCCGCGCGCACGCCGACGACGAGCAGCGCTTCCCGTTCGTCCTCTACGCCGTCCGGATGCCGCGCACGGCCGCGCTCCACATCGACGACCACAAGTCGGACACGCGCGTCACCGGCCTGGCCGGCGACGTCACCATCGACACGCACAAGGGCCATGTCCGGGTCGACGGCCTCGCCGGCGCGATCCACCTGGCGACCCACAAGGGCAGCGCCGATGTCCGCTTCGCCCGCCGCGTGGCGGCCAGCTCGTTCGACACCTTCAAGGGCAGCATCACCGTCGCCGTCCCCGCCGGAGCCGGCGCCGACCTCGTCGCCGACCTCGGCCGCCGCGGTCATCTCGACCCCGCGCCGCGCGTCTCCTGGCTCCGCGGCGGCGACAACATCTACCGCGCGCGCGTCAACGGCGGCGGACCGCGCGTCGAGCTGGCCACCTACAAGGGCACGCTGCGCGTCGAGACCCGCTGAGCCGGGCGCGCCGAGGAACGGTTCGAGGCCGTTCCCGGCGTCGTCGATGTCGACGGCGACGTGGACGTCGACGTTACGTCGACGTTGACGTCACGTTGACGTGGTCGTCGACGGCGACGGCGCCGTGGACGTCGGCGCTCACCAAGAGTCCTTGACTCGACTCGACGTCGTGTCGCGGGCGGTGCGCGCTGGACGAGCCACGCTGGACTCGTCAACCCATTCGACAACGCTGGCCGCCGACGTCCACGGCGCCGTCGCCGTCGACGACCACGCCAACGCCGCTGTGGCGGCCTACCCCTCGGGCGGGGCCATCTCGAGCGGGAGGATGTCCTCGGGCTTGGCGCGCTCGCGGTAGACCAGCGACATCGACTTCTGCGGCGACTTGTCGCGATCGCCGCGGTCCTTCGGATCCACCCCGCGCGGGACCGCCCACGGCACGGGTCGGTTGGGGTGGCCGATCGTGGCCTCGGCCATGAAGCGCGACCAGATGGGCTCGACCACGATGAACGCGGCGTCGCTGTGGCCGAGCGGGCGCTCGCGCAGGTCGTCGCCCATCCACACGGTCGTGATCCAGCGCGAGGTGTAGGCCACGAACGTGGTGTCCATGGTGGCGCTCGACGTGCCGGTCTTGCCGGCCGCGTTGATGCCGGTCTTGCGCAGGATGCTGGAGAAGCCGTGCTCCACCACCGAGGCCAGGAGCTTGTTGATGAGGTAGCCGGCGCGCGCCGGGATGGCCTGCTTGGGCGCCACCCCGGCCGTGACGTACAGGCGGTCGAAGCGGTCGGCCGCGGTCAGCAGCGGATCGAAGTAGACGGTGTTGTCCTCGACCGCGTTGCCGGACCGGTCGAAGATGCGGCGCGCGTAGATCCAGTCGATCCACTTGCCGTTGCGCGCGAAGATGGCGAACGCGCGGGTCAGCTCGTGGACGGTCGTGCACGAGGCGCCCAGCGCGAGCGCCTTGTCGGCGATGATCTCGGTGGTGAAGCCGAGCCGCCGCGCCCAGGCGGCCACGTTCTGCGCCCCGACCTTCTTGAACAGCGCCACCGACGGGATGTTCTTGGAGTAGACCAGCGCGTACTCCATGTTGACCACGAAGTCGACGGTGCCGCCCAGGTTGCGCGGCACCCAGATCTCACCGGTCACCGGATCGATCTCGCCGCGCGGGATGTCGTTGAGCGCGGTCTCGAAGCCGTAGCCGTCGTTGAGCGCCGCCGAGTAGTAGATCGGCTTGTAGGTGGAGCCGGGCTGGCGGCACGCCTGGATGGCGCGGTTGTACTGCGAGCGATCGTGATCGGTGCCGCCCACCATGGCCACCACGTAGCCGGTCGTGTGGTCGGCGGTGAAGAGCGCGCTCTGCGGGTGCGGCACCTGCTCCAGCGTGACGCGGCCGGTGGCCTCCTCGCGCAGGCGCGACAGCCGCTCCTTGCTGGGCGGGCTGGCCCAGTGCGGGCTGGAGCCGGGCTCGGCCGTCCAGTCGCGGAACTCGCCGGAGATGGGCTCCTCGCGCTTGACCCACACCACGTCGCCGACCTTGAGCGCGCCGACCAGCGACGTGATCGTGTGATCGTTGGTGTCGTCCTTCTTCGACCACGGCGCGGCCCAGCGCGTGGTGGCCAGCGGCAGCTCGTAGCGGTTGCCGCCGACCAGGATCTTGGCGCGGTTGGGCTCGACCATCTCGACCAGCCCGAGGTAGCGCCGCCCCGACTCGAGCGGCCCGTCGCCGTAGCGCTCGCGCGCGCGCGCGCGGAACAGCTCGCGCGGGCGTCCCTCGTCCAGGTACGCCTCGGGGCCCCGCCAGCCCTGCCGCTTGTCCTGCTTGCGCGTGCCGAAGTCGACGTTGTCGTAGGCCATCGAGTCGGCCACCGGATCGACCGCGGTCTCCACGCGCAGCCCGCGCTCCATCAGCGCGTCGTTGCCGTACTTCCTGGTCACGTAGCGCCGCACGTGCTCGGCGTAGTAGGGCAGGCGATCGCCGAACACGTCGCGATAGGGCCGGAGGACGAGGGGCTTGTCCTGCCAGGTCTCCGCCTCCTTGGCGGTCAGGAAGCCGTAGCGGCTCATGCGCTCGAGGATGGCGTTGCGCCGCTCCTGGGCGCGGTCGGGGTGCACCACCGGCGAGTAGTAGGAGGGCGCCTGGGCCAGGCCCGCGATGGTCGCCATCTCGCCGACGTCGAGCTCCTCCAGCTTCTTGGAGAAGTAGCGGTGCGCGGCCGCCCGCACCCCGTAGGCGCCGTTGCCGAGGAAGATGTGATTGAGGTAGACGGCCAGGATCGCCTTCTTGCTGTACGTGCGCTCCAGCCGGCGCGCGAAGATCGCCTCCTTGGCCTTGCGCAGGAGGGACTTCTCGGCGCTCAGGAACTGCTTGGCCACCTGCTGCGTGATGGTGGAGCCGCCCTGCTCGAAGTCGCCGGCCACCAGGTTGCGCCAGGCGGCGCGCGCGATGCCCTTGAAGTAGATGCCGTGGTGCTCGAAGAAGTCGTGGTCCTCGGCGGCGAGCACCGCCTCGATCATCTTGCGCGGGATGCGGTCGTAGGGCACGACCTCGCGCCACTCGGTGGCGAACTCGCCCAGCAGCGTTCCGTCCGACGCGTAGAGGTGACTGACCGACGGGACCACCTCGGCGTAGAGGGCCAGGTCGGGGATCGCGGGCGTGCGCGACGCCGCCGACGCATAGAGCGCGGTGCCGGTGACGCCGAGCACGGCGACCAGGACCAGCGCGGTGAACCCGTACAGCTTGCCGACCCAGTAGATGATCCCGCCGTCGTGGCGGTTGGCGATGACGACGCGCGTGTCGCCGGGCCCGGGGCGCCGCACCACGGGCGCGCGCGCGGGCCGCTGGCGCGCGGGCGCCTTGCGCGCGGGCCTCTCGCGCATGCTCGCATCGGGCCGCCAGATCTGGGTGACCTCATCGTCGTCGAGCTCGAGCCCCGGTAGCGGCGCGTACAGGTTCTCGTGTGCATCCGGTGGATCGAGCAGTGTTCGATCGTGCGGCGGCGTGCCGACCGGATCGCCGTGCCACGGGGCACCATCCTGATCGGTGTCGGCGCGCCAGCGCCCTCCTTCTTCCTGGGCGTCGCCGTTCCACGGTCCCGCGTCGTCGTGGCCGTGTGAAGCGTGTGGGTCGGCACCCATCTCGCGACCGCTCGCGCGGCGCAGCCCGCTTTGAGTCGATACGCGCCGAACGCTATCGGAGAGGCGGGTCCAGGCGCGCGCACCGGCGTCACGCCAGCCGGTCAGGATTTCACGGCCTTTCGCCATTCGGGCCTATGAGCGTATCGCGTTGCATCGCCGAAATGGCAGGTCGCGGTGCAGTCTAGCGGCGCCTCCCGGGGTGGGCAAGCCGTCCGAGAGGTGTGACGTCAGGCTCCGACGTCGGCGGCGGCGTCGAGGACAGCTCTCGCGCCGTGCACGGCGTGCGCACGGTGAGCGGCTGCGCGCGGCGACGGGCCGACGGCGGGCGGCGCCAGGGCGACGACCGGCAGCGACGACGGCTCGGCGGCGCGCTGGCGGAGGGAGAGAGGCTCAACCGACGGTACGTTCTGGGCCGGGCGACGAGGTCGCCGCGCGAACACGGAGTCGGGCTCCTAGCTGTCGCGCTGGGTCCGCGCGCGCCGCACGGGCCGCGGCACCAGGAGAGGCGGACCCGCGGCGGTCGGGTCGGCGGTCGGCGCGCGGCGCGCGGCCGAGCGGCGCGACCCGATGCGCTCGAGCAGCCGCGACACCTCGATCATGCTGGGCGGCCGCTCTGCGGGGCGCTTGGCCAGCATGTGCATGATGAGATCGTCGAGGTCGTCGGGCAGCTCGCGGTTGTGCCAGCGCGGCGGCACCGCCGGGCGGTAGCGCAGCGCGAGCTTGACCTCGCTGAGCGCGCCGGAGAACGGCAGCCGGCCGGCGACCATCTCGTAGAGGATGCAGCCCAGCGAGTAGATGTCGGTGCGGAAATCGGTCGGCGCGAAGCCGAGGCACTGCTCGGGAGACATGTAGCAGGGTGTGCCGATCACCAGACCCTGCTGGGTGAGGGGCGCGATGCCGCCGGCCGCCGGCCCGGCGACCAGCTTGGCGAAGCCGAAGTCGAGGACCTTGATGGTGATGCGCTCCGGCCGATGGCGATGGCGCTGCAGGAAGACGTTCTCCGGCTTGAGGTCGCGGTGGATGACCCCCGCCTCGTGCGCCGCCGCGAGGGTGTCGGCCACGCGCGACGCCACGCCGATCGCCATGTCGATGGGCAGCTGCCCCGACGACATCTTCTCGGCCAGGCTGCCGCCCTCGAGCAGCTCCATGACCAGGTAGGGCGTGTCGTCGGGCGAGTGGCCGTAGTCGAGCACGTTGACCACGCCGGGGTGCGAGATCTGGACCGCCGCCATCGCCTCGGACAGGAAGCGGCGGCGCAGGTCGGCGTCGCGCAGGACGTACGGGTGGGGGAGCTTGATGGCCACCTTGCGGCCGAGGCGGATGTGCCGCCCGAGGTAGACCACGCCCATGCCGCCGCGCGCCAGGCGGCGCACGACCTTGTACGCGCCGAGCGTGGAGCCCACGTGCGGATCGCGGGGCGGCGGGACCAGGAACGGCGTCGCCTCGACCTCGGTGGAGTCGCTGAGGTCGAAGGCCGCCGCCGCGCTGATCTCCTCGGTGACGGGTCGGCGCTCGGTGTCGGCGTCGAGGTCGCTCGCGTCGCCGGCGACCTCTTGCCCGAACGCCCACGAGCCGGTCAACCCGTCGTTGAAGCTGGACGGGCGGCCATCCGGGGCTCGCGAGGGCTGTCCCACGATCGCGCCCACTGCAAGGCGGGTGCCCGCCCCGTGTCGGAGCGGGCCCGAGCGCCGGGCAGCAGGAGGATCTGATGTTCCGTGTGCTTTGGCGGCCGCGGGCTCGTCCCCTCTGTGGACCATCAGGCTGCAATGGAGACTGTCGATCCCAGAGGAGGACGCGGCGGGGCCGGGAGGCCACAGCCGGACGCGCACCCCGTCGGTGGGCGGTGTGGGAACGAGGTCCACAGGGCCATCGTGGGCGGCGGCCGGTTCCTGTATCCCGTTTCCGGTCCCGGTCTCCTGTCTCCGGTTTTTTTTCTCCACCCCTTTGTTAGCCTTTCAGAGGTGGCTCCTTCGCCGGCTCATTCGCTCGTCCGTCTCTGCGCGACCTGCGGCGAGCCGGCCGAGGAGGCGTGCGAGCGGTGCGGCCTGCCCGTGTGCCCGACGCATCGGCCTGTCGCCAGCGAGCGATGCCCGGAGTGCGAGGCGTCGTACCGCCGGCGGCGACCGGCGCGCCTGCTCTTCTACCTCGCGTCGCTGGTGTCGGCGTCGGTGGCGCTGGTGGTCGGGCTGTTCTTCCTCGTCGTCGCCACCGGCGGCGGCGCGCTCGGGGTCGCGCCGCTGATCCTGTTCGGATCGTTCCCGGTCATCCTACATTGGCTCGAGCATCGGGCACGGGCTCACTTCCTGGCCGAGCGCCGGTCGCCTGTCGCCGCCTTGCCCCCCGCCCGCGCCCTTCGCTGACCCATGCGACGTTTGCCGGCCGAGGCCGGCACCGCGCGGCGTGCTTTCTTGCCGGGCCGGCCGCGGAGCGATGCTACGATCGAGGATGTGCCAGCACCCCGGCTCGCGATCCTGATCGGCGCCGCTCTGCTCTCCACCCCAGCCACTCTCGCCGCCCAGCCTCCCGCGACCACCGGAAGCATCTCCTGCGGAGCCACCAACCGCGGCGCCCTGGCCGGCGCCCAGCCGCTGCCCGAGGCC
>DATFRY010000435.1:0-4984 GCA_035262925.1 Kofleriaceae bacterium | reverse complement strand
CAGGTCCTCTATCACCTCCCGTTCGAGCAGGCGCTGGCGCAGGTAGCCGAGCTCGGCTTCGAGGCGGTCGAGCTGGCGGTCGACGCCGGCAGCCCGTTCGTCGACCTCGAGGGCGCGCTGGCCGGCGATCACGAGCGCATCGCGCGCGCGGTCCGCGCCGCCGGCCTCGAGATCTCGGCCCTGTCCAACCACCAGGAGGGCCAGCTCCTGCTCGGTCCGCACGGCGAGGACACCGACCACATCCTGCGCGGCACGCCGGCGGAGAAGACCCGCCACGCGGGCGCCCGCCTGATCAGGACGGCGGAGCTGGCGCGCCGGCTCGGCGTGAGCGTGGTGAACGGCTTCACCGGGTGCGAGGACTACTCGCGCTGGTTCCCGTGGCCGCTCGAGGACGGCTACGAGCGCATGGGGACCGGGTTCCGCGGCGCGGTGCTGCCGGTGCTCGACGAGTTCGCCGAGCGCGGCGTGCGCTTCGCGATCGAGTGCCACCCGCGCCAGTTCGCGTACAACCTCGAGACCGCGCGGCTCGCGCTGTCGCTGGTCGAGGATCACCCGGCGCTCGGCTTCAACCTCGATCCGGCCAACCTGCTCCTGGCGGGCATGGACCCGGTCGTGTTCGCCGAGGAGCTGGGCGAGCGCGTGCTTCACGTCCACGCCAAGGACGGCGAGCTGGTCGCGCAGCACGCCGCGCGCTCGGGCCTTCTGGCCCACGGTCCGTGGCACCGCCCCGGGCGCGGCTTCCGCTTCCGCGTGCCGGGCTGGGGCGACGTCCCGTGGCGGCGCCTGATCAGCGCGCTGCAGATGGCGGGCTTCCGGGGCGTGCTCGCCGTCGAGCACGAGGACCCGACCATGTCGCCGCGCGAGGGGCTCGAGCAGGCGGTGCGCGCCCTGGCGCCGCTCATCCTGCGCGAGCCGCCGGCCGGCAAGCGCTGGTGGTGAGCCGGAGCCCGACGCGATGCGAGAGCCGGACGAATCAGCCGGAGTGGAGGGCCCGGAGCGGCTCGACGTGGTGGCCGAGCTCGCCGCGCATCAGCAGAACCTCGAGCCGCCGCCGGTGCGCGCTCGGGCCGCGCTGCTCGCGCTGCCGCCGCCGCCGCTCTGCGGCATGCTCGCCCCCGACTGGTTCGAGGCCATCTGGACGCGCGGGCTGGCGGCGCTGGCCGAGGACCTCGGCGGCGGCGACGGACCGCTGCCGCTGGTGCACGCGGCCGGGCACGGACGCGATCCTCTTCCGGACCGGCTGGCGGCGCTGTGGCAGTCGGGCGTGCGCGACCTGTTCGTGCACGGCATGGCCGATCAACCGGGTCACGCGCGCGCGCTCCAGTATCGCTGGCCCGGCGCGCTTCACCGGGCGGACGCGGCCGGCCTGGCCGCGATCCTCGACGGCATGCACACGGCCGCCGAGCCGGTCCGCTGGCTCGACCGCGGTGTGGCGCGGGTCGCGCCCGGCGTGCCGCCTCCCGCCGGCGCGCGCCTGGTGATCGCTGCCGTCGACGAGGAGGGCGATCCGCGGGCGGTGCGCGAGCAGGGCGCGCATGTGTGGCCGTTCGCGCCCGACCCCGGCCGCCGGCTGGGACCGTGGTCCGGCACGCTGCCGCCGGGCGGCGCCTTCGGGACCGCGCGAGGCGAGCGGATCCGCGGGCGATGGGGGGCCTGGTGGAGCGAGCGCGGCCACGGTCATGTCGTGCGCATGGCGGCGCTCGGCCTCGACCCGGCGCTGGAGGCGGCGCTGCGCGATCCGGCGCCGCCGGCGCCGCGGACCGGCGCTCGCGTCATCGCCATCACCGGGATCGACGGGGCCGGGAAGTCGTCCCACGCCGCCCGGCTGGCGCGCCTCCTCGGCGACCGCGGGGCGCGCGTGCAGGTGCTCAAGCTCTACCGACAGGGTGCCTTCCTCGAGCTGGCCAACGAGCTCGGCGCCCGCACCCAGCGGGGCGCGGCGCTGGCGGGGTTTCGCACGTCGCGCGTCGTGAAGCTGGTCGACTCGCTGCGCGTCTACCGCGACCAGGTCGCGCCGGCGCTGGGCGCGTGCGACGCGCTGGTGATGGACCGCTACGTCGAGACCCACATCGCCGCCGCGCGCAGCCAGCTCGGCTGGGACGTGTCGCAGCATCCCGCGCTGGCGCCGTTTCCGCCCGCCGACGTTCGCTTCTGGCTCGAGCTGGATCCGGCGATCGCGCTCGAGCGCCGGGACGCGCGCGGCGATCGGCCGAGCGCCGACGAGCATCCGCTCGGCCTGCGCGCCTACGCGCGCGAGTTCGACCACCTGGCCCGCGGCGAGCGCGAGGTCCGCCTGGACGGGACCGTGCCCGCCGACGAGAACGCGCGGGCCATCGCGGGCCGGGTGGTGCCGCTGGTGGCCGCGTCCGGCCTGGCGGCGGCGCCGGCGCCGACCGCGCCGAGCGGCGCTCCGGTGGCCCGCGCGGCCGGCCGGCCGCGCTGCGCCGTGCACCTGGGGTCGTGCGCCGTGGAGCCGGAGCTGGGTGCGGACGTGTTCTCGCTGCGCGGCGCGCTCGAGCCGTGGTGCGGCCGGGCCGCGCGCGGCGTCCCGGAGGCGTTCTGGCTCGAGGCCTACGCCGCGCAGCTCCTGCTCGACGTCCGGACGCTCGATCCCGGCCGGGCGCGGGCCGCGCTGTGGCCGGGCGCGCTCGCGCGAATGGCGGCCCACGCCGACCTCGAGGCGCTGCGCGAGATCGAGCGCATGCTCCTGGCCGAGGTCGACATCGCCGGGTACGCGGCCGCGCCCGAGCCATACGTCGGGGCCTTCGCCGCGCTCGGCGCTCACCCGTCGGCGGCCGAGCGGCTCGCGCGCGAGTACGCGGCCGAGCTCGACCGGCTGGCGCGCGAGCACGCGTGGCCGGCGGCCTCCAGCCGCTGAGCCGCCAGCGCCACCGCGCCGAGGGCGGCGCCGTCGTAGCCGCCGCGCGCCGCCTCGAACAGGCAGTCTCGACCGATCTCGGAGAAGCACTCGCGCCGCGCGCTGGCGGCCACGGCCGCGACGTAGGCCGGCCCGAGCTGTGCCACGCCGCCGCCGAGCACCACCAGCGGCACGTCGAGCAGGTTGAGCGCGCTGCCGATGGCCACGCCGAGCGCAGCGGCGCCGGCGGCCAGCGACGCCGCCGCCACGTCGACGGCGTGACCGGCGCGGGCGCGCAGCGCGCCGGCCTCCAGCCCCACCTCCGCCTCGATCGCGGTCCCGGAGGCGTAGCGGTTGACGCACCCGCGCCGCCCGCAGTCGCAGGGCCTCCCGTCGCGCTCGATGACGACGTGCCCGATCTCGCCGGCGAATCCACCGCGCCCTCGGTGCAGGCATCCGCCCAGCACCAGCGCGCCTCCGATCCCGGTCCCCACGGCGGCGAACAGCATGTCCGGCGCCCCGCGCAGCTCCAGCTCGTGAAGCGCGGCGGCGTTGACGTCGTTGTCCACCGCGCACGGCACGCCCAGGCGCTCCTCCAGCAGCGCCGCCAGCGGGACGTCGCGCCATCCGTCGAGCATGACCGACGAGCGCGCCACCCCGCGCGCGTGGTCGACCAGCCCAGGAAAGCCGACGCCGATGGCCTCGATGTCGCCGTGTGCCCGCGCCTCGGTCACGGCGCGCTCGATCGCGGCCAGCGCCGCGTCCGGCCCCATGGTGCGCCCGGTGGTGGCCCGCATGTGGTGGATGGCGGCGCCGTCGGCGCCCACCGCCAGCGCGAGCAGCTTGGTGCCTCCCAGGTCGATCCCGACCAGCGCCATGTCAGCTCTCCACCCAGCTGCACGGATCGGCGGCGAGGCGCTCGAGCGCGCCGGCGAACTCGGCGTCGCCGACCTCGGCCGCGATGCGCACGCCGCGCACGCCGGCCGGAATGACGAAGTTGAGCCGGTTGCCGCGCACCAGCCGGATATCGTCCATGCGGCGCACCGCGCCCAGCAGGCGGTCGCGCGCCACGCGCGGCGGCAGGCCGTAGGCGCGCAGCAGGGCGAGAATGCGCCGCCCATCGACGCGGGGACAGAGGCCGCGCTCCATGCCGATCGCCGTGGCCACCGCGATTCCGGCGGCGACCGCCTCGCCGTGGAGCAGCTGTTCGTAGCCCAGCTCGACCTCGAGCGCGTGACCGAAGGTGTGGCCGAGGTTGAGCACGCGGCGCAGATCCGCCTCGTACGGATCGGGGGCCAGGAGCTCCGCCTTGCGGGCCGCGGCCAGGCGCACGACCTGGCCGAGCACGCCGGCGTCGCGCGCGCGCACCGCCTCGACGCTGGACTCGAGCAGGCGGAGGAGCTCCGGCTCGCCGCACAGGGCGATCTTGATCGCCTCGGCCACGCCCGCCGACAGGTCGCGCTCCGACAGCGTCCGCAGCGCGCGCGGGTCGCAGAACACCGCCCGCGGGTGGTGAAACGCGCCCAGGAAGTTCTTCGCGCCCCAGCCCATGTTCACCGCCACCTTGCCGCCGATCGCGCTGTCGTGCTGCGCGACCAGCGTGGTGGGCACGTTGACGTAGTCGATGCCGCGCATGTAGGTCGCGGCGACGAACCCGCCGACGTCGGTGACCAGGCCACCGCCCAGGTTGATCAGGAGCGCGCGCCGGTCGAACCGGGTCGCGTGCAGCTGCTCCACCAGCTCGAGGTAGCGCTCAGGCGTCTTGGAGCGCTCTCCCTCGGGGACCAGCACGGCCTCGACCGCGAGGTTGGCGGCGCGCATGCGCTCGAGCAGCGGAGCGCCGTAGAGCTCCCACACCCGCGTGTCGGTCAGGATGGCCATGCGACGCCCGGGGAAGTCGGCGCCCAGCCGCCCGGGCAGGCGCTCGAGCAGCCCCTCGCCCACCTCGATGGCGTACTCGACGCGGCTCGCCGCGGTGACGACGAGGTTCGGCGACCGTCGCGGCGCCGGCGATCCCGCGGCGACCGGCGCCACCTCGCGCTCGTAGTAGCCGAGCAGGTCGCGCGCGCTGTCGCCCAGCGGGACGCGCGGCTCGAAGCCGAGCGCGCGCAGCCGCGCGATGTCGCC
>DATFRY010000434.1:0-44181 GCA_035262925.1 Kofleriaceae bacterium | reverse complement strand
CGGCATCAGCTTCGGCATGCACTGCGTGGCAAGCGCGGTCATCGCGGCCAAGGCCACGCCGCACCAGCGCGGGCGCTACCTCGAGGCGATCAGCGCCGGCCGCCACTTCACCACCCTGGCCCTGAGCGAGCCCGGCACCGGCGCGCACTTCTACTATCCAGAGACCCGCCTCCTCGTCGAGTCGCCGACCTCGTACAGGGTGAGCGGCAAGAAGGTGTTCGTGACCAACGGCGGGCACGCCGACTCCTACGTGGTGTCGACCGTCGCCGCCGAGGCGGAGGCGCCGCCGGGGCACTTCTCGTGCGTGCTGGTGGCGGCCGGGGCCGACGGGCTGGCCTGGGGAGCGCCGTGGCAGGGGCTCGGCATGCGCGGCAACTCGTCTCGCGCGCTCGGGCTGCGCGGCGTGCCGGTGCCGCGCCAGGACCTGATCGGCGAGGAGGGGGATCAGATCTGGTACGTGTTCGAGGTGGTGGCGCCGTTCTTCCTCATGGCCATGGCCGGCACCTACCTGGGCGTGGCGGCCAGCGCGCTCGACGAGGCGACCGCGCACCTGGGCCAGCGCGTGTACTCGCACAGCGGGGCGCGGCTCAGCCACCAGTCGCTCTTGCAGCACCGCCTCGGCGCGCTGTGGGCCGACGTCCAGCGCACGCGGCAGCTCATCTACTGGGCCGCGGCCGAGGGCGACGAGCGCGGCCCGCAGGCGCTGCCGGCGCTGTGCTCGGCCAAGGCCGAGATCGCCGACTGCGTGGTGCGCGTGGTCAACGAGGTCATGACCCTGAGCGGCGGCTCGGCCTATCGCGACGGCTCGCGGCTCGACCGGCTCATGCGCGACGGCCGGGCCGCGCACGTCATGGCACCGACCACGGACATCCTCCGCACCTGGGTCGGGCGCGCCGTGCTCGGGCTCCCTCTCCTCGGAGACTAGCCCTTGCCGCGGGTGCTGCTCGTCGCGGTGGACCGGGGCATCTCCGAGCTCCTGCGCGCGGCCGGGCCCGACCTCTCGTTCGAGGACGTCGACGAGCGCCCCGAGGTGCTGGAGCGACTGCAGCGAGGCGCCGCCGAGCTGGACGCGGTGGTGGTCGGCGCGGCGGTGAGCGAGCCGGTCAGGATGGCGCAGCGGGCCCAGTCGATCGACCGCGACCTCGCGGTGGTGATCCTGAGCGATCCGCAGCACCACGGACAGATGGCAGGCGCGGTGCAGTGCGCGCCCTTCCTGGGCAGCGCGGTCACCTGCCTGTCGACCGGCGATCTCGCGGCCCTGCGCGGCACCGTCGGGGACGTCGCGGTCGCCACCGGCCGGCGGCGCGCGCATCGGGCCGTCGCGGCGCGCACGCGGGCCCGGCTGTCGAACCTGACCTCGCCGGTCTCGTCGGCGCCGCTCGACTTCGCGGTCTATCTGGAGCAGCTGCTCGACTACGCGCCGATCGGCGTGCTCGCGCTCGACCCCAGGGGCAGCGTGCTCGCGTCCAACCGCTTCGCCCAGGGCATCCTGGGCCGCAGCGAGCGCGAGCTGGTCGGCGTGGAGCTGGCCAGCTTCTTCTCCGTCACCGACGGCCGCCGGCTGGCCGCGCTGGTGGCGCGCAGCATCGACGCCGACCAGCGCGCGGCGGCCGAAATCGTCACCTTGTCGTCGGGCGGTGAGGTCGCACACACGCTGGAAATCACGGCTACCTCGATCTCCGAGCGCCTCGGCCGCCCGGGTATCATGGTGGTGATGCAGGACGTGACCGACCGCGAGTCCGCGCGCACCATCCGTGCGCTCAACGCGGAGCTGGAGCGGCGCATCGCCGAGCTCGACGCGGCCAACCGCGAGCTCGACGCCTTCGCCTACTCGGTCTCGCACGACCTGCGCTCGCCGCTGCGCGCCATCGACGGCTTCTCGAGCGCTCTCCTGAGCGACTACGGCGACACGCTCGAGCAGGACGCCCGCCACTCGCTGGTCCGCGTGCGCGCCGGGGCCCAGCGCATGTCGGCGCTCATCGACGACCTGCTCAACCTGTCGCGCATCAGCCGCGCGCCGCTGCGCAAGGCGCCGATCGATCTGGGCGAGCTGGCCCGCGCCGTCCTCGCCGAGCTGGTGCGGCGCGAGCCTGCGCGCGCCGTCGACATCGAGGTCGGCGGCGAGCTGGCCGCGATGGGCGACGAGCGGCTCATGACCATCGCGCTCGAGAACTTGCTGCAGAACGCCTGGAAGTTCACGAGCAAGCGGCCCGACGCGCGCATCGCGCTCGGGCGGGTAGAGAGAGGAGACGAGATGCCGTTCTTCGTCCGCGACAACGGTGCGGGGTTCGACATGAGGTACGCGCACCGCCTGTTCACGCCCTTCCAGCGCCTGCACGACGCGTCGGAGTTCGAGGGCACCGGGATCGGCCTGGCGACCGTGAACCGGATCATCGCGCGCCACGGCGGCCGCATCTGGGTCGAGGCGGCCCCCGGCGAGGGCGCCACGTTCCTCTTCACCCTGGGGGCCGCGCAGTGACGCGCGAGAACCACATCCTGCTGGTCGAGGACAACGACGACGACGCGGAGCTCACCATCCGGGCGTTCCGCCAGGCCAACGTCACCAACCCGGTCGTGCGCGCCGCCGACGGCGTCGAGGCGCTCGACTACCTGTTCGGCCGCGGCGCCTACGCCGACCGGGACCTGTCCGACGCGCCCGCGGTCGTCCTGCTCGACCTCAACCTGCCGCGCCTGAGCGGGCTCGATGTGCTCAAGGCCATCCGCGACGACGAGCGCACCCGCTACCTGGCGGTCGTGGTTCTGACCTCGTCGAACGAGGACCGCGACCGCATCGCGGCCTACGAGCGCTACGCCAACAGCTACGTGCGCAAGCCGGTCGACTTCGAGCAGTTCGTGAGCGCGTCGCGCGAGCTCGGCCTCTACTGGATGGTGCTGAACCTGCCGCCCCCGCCGCGCGAGGGGTGACCCGCGCGGCGGGCGTCGCGCCTGCGGCCGGGTCTACCGCTCGTGGCTCACCCCGAGCTGCTCCTCGAGGAAGAGGATCTCGAGCAGCGCGAGGGTGTCGGTGTTCGCCTTCTTCTTGAAGCCGTGGCCCTCGTCGGGCGCCATCATGTACCAGACGTCGCGGCCGGCCTTGCGCACCGCCTGCGCGATCTGCTCGCCCTCGCCGACCGGGACGCGCGGGTCGTTGGCGCCGGCCGCGATGAAGAGCGCGCTCTTGATGCGGTCCACGTGGCTGAGCGGTGAGATGGCCTCGAGGTGCTTGCGCATGGCGGGGTCGCGCTCGTCGCCGTACTCGACCCGGCGCAGGTCGCGCCGGTACTCCGCGGTGTGCTCGAGGAAGGTGACGAAGCTGGAGATGCCGACGATGTCGACGCCGGCCACCAGCCTCGCGCCGTGGTGGACCAGAGAGGCCAGCACCATGTAGCCGCCGTAGGAGCCGCCCACCACCGCCACCCGCTTCGCGTCCAGCTCCTTCTCCTGCCCGATCCAGTCGAGCAGCGCGCCGATGTCCTTGACCGAGTCCTCGCGCTTCATCCCGTTGTCGAGGGTGAGGTAGGTCTTGCCGTAGCCGTCGGAGCCGCGCACGTTGGGCTCGAGCACCGCGACGCCGGCCTCGGAGGCCATGTACTGGATGAACGGGCTGAAGCGCGGCCGCGCCTGCGACTCGGGACCGCCGTGGATCGCGACCACGACCGGGAACGGCCCCGGCCCCGCCGGCCGGTAGTAGAAGGCCGGGATCTTGGCCCCGTCGAAGGACTTGAAGTCGATGAGCGTCGGCTCCACGAAGCGAGCCGGATCGAGCCCGCCCATCTCGCTCTCGGTCCAGCGGGTGAGCTTCCTGGTGCGAAGATCGTACGTGTAGGCGTCGCCGGTGCGGGTCGCGCCGAGCAGGCTGAAGGCCAGGACCGGGGCCTTGCGCGCGAACACCAGGCCGGTCAGCACGCCCTGCGGCACGCCGGCCACCGGCCGGACGCGCCGCGCGCGCGTGTCGTAGAGGTAGAGGCGCCCGAGCCCGCCCTCGTTGGTCACGAAGGCCAGCGTGCGGCCGTCGCCGCTCTGCTCGATCTCCTCCACGTTCCACGGGATGTCGGCGGTGAGCGGGCGCCAGGCGTTCTTCGCGATGTCGAGCTCGTAGAGCGAGACGAACTCGCCGCCGCGATCGCTGGTCACGTAGGCGCGGCGGCCGTCGGGGGAGAGCACGCCGTCGCGGTGCGCGGCCGGGTTGTCGCCGGGGGTGAGGCCCACCACCGTCTTCTTCGCCAGGTCGGCCAGGTGCAGGCGCGACCGGTTGATCGAGATCTGCTCCTGGATGAGGAGGGCGTTGCCGTCGCGCGAGAACGAGAGCGGCAGCCACTCGCCCTTGCCCTCGACCGCCAGGGCCGCGCTCTCGGCCGCCTTGCCGTCGGAGGTCCAGATGTCGAAGTCGCGCCCGTTGCGCGCGGTCGACGCCCAGGCCATGCGCTTGCCGTCTGCGGTCCACACCGGGTCGACGTTGCGGCTCTTGCCGTCGGTGAGGCGAGTCGTGCGCCAGCCCTCCAGGTCGAGCCGCACGATCTGGTACTGCTCGTTGCCGCCCACGTCGGTGACGTAGACCGCGGAGCGCGCGCCCGCGCCCGGCACGAACAGCCCGCCCAGGACCGGCTCGCGATCGAACGTGAGCTGCCGGCGCGCTCCGCCCGGCGTCGCCACCGCGTGCAGCTGCGCGGTCTCGCCGAAGCGCGTGGTGACCAGCACGCCGCGCCCGTCGTCGGCGATGTCGGTGACGCTGGCGCTGCGCGTGTTGAGGTACTGCTGGAGGCGATCGCGCAGGGCGTCGGGGATGGGCGGCGTGCCCTCGAGGCGCAGGCCGGCGGGCGGCGGCGCCGGAGCCGGGCTGGCGGCCTCCGCCGGCGACGCGCTCGGCGCGCTCGTGGTCGCGGCCGCGGTGCTCGCCGGAGGGGAGCCGGTGCCCGAGCATCCGGCCGCCGGCGCCAGGGCGGCGGAGAGCGCGAAGGCGAGGACGGCCGACGGCGTGCACCGACGGTGAGAGCGGGAGCGGGGACGGGATCCGGTCGCCATGGGCCGCGAGTATACGCGCGGCTCGAAAACCGGATGGGCCGGCGTCCGGCCATCCGGAAGGCCGAGCGGCCTCACTCGCCCTGGGTGAACGACACCATCCGCCACGACCCCTTGGCCTGGCGGAAGCCGGCGCGGTAGCCGGTCTGTCCGCTGTCGCTCGCGAACGCGGCCGGGCACACCACCTCGCCAGTGGCCTGAGCCTGCGCGCATCCGGCGTCGAGCGCGCGGGTCAGCTCGCCGAGGATGGACGGGTCGGCCTGCCACACCACGATCGCGGTGTCGGCCGACGGCTCGTCTCCGGAGCTGTAGGTGAACTGGTCGGCCATGAACGTGCGCAGCTTGCGCACATCGTGGGCGGCCGCGGCCTGCGCGACGGCCGCGATGACCGCCGCCGCGCCCGGGGGCACCGCCCCGTACTTTGCCACATCGACCGGCGCGGCCTTGGGCGCCTCCGCCGCGGCGGGCGCGTACTTCAGCCCGACCGCGAAGCGCTTGAGCCGCTTGTGGATGGCGACCTGCAGCGACTCGACCCTGCCCTCCAGCCACTGCGGGACCTCGGAGCCGCGTAGCGTCTGGGGCTGATCGCCGGCGACCCACGACGAGGCCTCGCCGTGCACGCGCACGCGCCACGGCCGGCCGCCGACCACGTGGATCTGGAAGCGGACGAAGTACTGCTTGTGCATCGTGGTCTGGGAGTTGAACTGGCTCTGGTTGGCCGGATTGACCGTGGCCCCCTGGCTCGAATCGTCGTCGAGGCTCTGCTGCACGTGCACCGGATGCCAGGCGGTGCGGATGTCCCCGGTGCGCGCGTCCTCGGAGATCGACGGGTAGAGCTCGCGCACCGCGATCAGCGTCTCGCCGTAGATGACGGCGAAGTCGCCTCGATAGCCCGAGGTCTGCGCGTCGCGCACGTCCTGCTCGGAGGCGCCGCCGCAAGCGGCCGCGAGAGCCGCCGACGCGAGGGCGAACGTGATAGGAATGAGACCGGTCCGCATGGGCGGTAAGCTCAAGAAGCAGGCGCCGACGCGATCGCGCGCCATCCTCGACATCTTACAGCGCACGTGGCCAAAGGCCACCTGTGAGCTGGACTTCCGCGATGCGTACCAGCTCACGGTGGCGACCATCCTCAGCGCCCAGTCCACCGACAGGCTGATCAACCAGGTGACGCCGGCGCTGTTCCGCCGCTATCCGGATCCGGCGGCGCTGGCCGCGGCCGAGCCGGCCGAGCTGGAGGAGATGATCCACTCGACCGGCTTCTTCCGGCAGAAGGCCCGGAGCCTGCTCGGCATGGCCCGCACCGCGATGGAGGAGTTCGGCGGCCGCATCCCGCGCACGATGGAGGAGATGGTCCGGCTGCCCGGCGTCGCGCGCAAGACGGCCAACGTGGTGCTGGGATCGGCCTACCGCGTGGCGTCTGGGATCGTGGTCGACACCCACGTGCGGCGGGTCGCCGGGCGGCTGGGGCTCACCGGCGAGACCGACCCGGTCAAGATCGAGATCGATCTCATGGAGGTCGTGCCGCGCGAGCGGTGGATCGACGTCGGCCACCAGCTCATCTGGCACGGCCGCCGCATCTGCCACGCGCAGAAGCCGGAGTGCGGCGCCTGCCCGCTGGCCCCGCTCTGCCCCTCGGCGGAGGTGTGAGCGCGGTGGGCACGGTGAGCCCGGAGCGGCCGGCCGGCCCGGTGCGGCCGGTTGCGGCGGTGGGCGCCGTCGCGTTCGACGAGCGCGGCCGGGTGCTCCTGGTGCGGCGCGGGCATCCGCCCGAGCAGAGCGCGTGGAGCGTGCCCGGCGGGCGCATCGAGCCGGGCGAGAGGGTGACCGAGGCGGTGGCGCGCGAGATGGCCGAGGAGACCGGCCTCCAGGTGGCGGTGCTGGGGCTGGTCGCCGCCATCGACTGGATCGAGCGAGCGCCCGGCGGCGAGCTGGTCCGCCACTTCGTCATCCTCGATCACCTGGTCGAGGTCCTGGGCGGCGAGCTCGCCGCCGGCGACGACGCAGACGAGGCCGAGTGGTTCGCGCTCGATGAGCTGGCCCGGCTCACCACCACCGCCGGCCTGGTCGACGTGATCGAGCGGGCGCGGGCCATGGCCGCGGGGCTTGCCACTCCGCCGCGCCTGCGGTAGTCCGTGGCGGTGACCGCGACCGTGAGTCTGCCCGTCGCCCCGGAGCGCGGCTCGGCGCTGCGCCGCGCCGACGTCCACCCGTCCGACTGGAGCGACTGGCGCTGGCAGCTGCGCCACATGCTGACCTCCGCCGAGGACCTCGCCCGCGTGGTCGAGCTGTCGTCCGAGGAGCGGGCCGGGCTGGCCGCATCCGACGGCCTGTTCCGCGTCGGGCTCACGCCCTACTACGCGAGCCTCATGGACCCGGAGCGGCCGGACTGCCCGATCCGCCGGCAGGCGATCCCGTCGGCGCGCGAGGCGCACACCGCGCCGGGCGAGCTGCGCGATCCGCTGGGCGAGGACAGCCACAACCCGGCGCCGTGCATCTTCCACAAGTACCCCGACCGCGTGCTGCTCATGGTGGTGGACCGCTGCGCCATCTACTGCCGGCACTGCAACCGGCGGCGCCTGGTCGGGGGCGACGATCCGCCCGGCCTGGCCGAGCTGGACGCGGGGATGGCCTACATCGAGCGCACCCCGCGCATCCGCGACGTGCTGCTGTCGGGCGGCGATCCGCTGCTCCTGTCCACGCGCAAGCTGGACGGCATCCTCGCCCGGCTGCGCGCGATCCCGCACGTCGAGATCATCCGCATCGGCACGCGCGTGCCGGTCGTCCTGCCCATGCGGATCGACGACGAGCTGGTGGCGGCGCTGCGCCGGCATCACCCGCTCTACGTCAACACTCACTTCAACCACCCGGCCGAGCTGACCGGAGAGGCGCGCGCGGCGTGCGAGCGCCTGGTCGACGCCGGCATCCCGGTCGGCAACCAGGCGGTGCTCCTGCGCGGCATCAACTCGTCGGTGCGCTGCCTGCGCGCGCTCATGCGCGGCCTCCTGCGCATGCGCGTGCGGCCGTATTACCTCTTCCAGGGCGACACCGTGGCCGGCACCGATCACCTGCGCACGCCGGTCGAGGCGGCCATCGCGCTCATGGGCCAGCTGCGCGGCTGGATGAGCGGCATGGCGGTCCCGCACCTGGTCATCGACGCGCCGGGCGGCGGCGGCAAGATCCCCATCGGCCCCACCTACCTGGTCGAGGCCGGCGACGAGTGGGTCACCCTGCGCAACTACCGCGGCGCGCTGGTGCGCTACCCGCAGCCGGCCGAGCGCGACTGCGCCGTGAGCTACGACGAGGTCTACTTCGCCGGCCAGCCGGTCGACGACGATCGCGAGGGCGGCCCGGGCCGCCCGGACTGCCACGACGGGTCTGGCGACCCGGACGACCCGGACGACGTCACGTGAGCGAGGCCGGCGCGCTCTCCCGGTTGGTCCTGGACGAGGCGCGCGCGCTCGGCTTTCACCGGGCCGGCATCGCGCCGGCCGGCGCGGCGCTGACCCACGCCGCCTATCAGGCGTGGCTGGCCGCAGGCATGCACGGCGAGATGCTGTACCTGGGCGCGCCCGAGCATCGCGACCGCCGCGCCGACGTGCGCGCGCTGCTCGAGGGGGCGCGGGCGGTGGTGGTGGTCGCGCTGGCTCACGATGGGTCGACGGTGCCGGTCGAGCGGCTGGCGCGGTCCGCCGGACAGGTGGCGCGCTACGCGCGCGGGCTCGACTACCACGCCATCATGAAGCCGCGCCTGCGCGAGCTGGCCGCGCGGGTCAGCCGTCACGCCGGGCGGCCGGTGGCGGCGCGGCCGTGCGTGGACACCGCGCCGGTGCTCGAGCGCGAGCTGGCCGCGCGCGCCGGGCTCGGCTTCGTCGGCAAGAACAACATGCTGATCGCGCCCGGGCTGGGCTCCTACGTGCTCCTCGGCGAGCTCCTGGTCGACGTGGAGCTGGAGCCGAGCGCCGCCCTGCCCGCGCCCCACCGGTGCGGCGAGTGCCGCGCGTGCCTCGACGCGTGCCCCACCGGCGCGTTCGTCGGGCCGTTCTCGCTCGACGCGCGGCGCTGCATCTCCTACCTGACCATCGAGAACCGCGGCCCGATCCCGCGCGAGCTCCGCCCCGCCATCGGCGCGCGCGTGTTCGGCTGCGACGTGTGCCAGGAGGTGTGCCCGTTCAACGCCGCCGCGCCGGCGCGCACCGAGCCGGACCCGGCGCTGCGCGCGCCCGATCCGCAGACCGCCGGCCTCGATCTCGTCCGCGTGCTCGGGCTCGGCACGGCCCAGCTGCGCAAGCTCATGCGCGGCACCGCGCTCCGCCGCGCCGGCCGCGCCGGGCTGCTCCGCAACGCCTGCGTGGCGCTCGGCAACGCCGGCGACGACTCCGCGGCTCCGGCCCTCACCCGCGCCCTCGGCGACCGCCACCCGCTGGTGCGCGGCCACGCCGCCTGGGCCCTCGGCCGACTGGGCCGCCGCGCCGCGCTGGAGGCAGCGCTGGCCGGCGAACAGGACGCCTGGGTGCGAGAGGAGATCGAGGCCGCGATCGCGGCGTGCTGAAAGCAACAGGAGACCGGTGACATCCGGGTCCACGGATCCCGTGTCCGGCTCTCAGGCTCCCATCTTCTCCCTGCCGGGTAGCGCGCTCACCGGCGCCGGCGGCTGCTGCCGTGCGGCTTCGCGACGCCGAGCTCGTCGAACAGCGCGGGGTCGACCTCGGCGATCGTGGCCTGGAGCAGCTCGGGCGCTGCCCCCTTCTGCTTGGCGCGGCGCACGGCGTCGGCGGCCGCCTTGCGGTCGTCGTCGGACCTGGCGGGGCTGAGCGAGCGCGCGAAGCCGAGCTCGGCCTCGGCCGAGGCGGCGTCGGCCTTCACCACCTCGTCGCAGTGCGGGCGCGCCTTGTCGGGCGCGCTGGCCGACAGGACCTGGCAGGCCAGGTCGTGGGCCGGGAGGTATCCGGCGTTGAGCTCGAGCGCCTTCTCGACGTGCGCCTGCGCCTTGCCCGCGTCGGTGCCCAGGTCGAGCCGGGCCAGCTCCACGTGCGCGCGATAGGCGAGCGGGTTCGGATACTCGGACGTCACGTCGGTGAGCGAGAGCTCGAGCCGCTCGCGCGCCTGCTGGGCCTTTCCGGTCTGCATCAGCGCCACCGCCTGCGGCACGCGCGCCGACTTCGCCCGCGCCTGCCGGCCCAGGCTGTCGAGCAGATCGCCGATGCGCCGGCGCTCGTCGCCGCTGGCCACCACCATGCGGGCCGACTCGGCCCAGATCTGCAGCGCCCAGTCCTTGGGCGCGATCGCCAGCGCCTGGTCGAGCTCGGCCAGCGCCTCGTCCCACTTGCCCTGGTCGAACAGCGCGCGCCCGCGCAGGCCCGCCGCGCGCAGCCCTCCCTCCTTGGCCACCGCGGCGTGCGCCTCGCGCGTCATCCCGCTGGCCAGGCGCAGCTCGGCGTCGAGCGCGATGACCAGCGGATCCGGCTGCGGCTTGTCCGCGTACCAGCGGATCTGCGAGCGCAGCTTGGCCGCGTCGGCCAGCTGGCCCTGCTGCACGCGCATGAGCCCGACCCGGGCCAGGAAGCGCGGCTCGGCGACGTCGACCGACTTGTCGAGCGCCTTGCCGAAGCCCTCGAAGTCCTGCTGCGTGAGGTAGGCGGTCGCCAGCGCCAGCTGCTTCCAGGCCTCGACGCGCGGGCCGCGCTTGTCGGGCACGCCGACGTTGAGGTCGGCCACCGCCTCCTGGATCTCGGCGCTGCGCTCCGATCGGGTCAGCGAGCGCCCGATGAAGGCCCACGCGTGGCGCGGCGACTTCTTGAGCGCGCGGTCGTAGATCGCGCGCGCCTTCTCGAACTCGCCCTCGTCGAGCAGCATGTCGGCCAGCGAGACCGCCGCGACCGCCGGTCCCTGCCCGCCCTTGTCGGCCGCCTCGAACGCGGCGCGCGCCGCCTTGCGATCTCCCGCCGCCCACAGACAGTGGCCGAGCAGCCAGCGGACCAGGAGATCGTCCTTGTGACCCTCGAGCCACTTCTCGAGGCCGCGGCGCGCGTCTGCCAGGCGCCCGTCGCCGCCCTCCTCGAGCGACGGCAGGATCGCCAGAGTGTGCGCCGCGCGTGCGATGACCAGCTCGCGGAACCCGGTCTGGCCCGGCTCCTTGATGTCCTGGCTGGCCAGCTCGATCGCCCGCTGCACCTCGGCCGGATTGATCTCGCCGTAGAGGAACGTCTCGAGCGCCGTGATCTGGGCCAGGAGCGCCACCGCGACCGAGTTGTCGCGGTCGCGCTCGACCGCGGCGCGGATCTCCTGATCCGCCTTGGCCAGCCCCTCGTAGTCGCCGTCGTCGATCTGCGGCAGCGCGCTCTGCACGTGGCGCGCGACGTCCTCGCTGCGCTGAAGATTGGCGTACCAGTACCAGCCCCCTGCCCCGGCCAGCGCCATGAACAAGGTGACGAACAGGTAGGCGAACACGCGCGCGGTCGATCGCCCCCAGCGCCGGCCCGGCGTTATGTCGTAGTGCACGTCGGGCACGCGCACGCGCGGGATGTCGAGCAGCCCGCCGACCAGGAGGTTGTTGAGGTACTGCTCGCCGACCGCCGCCGACTGGCGCAGCGAGGCCTGCGCCGCGTCGCGCGGCTTCTCGGCCGCGACCACGCGCGGCCGCACGCCGCTCATCGCGCCCGAGCCCGTCGGTGGGCCCGCTGCCGGCATCCCGGTGGGAGGCATCATCCCCATCGGGCCGGGGCCGTGGCCTGGCTCGGGGCCGTACCCGGCATCGGGCGCAAAGCCGCCGCCCGGATAGCCGGTCTGCTGCGGGTACGCCGGATAGCCGCCGGGCGTCATCATGCCCTGGCCCTGGCCCTGGCCCTGGCCCTGCGGCGGCATGGCGGGAGGCGGCCCGAAGCCCTGGTCGTAGCCCTGGTCCCGGTAGCCGCCGGCCGCGTACCCGCCCGGCGAGTGGCCGTCGGACGAGTGGTGGCCCGCCCGCTGCCGCACCGGATCCTGGCCGAGCGGAGCGAACACGTCCTCGGTCGGCGGCGGCATGTGGTGCTCGACCGGGCGGCGGTCGGTGACGTCGCTGCCGCGCCCGTCGCTGCGGCGCACCTGCGCCTCGACCGGGGCTCGCCGGCCGCTCTCGCGCCGCTGCTCGACCCGCTCCAGCCTCACGCGGCCGAGGTTCGGCTCTTCGACCCACTCGCCCTGGGCTGCGCCGAGGTACTGCGTGTCGATCTCGCCCGCCACGCGGGTCGGCAGCTCCTCGTATGCCTCGCTGTCGGAGCTCCAGCCGCCCTGGCCCGACCCGGGCGGCAGCGGCGTGGGGATGGGCGGCGGCGGCTCCAGCGTCTGCCCGGCGCGCGCGCGGCGCAGGAGCCCGAGGATCGAGGCGTCCGCCGGGTTGAGGTTCTGCGCGTGCTGCAGGACCGGGAGGGCGCGCTCGTAGTCGGCGCGGCGCATCAGGATCTCGCCCAGCATGCGGAACGCCGCGCCGTGGTTGCGGTCGGTCTTGACCACCTTCAGCAGCTCGGCCTGCGCCTCCTTCCACTGGTGGAGGGCGGCGAAGGCGCGGGCGACCATGATGCGGCCGTCCAGGTTGGCGGGGTTCTCGCGCAGCCCGCGGGCGCCGATCTCGACGGCGTCGCGCGGGCGTCCGAGCGCGAGCAACGCATCGCCCAGGCCGACGAACGCACGGCCGGGATCACGGCGGAACGCTTCGCTCAGCTCGTCGAGCTCCTCCGCCGTCGGCGGTAAGCCGGTCGCTATCATTCCGCGAACACTCTACGGTAAACCGAAATTGCAGGACGGAGCAATGTCGTCGCCATTCAGCCCCGGCGGGTGGTCACGGCGCTCACGGCGCGGACTCCTTCTCGGCTGGCGCATTTCCTGCGCACTGGCCTTTCCTCGCGAAGCGCTGGCCCGGGCAGTCGCCCGGTGCGCGGAAGCTCTGGCCGCCGCAGCCGCAGAAGAACTCCTCGCCCCCGGAGCATGCGCGTGAGGCGGCGACGCACTTGCCGGGCTGGCTGCCTCCGCACCCTTCACCCTCGCACACGCCGCTCTCGCAGTCGCTCCCGCCATGGCAGGCCTCGCCGTCGTCGGCGCGGCCGCCCTCGCTCACCCCCGCCTGGCCTCCGGCGGCCGCGTGCGGTCCGCCGACTCCCGATGCGGTCGCCTGCGCGCGGCGCTGAGGGAGCGGCGGCGCAGCCGAGGGCGGGACCGACTGAGCCGGCGCCGCAGCGCAGCTGCACAGGAGGAGCATCGCCACTGCCGCCCAGCCCATCGAACGCGCCGGGGATGTGGCCCTCAGTCCTCTTCCTCCACGGCCTCGCCCTTGTACTGGGCCGAGACCTGCTGCTGGATGTCGGGCGGCGCTTCCTCGTAGCTGCCGAAGTGCATGTGGAACGAGCCTCGCCCCGACGTGATCGACTTGAGCACGTTGGTGTAGCGCAGGATCTCGTTCATCGGGACCGTCGCCGTGATGCGGCCTCGGCGTCCCTCGGTGGTCATGCTGCTGACCCGGGCGCGCCTCGAGTTGAGGTCGCCCATCACGTCGCCCACGTTCTCCGCCGGGCAGGTGATGTCCACGACCATGTGGGGCTCGAGCAGGACCGGCCTGGCCATCTTGCTGGCGAACGCCGCCCGGATGCCCTTGCGCGCCGCGATCTGGAACGCCATGTCCGACGAGTCGACCCGGTGGTACTTGCCGTCGTAGAGGACCACGTTGAGGTCGACGACCTCGCTGCCGCTCAGCGGGCCGCGCTTGAGCGCATCGCGCACGCCCTTCTCGACCGAGGGGATGAAGTTGCGCGGGATGGCTCCCCCCACGATCTGATCGTCGAACACGATGCCGCTGCCGCGCGGCAGCGGCTCGACGTGGAGGAAGCAGACGGCGAACTGGCCCGAGCCTCCGGTCTGCTTCTTCTGCTTGCCCTCGATGTCGCGCACCGCGGTGCGGAGGGTCTCGCGGTAGGGGACCTTGGGCTCGCGCAGCTCGATCTCGATCTGCTGGCGCTTGAGCCGCTCGACCACGTAGTCGACGTGCGGCTGCCCGAGCCCGCCGAGGATGGTCTCCTTGGACTCAGCGTCGCGGGCGAAGCGGAGCGACGGATCCTCCTCGACCAGCTTGCTGATGACCGAGGCCATCTTCTCCTCGACCTTCTTGTCCGCGGCCGAGACGCCGAAGTTGAGCAGCGCCTCCGGCTCGTCGAACGGGGTCAGGAAGGTGGGATCGTCCTTCTGGCTCAGCGTGTCGCCGGTGCCGGTGACCTTGAGCTTGGTCAAGACGACGACGTCGCCGACCGTCGCGTCCTTGATCTCGGCGCCGCTCTTGACCCCGCCCTCCGGGAAGTACATGTGCGACGGCCGGTCGCTGGTGTTCTCGTTGGTGTTGAACACGTCCGACGCCGCGTGGATCTTGCCGCTGAAGATGCGGACGTAGGTGAGCATGCCGGCGAACGGGTCGTAGTAGGTGCGGAACACGCGCGCCGCCAGCGGCCCCTCGGGATCGGGCGGGCGCTCGACCGGATCGGCCTGGCTGGCGTCCTTGTAGCCCTTGATGGCCGGGCGATCGAGCGGCGACGGGAAGATCGCGCGGACGACGTCGAGCAGCACGCGCGATCCGACGTTGGTCAGCGGATTGCCGGCCAGCACCGGCACGAGCTGACCCTTGACGAAGGCGGCCTTGAGCCCGCGCGCCAGCTCCTCCTCGCTGAGCGTGCCGGCCTCCAGGTACTTCTCGGCCAGGTCGTCGTCGGCGGCGGCGACCGCGTCGAACAGGAGCTCGCGCGACGACGACACCTGGTCGGCGAGCTCGGCCGGCACCTCGACCTCCTTGGTCTTGTCGGCGTCCGGCACGTACGCCTTCTGGCTGAGCAGGCTGACCACGCCCTTGAAGTCTGCCCCCTTGCCGATCGGGATCGACAGCGCGACCGCGTCGCGGCCGCTCTCGTCCTTGATCTCGGCCACCAGGGCGCCGAAGTCGGCCGCGCCCTCCTTGTCGAGCTTGGTCACGAACGCGGCGTAGGGCGCGTTGCGCTCGGCGAGGCCCTGCATCACGCGCAGTGTGATCGGCTCGACGCCATCGGGCGCCGCGACCGTGATGACGCCGGCGTCGACGACCTGAAGAGCGCGGTTGGTCGCGCCCCAGAAGTTCGCGTCGCCCGGCGTGTCGATGATGCTGACGCGGATGCCCTCCCACTCGGCGAATCCGACGTTGGTCTGCATCGTCGTCTGCCGCTCGAGCGCGACATGGTCGAGCTCGAGCGCCTGCACGCCGCCCTCGACGCTGCCCAGGGCCTTGGTCACCTTCGCGTTGAACAGCACGCCCTCCACCAGGCTGGTCTTGCCCGAGGAGCGGTGACCGAAGAACCCGACGACACGAACATCCGACGGACTGTAGGTTTTCATGAGGGATCCCGAGTGAGCCCGAACGAGGAGGAGAAACCCTAGCGCCCTGGCGATGGCCGGCGCAAGGGGCGAGGCCGCGGTTGAACTGGGCACAGGCGGCGCTACTCTGCCCGCATGGGCTCGAGCACCGGCCGCCTGTTCCGCATCACCACCTGGGGCGAGTCGCACGGCCCCGCGCTCGGCGTGGTGATCGAGGGCTGCCCGCCCCGCCTGCCGCTCGACGAGAGCATGGTGCAGGTGGAGCTCGACCGCCGTCGACCCGGGCAGAGTCGGATCACCACGCAGCGGCGCGAGGACGATCGGGTCGAGATCCTGTCGGGGGTGGTGGGCGGCCTCACCCTGGGCACACCGATCGCGCTGCTCATCCGCAACAGCGACGCGCGCGGCAGCGACTACAGCGAGCTGCGCGGCAAGTACCGGCCATCGCATGCCGACTACACCTACCAGGCCAAGTACGGGATCCGCGCGGTCGAGGGCGGCGGCCGGGCCAGCGCGCGCGAGACCGCGGCGCGCGTCGCCGCCGGCGCGGTGGCGCGGCGGCTGCTCCTGTCCGAGGGGGTCGAGGTGGTCGGGTGGGTCGAGCAGGTGCACGACCTCGCGGCGGTGATCGACGTGGACTCGGTCGCGCGCGAGATGGTGGAGGCCAGCATCGCGCGCTGTCCCGACCCCGCCGTGGCCGAGCAGATGATCGCGAAGATCGACGCCGCCCGCCGCGACGGCGACTCGCTGGGCGGCATCGTCGGCGCGGTGGCGCGCGGCGTGCCGGTCGGGCTCGGCGATCCAGTGTTCGACAAGCTCGAGGCGGACCTGGCCAAGGCCATGCTCGGCATCCCGGCAGCCAAGGGCTTCGAGAGCGGCTCCGGCTTCGCCGGCGCGACCACGATGACCGGGTCGCAGCACAACGACATCTTCTATGCCGACCCGCGCGGGCGCGTGCGCACGCGGACCAACCGGTCCGGCGGCATCCAGGGCGGCATCTCCAACGGCGAGCCGATCCTGGTGCGGGTCGCCTTCAAGCCGACCGCGACCATCCTGCGCGAGCAGCCGACCGTGACCGAGGAGGGCGAGCCGACGGTGCTCAAGCCGAAGGGCCGCCACGACCCGTGCGTCCTGCCGCGCGCGGTGCCGATCGTCGAGGCCATGATGTGCCTGGTGCTGGCCGACCACCTGCTGCGCCACCGCGCGCAGTGCGGGCCGTAGACCGAGCGGTCCGGCGCGGGCCATTCGCGCCCGCCGCGGCCGGCGCAGACGCGGGCCCCGTCGGGGCGGTGTCAGGGGGCGCGACTAGGCTCGCCGGGCTGTGTCCAGCCTCCACGCGCTCGTGTGCGACCTCCTCGGCGGCGATCCAGACGCGCCGCCGGACCCGCGCCCGACGGTGGCCGAGGCGCTGCGCCGGTGCCCGGCCGGTCAGGTCGTGGCCGCGCGCGACGGCGCCTGCGAGATCGCGGTCTGTGTCCTGGAGGATGGACGCGCGTTTGCCCTGCCCGACCGCTGCCCGCACGACGGCGGCAGGTTGAGCGACGGGTTCGTCGAGGCCGGGCGGCTGGTGTGCAGCCGCCACGGCTGGGAGTTCGACCCGGCGACCGGTCGGCTGATCGTGAAACGGCGGTGGTCCAAAAGCTAAGCCGCCGAATTCACCCAATTCTTGACCCACCCCGGGGCTTCCGATAGCGTGGGGCCTGTGGCCAGCGTCCTCTTCCGCACGCGCGAGGCGACGACCATGCGAGTCGCGCTGGCGCTGGACGAGGTCGCGTGGGGCGACGACGCGGAGCGAATCCTCACCCGCCGCGGTGCGATCTGTCAACGCGTCGCCCTCGAGGATGCCGCCGATGCGCCTGCAGGGGTGATCGGCCTCGCGCTGCGCGAGCCGCCCTCGCCGGCGCTGGCCGCGCACCTGGCCCCGCTGTGCGCCCGGGTCGCGCGCGCCGGCCGGCCGCTGGTTCTCCTGGCCTGCTATCCGCGCGCGTCGGGCGCCCGGGCCGATCTGCAGGCCGCCTGCCTGGCCGCGCTTCGCAGCCAGGGCGCGATCCTGTGCCCCGATCCCGACACCTGGCTGGAGACGCTGATCCTGGTGGCCGGCTTCGGCCTCCCGCCCGGCCCGCGCGTCGCCGTGGTCGCGCCGCCCGGTAGCTGGCTCTCCGCCGCGGCTCAGTTTCTGGCCAGCGAGGCCGCCGCGGTGGGCGGCCGCGTCGCCGCGCTGTCGCCCGACATGGGCAAGCTGGGCCCCGCCGACGTGGTGCTGGTCGATCGCGAGGAGCTGGCCCGGGTTCCTCCCGAGCGCACCAGCCTGGCCCTGGTCCTGCCGATGGTCGGGCGCGCCGAGCTGGTGGCGGACGACGACCGCCGCGTGCTGGTCGGGCTGCGCGCCGCGCTGGCGGCGGCCGGCGCGGCCGGGCGGCTGCGCGAGCGCCTGGCCGCCGGGCTGGGACCGGCCGACCCGGCCGAGGTCGACGCGCTGGGCGTCGACCAGGAGCGCTTCGCGCGCCAGCTCGGCAAGCTGGGCCCGCGCAGCGGAGACCACGAGACCAAGGTGCTGCTGTCGGCCTGGAAGATCCCGATCACGCGGCAGGCGGTGGCCACGACGGCGTCGGCCGCCACCGGCATCGCCAAGCGCGCCGGCTTTCCCGTCGAGCTCAAGCCGTGGGGGCCGGACGCGCCGAGCGAGCTGGACGGCTGCCCGGTCGAGCGAGACCTGGCCACCGCGGCCGACGTGCGGCGCGCGTTCGCCGCGCTGGGCCGGGCCATGGGGCAGCCGGCCGGCGCGCCGGTCATCGTGCGCGAGACGCCGCCGGCCGGGCGCGAGCTGCGCGCGCGCGTGATGGCGATGGGCGAGCTCGGCCGCGCGGTGCTGGTCGACGTGGCCGGCACCCCCGGCCCCATCGCGGCGCCGGCGCCGCTCCGCTCCACCGACGCCGACGAGCTGGCCCGCCACGTCGAGGCGTCGCGGCTGGGCGACGCGCAGCCCGATCGCGCCGCGCTCGCCGATCTCCTGCGCCGGGCGTCCTTCCTCGCCTGCCACGAGCGCATCGAGTCGCTCGATCTGGTCCGCGTCATCGCGGCCGCCCGCGGCGATGGTGTCGTCGTCGCCGATGCGCGGGCGACGCTTCGCGGCTGATCGCGGCGAGCGCCGGCCCGGCCCGGCTCGTTCCGGCCGGACCCGACCGCAAGTTTCGCACGCACGACGACGACATCCGCGCCCGGACGATGGCCGCCCCGATCGTTGAGTGATGGCGGCGGCGCGGATAGTCTCGCGCCATGCGACAGGTCTGGATCACACGGCGCGGCGGGCCCGAAGTCCTCGAGGTGCGCGACGCGCCCGATCCGGTGCCCGGCCCCGGCGAGGTCCTCATCCGGGTCGCCGCCGCGGGCGTCAACTTCGCCGACGTCATGGCGCGCATGGGCCTCTACCCCGACGCGCCTCCCCTGCCCTGCGTGGTCGGCTACGAGGTCGCCGGCACCGTCGAACAGCTCGGCCCCGGCGCGGACCGGGACGGGCTGGCGGTGGGAGCGCGCGTCCTGGCCCTGACCCGCTTCGGCGGCTACAGCGACCGGCTGGTGGTCCCGCACGGCCAGGTCGCGCCGGTGCCGGCCAACCTGTCGGTCGAGCAGGCCGCCGCCATCCCGGTCAACTATCTGACCGCGTGGCTCATGCTGGTCCACCTGGGCGGCCTGCGCCGCGGCGAGCGCGTGCTCATCCACGCCGCGGCCGGCGGCGTCGGCCAGGCCGCGGTGCAGATCGCGCGCTGGCGCGGCGCCGAGATCATCGGCACCGCCAGCCCGTCGAAGCACGAGCGGCTGCGCGCCGCCGGCGTCGATCACTGCATCGACTACACGCGGCAGGACACCGCGGCCGAGGTCGAGCGCATCACGCGCGGCCACGGCGTCGACGTCGCGCTCGACGCGCTGGGCGGCGACTCGTTCCGCAAGAGCTACAAGAGCCTCGCCCCGCTCGGGCGCCTGTTCATGTTCGGCGCCGCCAGCGCCGCGCCCGGCCAGCGGCGCAGCATCTGGAGCGCGCTGCGCGTCCTGGCCGCGATGCCGCGCTTCCGCGCCGTGCCGCTCATGAACGACAACCGGGGCGTGTTCGGCATCAACCTCGGTCACCTGTGGGGCCAGGTCGAGATGATCCGCGCCATGCTGGGCGAGATCCTGGCGCTGACCGAGAAGGGCGTGCTCACCCCGGTGCTCGACGGCAGCCACTCGTTCGCCCAGGCGAGCCAGGCCCACGCGCGCCTGCAGTCCCGCCACAGCTTCGGCAAGGTGCTGCTGGTTCCCTGACCGGGGCCGGCCGCGCCGCGCCGGGCCGCGCCGGCGGTCAGGGCAGGATCTCGAACCCCTTGCAGGCGGCGACGACGACCGGGCCGAGCTCGGCCTCGCGCGCGATCGGCGCCCAGGCCTGTGCCGCCACCGCCGGCTGGCCGCGCGCGCCGCGCACACAGCAGGCGACCAGCTCCTCGCGATACGGCCCCTCCAGCCCGGCCGGCCGGGTGACGCGCGCGACGCGGAACACGCCGTCGGCGAGCTTCCCGCGCTCGACCTCGGCCACGTCGAGCCGCACCGCGTCCATCGCCGGATCTCCGGTGTTGATGTTGGGCCGCGCCTTGCCGTCGATGGTGGAGTCGGCCACCACGGCGAAGCGCGAGATGTCCTCCTCGGTGGCCTTGTCCGCCACCACGTCGAACTGCACGCCGGCCACCGCCTCGCGCGTCTCGTTCTCCAGCACGATCGACGACGCGCGCGGGACCCAGGACGCCGGCAGCGCCACGCGCACTCGCCCGCCCGACGGCAGCGCCAGCTCGCGCGCCGCGGCCGGCTCTGCCTTCCCCGCGGCCGGCTCCGCGGTCCCCGCGGCCTTCCGCCCCGCCTCTTCGCTCTCCGCCGGCTTCTCCGCGACCGGCGCGCCGGTCGCCGCTGGCCCCCTGTCCGCGCTCTTCGGCACCGCGCGCTCCTCCCTGGCTGCGGGTCCCCGGTCGCAGGCGACCAGCGCCAGCCCGAGCAACGCCGTCATCACCCGGTTGCCACCCAGCATGTCGCATACCTCCCGTGTCGGCCGCTACTCTGCGCCCCTGCCGCCCACCCAGCGATCGCCGTACGGCTCGCCCGATCCACTGTCGACGGTCGTGTTGGTCGCCGGCACGTTCCAGGCCTCCATGATCTCGAACAGCGCGATCCCGACCGCGCTCCTCGGATCGCTCAGGATGTGCCCCTCCTTGAAGTAGATGCCGCTGCCCAGGATGTCGATCTTGTACTCGGTGGCGGCGAGGAAGTGGTGCTCGGCGACGTAGGGGACCCCGACCCAGTAGGGATAGCGCGCCACGCCGATCATCCCGCGCTCCACCGCCAGGGTCAGCAGATCGCCGACTGCGTCGCCGATGTTCGACGAGATCTCGCCGATCGACGACACCAGCGCGCTCACCGAGCCCCACCCGATGCCGAGCAGCTTCTTCAGCAGGCCGAAGATCCAGCCCGGCGCGTCGCCCAGCGAGGACGGGAGCTCCTCGTCGAGCAGGCTCATCATCTTGTCCTCGACGCCGGCGAAGCGCTCGAACAGCGGCTGCACGATCCGGTAGCCGCGCTCTCCGATGCGCTCCTTGACCACCTCGCCGAGATAGCCGACCAGGCCCTTCTCCGCGATCCCCTTGATGACCCCCTCGATCGCCTCGACCGCGCTGTTGAACCAGTTCTTGATGACCTTGACGATGTAGCCGACCGCGCCCTTGATCTTCTCCCACACCTCGGCCGCCGTCTTGACGATCTTCTGCAGCCCCTGCACCGGGCCGAAGTCCGCGAGCGCGCCCATCAGCATGTCGATGTCGAAGCCGGGGCTGGTCTTGCCCGGATCGGCGGGCGGCTTCTCGGCCGGCGCCGGCTGGGTCTGGTCGGTCTTCTTCTGCTCCTCGGCGCCCGGCTCGCTCTTGAAGATCCGGTCCCCCTCCGGCTCCACGGCCTCGGCGGCGGCGTCCTTGGCCGGCAGCTCGGGCGCCTTGGGCTTCGATAGATCGCCGCCCAGATCGATCGACACGTTCAGGAGATCTCGCGGCGGCAGGATGGTGAACTCCTTGAGCGGCTCGCCCTTCCACTTGGGGTTGTAGGCGTCCTTCAGCACCGAGAACTCGGCGTACGGCAGGACGGCGCCGGTGATGCCGAAGGTGAGGGCCAGGCCCAGCCGGGCGCCGCCCTCGACCCCGCCGGCCGGGGTGTAGCGCAGCGTGAACGCGCCCGACGGCTTCAGCTCGAGCTTGCCGCTGATCGGGACCTCGAGCCCGCCGCCGCCGCTCAGCAGATCGGGCGACAGGACGAAGATGCCCAGCCCCGCCTTCGGCGTGCCGACCAGCGCGGCGACCAGCGCGCCGAGGAGCTGCACCTCGGCGCTCACCGCCTCGTACTCGAAGGTCTCGAGCGACAGCTTGTCGAGGCCGATCTTCGGCTTCATCGACAGGTTGAAGTCCATGTTGAACTTCAGGTCGAACCCGATGTCGATGTAGACGCCGACGCCGTAGACGCTGAACACCGGGATCTTGCGCTTGACCTCGAAGAGCGGCTTCTCCACCGGGTCCATCTTGAGCAGCTGGATCTCCTCGGTGGTCAGCTCGGCCGACACCACGTCGGTCTCGGTGTCGTAGGTGAACGTGCCGGTGGCGACGAAGCCGTCGCGGATCTTGACCGACAGGTTGCCGCCGACCTGGAGGCCCTTGCCCTCGGCGTAGGTCACCGCGATCCCGCCGGCGACCCGGTCCTTGCCCTTCTCGCCGAACTGCTTCTCGATGCTGGCGTCGACGACGCGGAAGCCGTTCTTGTCGATGGCGCAGCCGACCCTGGCCTTGTCCAGCCACTTGATCTTGACCACCTCGATCGCGAACGAGGCGTCGGCGCTGCAGTCCTCGGCGAGGTTCGCGACCAGGGTCGGGATGCGGAAGTGCTCGCCGAGCTGGATCGGCTTGCTCGCCCGGATCGAGCCGGAGTAGGCGCCGTCGGCCCCGATCCGCGCGTCGACCGCGAGCCCCAGCCCCTCGGCGTTGCCCAGCTTCTTGAGGAAGGGGACGTTGAGATCGGCGGTGCCGCGGATGCGCCCGGACAGGCGGCCGTGCTCGTACGAGATGGTGCCGCCGACGGTGCCCTTGAACACCGGGTCGTTCGACTTCGCCGGATAGACCAGCTCGGGCGAGTCGTAGGAGAACTCGGCGCGCTTGATGGCGTTGTTCTCGAGCTCGCCCTCCGCCGACGCCTTGCCGAAGGCGCCGAGGTCGGCCTCGAGCACCGCCAGCCCGGAGAACGACTCCCTCTTGACGTCGTAGGTGAGGCCGCGCGCGGTCCCGACGATGGTGACGCCCTTGAGCTTCTTCTCGATGGCGACGCTGTCGGCGCCGATCACCAGCTGGTCGTTGCCGTAGGTGACCGACGCCTCGAACTCCTTGAGCCCCTCCACCATGCCCTCGGCCACCTTCACCCGGCCGACGAACACCCACGCGCCCTCCCACTTGACCTCGACCTCGCCGCTCACCTTGCCGTTCTTGTGGGTGAGCCCGATCTTGCCGGCCACGGCCAGGTTGCCCTCGCCCGACAGCGTGGCGGTGAGAGTCCCCTCGTCGATGGTGAAGCCCGGGATCTTCGCCGCGCCCTTCTTGAGCGCGATGGTGGCCTCGGCGCCGTCGTCGGTCAGGCGGGCGTCGGTGTCGACCTTGCCCAGGATCTTGTCGAGCTGGCTCTTGAAGCCGGTGAACTTGTTCTCCGCCCGCCCGCTGGTGCCGTCCTCGGCCGGCCGGATCGGCTTCTCGACGCCGCGCGCCGACAGCGCCCCGGCCATGTCGATGTCCATGAGCAGCGAGCCGCTCTTGACCCTGGTCGAGCCCGGCTCGGCGGCGGTGATGGTCGCGCGCTTGATCGCGACGCCCGGGTGGGGCCGGAGCGGCGCGCTGAACACGTGCGTGGCCTTCTTCGCGTCGTCGGCCTGGAACTGGAACGTCGGGTTGAGCTGGACCTCGTAGATCTGCTTGCCATCGGGCGGCGGCACGATCGAGAAACGGGTGAGGTCGTCGTTGAAGGCCGCGTGGATCGCGTCGCGCCAGGCCCGCGCGTTGTCCTTGTCCTCTTTCGACTGGCCGAACGAGAAGAAGAAGGCGACGTGGTTGAACACGACCTGCCGGACGTTCTTCTTGCCGCCCACTTGCGGATCGGAGACATAGGCGCTGATCGCGCGCGCCGGGTTGGTGACGATCTCGTAGGCCTGGATCTTGGCGAGGTCCTTCTTCTGCGGCCGCCCGCTGACCGCCTTGCACTCCGCCGTGATCGACCGCGTGCCGGCCACGAGCTTGACGGTCACGTAGCCGTCGGGGCGCATGAAGTCCTTGTCGACCCCGAGCTTGGCCAGGTCGTCGCCCTGGAACTGGGGCTCGACCGCGGCCATCTCCGCGCCGGCGCCCGTCTGGGTCTTGAGCGGCGTGGCGGCCACGATCGCGGCGAACGCGTCCCCCTGGATGCGGTGGTGCGGCGGGCCGAAGATGGCGCCGTCGAGCACGATCTCCTCGTGGAAGACCGACCACCCCGACTTCATGGGGCCGTAGTGCTCGGCCAGCGCGGTGCGCAGCCGGTCGCGGTAGTTGCTGGCCGACTCCTCGTCGGCCGGATCGGCCTCGAAGCTGGCCAGCGGCTTCGACGGCTTGGCCTTGATCAAGGTGACGTAGACGGCGTACGCGGGGAACTGCTCGGCGTCGCTGGGCGCGGTGCGCGGCCGGTGGTCGTAGACCACCTTGCCGTATTTCTGCTGCGCCCCGGTGATGACGTAGCTCGGCGACGACTCGGTATCGACCCGCGAGATGCGAGCCTCCTCGCGCACCGCGCCGGCGTCGCCCTTCCTGAACAGGTCCTCCAGGTCCTTGTCGCTCTTCGCCCCGGCGAACTTCCCCTTGATCGCGTCCTGGTAGTTCCGCAGGTGGAAGGGGCGCGGCAGGCTCCAGCGGTACATCGGATAGGAGACCGCCGAGCCCTTGGGCGCGAAGCCGAACGGCCGCTCCTCCGGCCTCGGGAACTCGCTCAGGGTCTGCGTCTTGCGGAACTGGCGCACCCGCTCGTCGAGCGTGGACGTGTCCTCCGGCTGGGCCGGCGCCGCCGGCGGCGGCGTGGTCGAGCGGTGCACGACACCGGCCGGGGCGTGCCCCTCGGGCGCGCGCGCGCCGGGCCGGCTGGCCTCGCGCTCGGCCGGCGACTCGGGCGAGCTCAGCGTGAGCGAGCCGGGCGCGAAGCGCTGCGGCGCGCGCCGGCCGTCCATCTGGATGATGTGGGTGAGCTCGTGGAGCAGGAGCTCTCGCCGCGGCGACGGATCGGCCAGCACCACCAGGTCGTGCACCGCGAAGGCCGCCGCCGACATCACCTGGCAGGCCAATTCTGCGGCCGCACCCGAGTAGGCCTTCACGAAGTCGAACGAGACCCCGAAGTGGCGCTCCATCTCCTGCTTGAGCGGGAGATCGATCCGCCGGCCCGCCGTGCGCGCGTGCTCGACCGCCGCCGCCGGGTCGCGCAGGTCGCGCAGGTCCCCGCCGCCGGAGACGCGGCGCAGCTCGCCCAGGATGCAGGCCGCGAACCGCTCGGCGTCCTCCTCGCGGTCATCGCCGGGCATCGAGGCCTCGAGCGTCCCGCCGCCCGCCGCGCGGCGCTGCTGCACCGAGTGGGCGACCTCGTGGGCGAGCAGGCGCAGCCACTCCTCGCTGCCCGGGCGGCGCCCTCCGCTGGCGAAGTAGATGTGATCGCCGAGGGTGAAGGCGTCCGCGCCGATCGCGCTGGCCGCGCGATGAGCCGCCTCGTCGCGGTGGAGCCGCACCCGCGACAGGTCGGCGCCCAGGCGGGCCGACATGATGGCGGCCAGGTCGGCCGGCAGCGGCTCGCCGGCGCCGCTGGCCGCGCCGTGCGCGATGGCGGCCGCCACCGCCTCCGGCGCGGCGCGCCCGGCTCCGGGCAGCGCCCGCCTGTCGACGCGTGCGGCGCGCGCGCCCGAGCGCGCCAGCATGTCGTCGACCAGGGCCAGGGCGTCGCCGGCCAGCACCTCGGCCGGCGCGAACATGGTCGAGGTCAGCTTCCCGCACGCGGCGGCCGCGGTCGTCCTGGCCGGGATCGGCCGCGAGGCGAGGTCGGCCAGGGTCAGCTTGGTCGCCGCCGGTCGCGTCGGCCGGTCGCGGCGGCCTCGCCTCGCCTCGCCCTCGCGCCGGGGCGCGCGATGGGCGGCCGCGCCGAGCAGCTCCTTGGGCGCGCTCACCGCCGCCTCCCGCCGCCGCCGCGCTTGCCGCCGCCTCCCGCGCGACCGCGCGGCGATGTGGGCCGCGGCGAGCCGGGCGCCTCACCTCCCCCGGGCGGGCGCCACTCGCCCTCGGGCATGACGTTCCACAGCACGTCGTCGTCGCCCCTGTAGACCACGGCGTCGATGCCGCGCTCGCGCGCCCGCTCGGCGATCGCGATCGCCGAGTCGCGGACCGGTACGACGAGGCGGACCCGGTTGACCGGCGTCCCGTCGTCGAGCCGACGCATGGCGGCGAGCTGGGCCAGCTCCTGCCAGGTCGCGCCGTCCAGGGCGCCGTCCGGCATCACCACGACCGCGCGGTAGCCGACTCCCTCGGCGGCGTCGAACAGGGTGAAGGGTGCCCGCGGCTCGAGCCCGGTGGGGACGATGCAGCGGTCACCGGCCGCGTTCCAGCCCGGGCGCGGCCGGGCGTCGACCTGGGCCGCCCACCAGTCCTCCTGGCGCATGCATCCGCGCGCCAGCTCGGCCGGATCGCCCGGATCGTCGACCCAGCGGAGGACGACCATGTCTCCGTCGCGCGTGCGGGTCGCGCCCGCCGGCAGCGGCGCCGATGCGATCGCCTGGGCGGCGCGGGGCAAGGACTGGCGGCTCCAGTCGAGGCCGAGGAGGTCGACCAGCGTGCCGAAGCGGACCAGCGGATGCTCGAGCGGCGGGCGACGGGCCGGATACGAGACATCGATCGGGTAGACCGCGCCCGACTCGACCCGCGCGCGATCGCCGGCGGCGCCGGCCGCCGCCCCGGCCCAGGCGATGATGCCGTCCAGGATGCGCTTGCCGCGCCGCCCGAGCGGCGGCGTGCGCAGGCGCAGGTTGACCAGGATGCCGTGGGTCGTGATGCTCGCGGCGGCCTGGCCCGAGGCCGAGCGCAGCGCGATGGCGGCGACGCCGTCGGCCGCGGCCCGGGCCAGGCGCGCGCGGTCGAGCGGCTCGTCGTCCTCGTTGTCGAGGCTCATGAGCGCGAAGTCGAACCACAGGCCGCCGGGCTCGAGCGCGTCGAGCAGGCGAGCGGCGAGCCGCTGATCGCGATGCCAGGCCACGTCGTCGGCCGCGGCCAGCGCGAGGTTCATCCCGATGCGAGGCGAGTCGGTCATGATCGGAAGGTCACTCCATCCGGCTCGTGGTCGACAGCTTGCCCAGCTCGCGGTACTCGAGGTGGATCGCGCGCAGGAGGTGGTCCTGGGTCATCGGCCGCTGCTCCTGGGCGGCCAGGAACGCGGCCCGCAGCGTGCAGTTCCGGATGTAGCCGCCCGACAGCGGGAAGCGGCGGGCCAGGTCCATGAAGTCGAACTGCCCGGCGACCGGCGTGCGCGGGGGCACGTGGCCGGCCCACAGCCGCGCGCGCATCTCCTCGTCGGGGAACGGGAAGTAGAGGCGCAGCGACAGGCGGCGCTTGAACGCCTGGTCGATCGAGCCCTCGAGGTTCGAGGTCAGGACCGCGATGCCCTCGAAGGTGTCGAGCCGCTGCAGGAGGTAGTTGACCTCCAGGTTGGCGTAGCGGTCGTTGGCGGTGCGCACGTCGGTGCGCTTGGAGAACAGCGAGTCGGCCTCGTCGAACAGGATCAGCACCTGGCCGTCCTCGGCCGCGTCGAACACCTCGGACAGGTTCTTCTCGGTCTCACCCACCCACTTGGAGACCACGCGCGCCAGATCGACCCGGTAGAGGTCGAGCCCCAGCTCCGACGCGATGACGCCCGCCACCATCGACTTGCCGGTGCCGGGCGGGCCGTAGAAGAGCGCGGTCAGCCCGCGCGAGGTGGTCATGGTGCGGTCGTAGCCCCACCGCTCGTAGACGGTGCGCCGGTGCCGCGCGCGCCCGACGAACTCGCGCAGGCTATCGAGCATGTCGTCGGGCAGCGCCACCTGGTCCCAGGCGGCCAGCCGCGCGATGTGGGTGGCGACGTGGTCGAGGCGCGCCGACACGTGCTGCCGGGCGGCTTCGTCGACCCGAGCGCGCACGTCGCCGCCCGCGCCGTTTGCGCTGCGGCGGGCCACCTGCGCCACCACCTTGACGACCTCGCCCGGACCCAGCCGGTAGCGCGACGCGAGTCGATCGGCGTCGGCGCCGGCGAGCTGATGGCGGTCGAGCGCGTCCTGCCAGGCCGCGGCCCGCTCCCCCTCCGAGAGAGAGGGCAGGACCACGTCGAGGTGTCCCGGGTCCATGGGCAGGATCGCCTCGGGGCTGGTCCGCACCACCAGCGGGCCCGGGTGCATGCGCAGGACCTGGCGCACGGCGTCCCGCACCTCGCCGTCGGTGGGATCGACCAGGTCGAGCTCCGACAGGACCGGGATGACGTCGCGGATGAGGGCGCGGAAGAGCTCGGTGCGCAGGGCGGAGGCGTAGACGCGCGGCGCGCGGGGGAGGCGGGCGCAGTCGATGGCGACCAGATCGCGACCCACGCGCGCGGCCAGCGCCGCGACGATGGTGTGGCGGCCGCTGCCGCGGCGGCCGCGCAGGACCAGGCGCAGCGGCGCGCCGGGCGGACACGGCTCGGCCAGCGCGAGCACCAGATCGCGCAGCACCGCGCGCGGGACGTGGAGCTCCTCGAGCCGGGCGGTGGCGACGCGGCGAGATCCCACCTCGTCGAGGCCGCCGGCCCGGTGACCGCGCACGCGCTCGAGCAGGACGTCGTCGACGGTGATGGGGGCGAACAGGGTCGCGTCGGCCGCCTCGCCGACCCGGACCAGGCCGTGGCGCACCAGCGAGGCGTCGAGCGACAGCTCGTGCGCCACCTGATCGCGGACGTCGCTGGAGTCGCCGGCCACGACCAGCTCGACCAGGTGGCGGTCGCACAGCGGGCGGTTCGGGTCGTTGGCCAGCACGCTGAACAGGCGGGCGATCTCGCCGCGCAGGGCCGGCGCCATCACGGTCAGGAGGATCTGGGCCGCGACCGAGCTCAGCTTGAACTCGCGCGTGAGGTCGACGAACGGCAGGCGCATGCCGGCCGCGATGCTGGCGCGCGCGCGCTGCCCCGTGCGCGCGGTGAGCTCGGACAGGCGCTGGACGCCCTCGGCCAGGCGATCGGGCGCGAAGCCGCCGCGATCGCCGAGCAGCGCGTTGACCTCGCGCTCGAACGGGCGCGCGTCGGCGCCCGGGCCGGACAGGCGGCCCGAGTTCCACGCGTCGGCGATGGCCAGCGCGGTGCGCGCCGCGACCAGATCGAGGAGGGCGTCGAGGTGCTCGCGCGGGGTGAAGAAGGCGTCGCCGCCGTCCGGCGCGCGGCGCGCCTGCGGCGCCGGCGGCGCGCCGAACGCGAGCGGCAGCCGGTCCGGGATGACGATCTCGGGCGGCGGGGGCTCGGCGATGTCGCCCTCCGCCGCGTCGGCCGGCTCGGTCGCGCCGTCGGGCATCCGGTCGGCGATGGAGTCGGCGATGACGCCGGGCCGTGCCGGCCCGGACTCTGCCGCGGGTGGCGCCACCGGCGTGGCGAGCGAGGGCGTGGCGGGCGACGGCGCGGCCGGTGCGTCGGCCGCGGCCGTGGAGGTCGCGCCCGGAGCCCCGCTGCCCGGCGACCGGACACCGTTCCCGTCCGGGGCCCGCTCCGCCTGCGACGCCCGCGCCGACGGCGGCAGGAACAGGTCGCTCAGGAGGATGTGCAGCACCTCGGCCCTCTCGCTCGCGCCGGCGGGGCCGGCGGCGACCAGGAAGCGGCCGTCGTCATCCAGCAGCAGCTCGACGGCGGGAAGCGGCATGGCGGCGGCGCCCAGCATCCGCCCGAAGCGCAGATCGACCCGGTGGAGCGCGTCGCCGGCGGCGACGACCGCGATCCCGCGCCCCGGCGCGAACGCGACCGCGTCGCTGGCCGGGACCGGAATGGCGTGGATCCGCTCCCCGCCCCGGCGCAGCACGGTCTGGACGTCGTCGCCGGCGCCGCCGGCCGGGCGCACGTGCACGGCCACGGCCCGGCCGTCGAACAGGACCGCGCCGCCCAGCACCTCGCCGGGCGGGATGCTCGCCTGCCACGCGATGCGGCCGTCCTCCACCATGGCCACGCGCCCGTCGCCCGCGACCAGGACGCTGGCCTGGTGCCCGCCGAGCGGCGCGAGGCCCTCGTCGAGCGCCAGCTCCCGCGCCTCGAGCTCGCCGCCCTGCAGGGTCGCCAGCGACCAGCGCCCGCCCTGCCCGATGACCGCGCAGGCGGCGGCGCGCCCGCGCACACCGACGATCTCGTCGCCCTCGAACGCAGCGCAGGCCACCTCCGCGAGATCGACCGGAGACACGCAGCGGAGCCCGCCGTCGCCCGTCAGCCACAGGAGGTCGCCGACGAAGGCCAGGTCGCGGCCCGTCCACGCCATGCTCTGCTCGGCCGCGGTACCCAGGGCGTCGACGATCGCCAGCCGGCCGCCGCGCCGGATCGCGACGAAGCGGCCGTGGCTGGCCGTCGCGATGGTCCGGGTCAAGCCGCGGCTCCGAACAGGTAGCGCGTCGCCGACACGTAGGGGCGCGAGAACAGGTCCGGGTAGCGGCCGGCGAGCTCGTCGCGCGCGGCCGCCGCCTCGTCGAGCAGGCCTTCCGGCGCGCGCAGCTCGCCGGCCCGGCGGCCGTCGCCGAGCGTGTGGATGGCGAGCCGGAGCTCGCCGGCCTCGACACCCTCGCAGCAGAGCTCCGCCGGTCCGTGGCGGACCAGCTCGGGCATGCGGCGGCGGTAGGCCAGGAGCTTGGCGCACTCGAGCAGCGCCGGATCGATGCCGGCCTGGACCGTGCGCAGGCTCTCGCGCAGCATGTGCTGCCCGAACACCAGGCGCGGCCGCGCGCCCGCGACCATGCCGCTCACCACCTCGGGCGCGCCGGCGGCGCTCTCGGCGAACAGGAGCGCGACGCCGTGCTCGAGCACGGCGAAGCGCGGCCGGTCGACCCGCGGACACATCACCACCCACACGCGCGCAGGCACGTGGGCGTAGAGCATCCGGTGCTCGGGCTGGAACCGGTGACCGCACGCCGCGCAGGTGTGCTGCTCGAAGGTGCCGTCGAGCAGGAGCTCGACCTGAGCCGGCACCCGCTCGCCGTTGAGGCTGCGGAACAGCGTCAGCTCCGCCGCGGCGCCGCAGGCGGGACAGGCGATGGTCTCGCCGCACAGGTGACTCATGTCTGCTCGCGCGCGCCCGGCCGATCCACGTAGTACTTGAGCACCGGGGCCGCGTCGCCCTCGAGCCGCACGCCCAGATACGAGAGGCGGTCCGCGCCGAAGCTGGCGCAGGCCACGCGGGCCTCGCGCTCGACCCGCGGCCGCTCCTCGTCGCTCGCCCACGCCGCGGCCTGGGTCGGGGTCAGCTCCGGGTAGTCGATCTTGAGCCACGGCAGCCGCTCTCGATCGGTGAAGCAGGCCGACACGAAGATCGCGCTCTCTGCCGCCGCGCCCTCCGGCAGCATGTGCTCGTGCGCGCGCAGCCGCCGGGCGCGCACCTCGGCGCTCTCGCCGGTGCCGCCCAGCAGCCGATCGACGCGGGCGATCACGTCGGCGCGCGTGCCTGCCGTGACGTGCTGCGAGAAGTAGAGCTTGTGGTAGACCGGCGCGCCGGGCAGGAAGCCGGCGGCGACGAAGTGCACCGTGCGCTTTTCGAGGGTGAAGGCGAGGACCCGGAGCTGGTCCTGGATCGCGCGGTCGAGGCCGCGCCGTCCCAGCGCGTCCAGCACGTCGTCGAGCGGGGGCCGGCGCCGGAAGTAGCAGGAGGCGGCCGGCACGACCCCTCCGGCGCGGCGATGCCACTCCACCTTGAAGAAGCCGCGCCGGTCGCCGAACATCCCGGCCAGGAAGCGGTGGTGCTCGCGCGACGCGGGCGGCATGTCGAGGCTCCGCAGCGCCGACGCGACCCTCTCGGTGAAGCCCGCCCCCTCGCCGCGGGTCATCATGCCCACCACGTCGGGCCAGGTCGCGGCCGCGCCCGGCTGCGACGAGCCGGCGACCAGCTCGGCGTACTCGTCGAGCTCCGGCTCGAACAGATCGATCATGGCGGCGGCCCCCGCCACGGTGGCCGGGCTGGCCCCGCCGACGAGGGCGCTCACGGCATGGCGCAGGCTGGCGGATGACATGATGCTCCGCTCCGCCCGTTACGGGGCGACCCGCACGATGGTGGCCGTCGCGCGGTATCCGGGCGCCACGCGGATCTCGATCTGGTGGGCGAGGACGACGCCGGTCTCGCCCGCCTGGTTGACCAGGAAGCGCAGCTCGGCCGAGCCGTCGGCCGCCGCCACCAGCACCGGCTGGGTCGACCCGGCCGGCGGATGGGCGGTCGCCTTCCAGGTGGCATGACCGGGCGCGATGAGCGAGTAGGTGGGACCGAACAGCCACGCGATGCGGCGCGCGATCTCCACCGCCGGCAGCGCGCGCGCCGGATCGAGCGCATGCGCTGCCTCGAGCAGGGCGCCGACGTTCTCGATCGCCCCCTGCGAGACCAGCGCCACCTGCCCGCCCGGCGAGGCCAGGCCGCGCAGGATCACCCCGTCGACGTCGGCCTGGAACGCGATGAAGGGCGGCAGCGCCGCGTCCGGAAGGCCGACCTGGTTGTCGGCGTCCGGCACCACGTGGAGCGCGGACTCCGGCCGCTTCAGCCGCTTGCCGGCGGCCTGGCGGAACGACACGAGCGCTTTCTGGAAGTCGGACATGGTAGCTCCCGAGCCCGGCGCGGCCAGCGCCTCGCCGGACGAGTCGTCGTCGTGGTTGTCCTGGTGCGGAGACGAGTGCCCGCCCGAGCAGGTGGCCGCCAGCAGGGCCGAGGCGAACGCGAGGCGAGGCGAGAGAGGGCTCATCGGTTCACATCCCCGGGTTGCCGGCCTTCACGCCGGCGGTGGGCGCCCCGCCGGCCGAGGTCGCCGGCGCGTGGCCGCGGTCGTGCACGTTCCGCTTGATCCAGTCGCGCCACGAGCTGACCGGGACCAGCCGGCCGAGGTCGGTGTCGGGCACCTTGCCCGCCTCCTCGTAGTAGACGGTGTAGACCTCGGCGAAGAACTCGGCCGGCGAGAACACCATGTAGCTGCGCACGCGCGCCGAGTGGACCTGCTCGTTGTAGTACTGGAACTTCTTGTAGTAGAGGTTGACCGCGAAGCGCTTGCCGCTGTGCGCCGGCACCACCTCGGGGTCGTTCCAGTAGGTCTGGCCGCGCGAGATGCTGGCGTTGGCCGCGTCGATGACCGGCACGCCCTTGCTCCAGTAGCGGTTGAGCGCGTGATCGGCGGCCAGCGAGGCGTTGATCGCGGTGCCGCCCGCGGTGCCCTTGGCCGCCACGATCGCGTCCTTGATCGCCTTCCTGTCGTCCTCCGAGATCGTGCTGCCGTCGTTGGTCGACCACGGGCTGCCCATCTGCGCGGCCCAGGTGTCGAAGTCGTCGCCCGACCACCAGCCGCCCAGCGCGTAGAACGCGCTGGCCCCGACCACGTTGTCGACCGCGTGGGCGATCTCGTGGCGCACCACGGCGGCGACCCAGCTGACGTCGCGGATCGCGGTGGCGTCGTCCGGCGTCACCCGCGTGCCCGTCTCCTGGCGGGCGGCCAGGTTGCCGTCGAGCGTGTAGGTCTGGCCGGAGATGGCGGTGATGGCGTGCACGTCGGCCGACGGCCGCGGGCCCATGGCGACGGTGGCGCCGACCGCGAACACGCCCGGGTCCTTGACCGTGAGCGTGCTGGTGCCGGCCTCGGCCGCGGCGCTGAGCTCGGTGCCGACGCCGTAGGGCTGGGTGTCCACGCCCGCGGCGCCCGCGCCGATCTTGAACTCGCCGCCCGAGTTCATGCTCGCGCCGGTGCCGGCGTTGCGGATGAGCTGGGTCCAGCCGCCGCTGCGCACGTCCTGCTCGGGGAGCAGCTTGCACTGCGCGTGCACCATCTGGAGGGTCTTGACGTCCCACGCGCTCACCCCGGCGGCCACCGATGTGTCGACGTTCCAGTACGACTCGAAGGCCTGGACCACGCGGTCGAGGCTGGTGCCGGCGGCGATCACGGCGTCGCACAGCCCGCGCTGCTCGGCGATGCCGCCGTACTGGGCGAGGCGGGTGTTGCGCAGCTTGTCGTCGTCGGCGGTGAGCAGCGAGAAGGCCAGGTTGGGGTCGGCGCCCTGGAGGTGGATGCGGCGGGCCATCAGGCCGCGCACGTACGCGTCCTCCGACTCGCTGAGGTCGTCGTCGAGCAGGCCCATGACGGTCGCGTCGCGCGCCACCGCCTTGACCTGATCGATCGGCGCGGCGGCGATCGACGTGTAGATGTACTGCTCGTCGGTGCCCCAGCCGCGCACGGCGAAGCGGATCTTGCGCTCGAGCGGCACGTTCAGGCGGTCGAGCACGCGGCGCAGGTCCTCGCCGCTGAGCTCGTCCTCGAGCTGGGCCAGGAGCGCCGGGTCGTTGGCCACCGCCAGGAGCTCGGGCGGGGAGGCGCGCTCCAGAGAGTGGTGGATGTACTCCTCGTCGGTGCCCCAGCCGGACATGGCCAGGCGCAGCTTCTCGGCCAGCGGGGCCTGCAGGAGATCGAGCACCCGGCTCATCTCGCTCTGGTCGAGCTCGTCGCGGAGCTCGGCCATGAGCGCCGGGTCGCCCATCACCTCGCGCAGCTCGCCGGTCGACGCGCGCTGCAGGCGGTTGTAGATCGCGTCCTCGTCGGTGCCCCACCCCTTCATGGCCTCGCGCAGGTCCTCCTTGATCGCGAGCTGCACCATGCGGTGCTGGACGGCCGCGGCGCCGGCGCCCGCCGGTCCCGCTGCCCGATCCAGGATGTCGGCCGCGCTCCGCCCGGCCACGACGCGATCGGCCACCGCGTCGGCCTGCTGCTCGTGGGCGTCGCCGGCGGCGCCCACTCCGCCCGCCAGCTGCACGCCGCCGCGCTGCTGGACCACGTGGGCCGCCTCGTGGGCGGCGGTGTGGAGCGACGGCGAGCCCGAGGCGAACGCCACGTGCTGGCCGGTCGCGTAGGCCTCGGCGCCCATCATCCGGTTCGCGCGGGCCGCCTCGCCGCCCGTGTGGGCCTGCACGCCAGACACGTCGTGATCGCCGAACGAGGCCTGGATCGCGTCCAGGTGGGGAAGCGGCGCGGCGCCGCCCGCGATGCCCTGCGCCGCAGCCTGGTGCACCGCCTCGCCGCCGGCGCCGCCGGTCGACTTGCGCTGCACCGCCGACGGCTTCGCGCTCGCGCCCCCGCCCTGCTGCGCGCCCGCGCCGCCGCCGGCCTGGCCGGCGCTCGGGCTGGCGCCCGCGTCGCCGCCGCCGGCGCCCTGCTTGTCCCGGCCGGCGCCGGCCGCGCGAGCGCGCGCGCGCCGCGGCGATCCGTCCGCGCTCGGCTCGAGGTCCGCGCCCTCGCCGTCCTCGATGCCGAGCGCGCTGTTGAGCCCGGCGTCGGCCTGCCACGCGCCGGCGCCGGCGCCGCCGCCGCCCGCGGTCGGGTCCGCGCCGCCCGCCTGCTCCGCGCCGCCCGCCGCCTGGCCGCCCGCCTCGGCGGCGCCGCTCGACCCGACCGCGTCCTGCCGGGTCCGGCGCGAGGCCTGGTCGTCACCGGCGCCCCGCGCCGCGCGCCCATCGCGCTTGAGCTGAACGTCCCCCGAATCGGATGCCCCCGCACCCCGTCGCAGACGATCCATCGACAAGCCCCCTCCCCGAAGCGCCGCCCCCGATCTCTGCTCATCCCGCCGAGCGCGATCTGTTACGCGCCCGGCGACTGGCTGCTTCCACGCGCGGCCATCATAGCTTCATGCGCGCGCAGATCCAGCGCACACCGCTCCGGTCCCATGGGACCGGCCGCGGGTGCGCCAGGAGTGCGGGCCTCGCGGGCTGTAATCCCCCTTGCCGTCCCGGTCGCGCCTCTCGAGGGCGCGCTCTCGGCGCGGTGCGCCCGCTAGGCCGCGAACTCGTCGCGCAGCATTCGCTCGAGCACCTCGCGCGCGTTGAGCGACGGGTCGGCGAGGACGCGGTCGAGCAGGAACTCGAGCGCGCGCCCGATGATGGGGCCCGGACCCACGCCGAGCAGGCGCATGATGTCGCCCCCGCCCACGGCCAGGTCACCGATGGCGATCGGATCGCCGGCCGCCGCGATGGCCCGCAGCCGCTCCGCCGGCGCCGCCGGCACCAGCGCACCCAGGTCGGCGGCCGCCTCGCGCCCGACCCGGCCCAGCGCGCGCCGCAGATCGGCGTCGCCGGGCGACCCGGCTGCGACCATGGCGGCCGCCTCGCTCACCAGCCCGACCACCCGCGACCGCTCGGCGTTGCTGTACGTGAGCCGGCGCAGCGCCGCGTCGACACGCTCGGCCTTCACCGCCAGGAGCAGCGCGGCCATGCGCACGCCCGAGTCGGCCGGGGCCGCCGCCGCTCGCGCGCGGGCCTCGGCGACGTCCTGCCCGGCCAGCTCCGGCAGCACCTGGGCGAGGATGCCGGTGCGCTCGGCGATGGCGAGCCCGCGACCGGCCGCCCCGCAGCCGAGCAGCTTGACCAGCTCCACCCGCACCCGCTCGCGCGACACCCTGGCCAGCGACGGCAGCGCTCCCGGGATGGCCGCCTCGGTGCCCGGGTCGATCTCGAGATCGAGACAGGCCACGAACCTGACCGCGCGCACGATGCGCAGCCCGTCCTCGGCGAAGCGACGGGCCGGCTCGCCCACCGCGCGCAACCGGCGCGCTGCCAGGTCGTCCCGCCCGCCGAACGGATCGATCAGCCGCTCTGCGATCGGGTCGTAGGCCATCGCGTTGACCACGAAGTCGCGGCGCGCCATGTCCTCCTCGAGCGAGACGCCGAAGGTGACCTGGTCGGGCCGCCGCGCGTCGCTGTACGCCCCCTCGCCCCGGAAGGTGGTGACCTCGATGGCGTGGCGCTCGGCCCCGCGGCCGACCCGGACGGTCACGGTCCCGTGCTCGATGCCGGTCGGCCGCGTGCCCTTGAACAGCGCGGTGACCGCGTCGGGCGTCGCGCTGGTGGCCACGTCCCAGTCGCCGGGCGCGCGCCCGATGAGCGCGTCGCGCACCGCCCCGCCCACCGTCACCGCCTGGTGGCCGGCCTCGCCCAGCCGGCGGCACACCTCGCGCACCGCCCACGGCACCGCGCGATCGAGGCGGGCGAGATCCGGATCCGCGACTCCCTGTCCGGACAACGGCCGGCCTCACTCACTCGATCGACGCGGCGCCGCGCAGCCGGCCGAAGATCTCCTCGGCCCGCTGGCGCAGCTTGATCGCGTCGCTCATGGCGCCGGAGTGCTCGCACAGCCCGGCGTACGACCGGTAGCAGCGGGCCAGCTCCAGCTCGTTCTTCATGCCGGCCAGGATCTCGACGGCGCGGCGGAAGTGCTCGTCGGCCCGGCGCGCCTGATCGGGCGTGGCGAGCCCGGCGGCGCACAGCGCCTCGGCCAGCACGCGGTGGGCGCTGCCGACGTGCACGCGGGTGCCGACCTCCTCGCTGATGGCCAGCGCGCGCCGCGCGTAGTCGTAGCCCTGGGCGGCGTCGCCCATGCCGATGTAGACCTCGGCCAGGCGCCGGCAGCACTCCGACACCGCCGCCTTGTGGCCCAGCGCGGTGGCGAGCGAGGTCGCCTCGAGCAGGTGCTCGACCGCCTCCGAGCCGCGCCCCATCGCCGCCTTGCACTCGCCCAGGCGCGAGAGCACCTCGCACTGGGCCAGCTTGTCGCCGATGTCCTCGGCGATCTTGTGGGCCTCGTTGAACATCTCGAGCGCCATCTCGTGCGAGCCGTCCGCCGTGTGCACGCCGCCGAGGTCGCACAGCGACTGGACCACGCCGGACATGTCGCCGATGTCGCGGCGCAGGTCGAGCGCCTCGCGGAACTGCCGGTTGGCCGCCTTGAACGCGCCCGAGTCGTTGTGCACGCGGCCGATGTTGGCCAGCGACAGCGCGATCGATCGCCGGTCGCCCAGCGCGCGCCGGATGGCCAGGGCCTGGCGGTGGAACTCGAGCGCCTGCGGGTAGCCGCCGCGCAGCCAGTGCACCTTGCCGATGTCGTCCAGGGTGGCCGCGATGCCCCGCCTGTCGCCGGCCTGAGTGAACAGCTCGTGGGCCGCGGTGAAGTGGTCCATGGCGCGGTCGAACTCGCCGCGCCGGCGGTAGATGCGGCCCAGCCGGCTGTGCGCCGCTCCGCCCTTGGCCTTCTGATCGAACAGCCACGCCATGCGCAGCATGTCGGTGAACTGGCGGTGCGCCTCGTCGGTGTGGCCGATGAGGTCGAGCACGCTGCCCAGGTTGTGCAGCGCCGAGAGCCGCGCCACCGGGTCCTCCTGGCCCAGCATGGCCAGCGCCTTGCGGTAGAGGTCGACCGCCTGCTCGTTGGCGTAGCGGGCCATCGCCTTGTCGGCGCCGGCCAGGTAACAGTGGGCCGCGCGGCCCTGGTCGCCGCCCCGCTCGTAGAGCTGGGCGAGGAACTCGAGCTGCTCCTCGGAGCGGGCCGACAGCTTGGTCTCCAGCCACTGCGCGGCCAGCCGGTGATAGCGGGCCAGCCGTCCGGGCTCGGTGCTCTTGGCGACCAGCTCGCGCTCGAGGTTGTGCTTGAACACCAGCTCCACGTCGCCCACCACCGTGGAGTCCTCGGAGTCGAGCTTGAGCAGGTAGTCGCGGTCGACCAGCTCGTCGACCACCTCGATGACGCGCGCGCGCACCGGCTCGCCGTCGTCGGTCCAATCGAGGGTGTCGGAGTCGGCGCCCACCACCCGCCGCGCGCGAATTCCGGTCCCGTCGGCCAGGGCGCCGGCGCCGGCCCCCTCGGCGGGCGGCGGATCGCGCTCGGCGTCGGCCAGCGCGTTCTCGATCCGGGTCAGGGCGACCATCGCGCCCAGCCAGAAGACGTTGCCGAACACCGCCCCCTTCTCGAGGACGTCGCGCTCCTCGCCCTCCAGCGCGGCGATGCGCGCCTCGATGGCCTCCTCGATGCTGATCGGCAGCTCGGTGGCCGCGGCCCGGGCCGGCTCGATGCGCCACGGATCGCCGCTGGTGTCGATGGTGCCGTTCTCGAGGAACAGGCGCACCAGCTGCTCGAGGAAGTGCGGGTTCCCCCCGGTCATCTCGACCGCGTCCTCGATGAGCTCGGCCGGCACGCTGGCGCAGCGCGACAGCAAGTTCGCCATCACCAGGCCGGCGTCGTCGGGCTCGAGGTTGCGGAGGTCGATGCGGAGGTGATCGGTCGTGCCGGTGCCCCACTCGGAGAAGCGGACCAGGAGCTCCGGGCGCGCCGCCGCGATCAGGCACACGGCCGATCCGCCCATCCCCGCCCCCAGCTCCCGCAATACTTGCAGGCTGTCCTCGTCGGCCCACTGCAGATCGTCGAACACGAGGACCAGCGGGCTGCGCTGGGCGTCGACCTCGAAGAAGCGGCGCAGGACGGTGCGGGTGATCTCGTCGTTCTGCTGCGGGCTCTCGCCCAGGACGCGCAGGAACGGCGAGTCGGGCAGGTGCAGGTCGAGGAACTGGCCGAGGAAGTGGAGCACCTCGGCGATGCGGTGATCGCCGAACACGCGCTCCACCTCGCCGGTGAAGCGCTCGAGGCAGTCCGCCTCCGGCTCTCCCTCGGCGATGGCGAAGCGGTCGCGCAGGAGCTGCTGGATGACCCCGTAGCGCGGCCCGTCGGGGGGCGGCAGGGCGCGCCCGGTGAACACGCGCATCGGCTCGCCCGCGTGGCGCTCGACCAGCTCGGCGATGAGGCGGCTCTTACCGGTCCCCTGGTTGCCGACGACGGTGATGAGCTGCGGGGCCTGGAAGTCGACCGCGCGGGCCAGCGCCTCCGCCATCTCGGCCAGCTCTCGCTCGCGCCCGACCAGCCTGCTGCGCACGCCGCGCAGCGCGAACACGTCGCCGGTCGACGGCGCGCGCGCCCCGCGCTGGGGCGGCAGCGGCGGAGGCGGGACGATGCGCTGGCCGGTCGTCTCCTCCTCGACGCCCGCGCCGCCTTGACCCGCGAGGGGCCCCGGCGCGGTGCCGCGCGCGCCCTCGCCCGCGGTGCCGGGCACCGGTGGGGAGCCATTGCCTGCTGCCATCTGGGGCCCGCGCAACAGCGCATCTGGCCTGGTGTCGGATATGCGCCCCGGATCGCGCGACAAGAGGCCTACACCTTACCGCCCAGCGCTCCCGGGCGGCAAGGCTGCTGGCGGTGCGCTCCCCTCGCGCGCGCGCTTCTTTCGCGCCGCGCGGGATGTGCGCGTGCGGCGAGCATGAGCAGCGCCTCCGATGGGCGCCTGCGATGGGCCTGCGATGGGCCTGCGATGGGCGCTGCGATGAGCACGATCAACAGCGCTGATGACTTTCTCGCGCGCACCAGTGTACGATCGTCGACGCCGCCGTGAAGAAGTCCCTGCTCGCGCTCGTGACGTGCGCGCTCTCGGGGGCTGGCTGTCCCACCGTCGACCTCGGTGAGACTCCAGTCTCCCCGGGTGCCTGCCGTCCGGATCCGGCCTACTTCGCCGACGTCATGTGGCCCGAGTTCTTCTCGCCCGCCGACCAGACCGTGTCCTGCGTGGGCGACTCCGGCTGCCACCGGGTCGAGGACGGGCGCTCGGCGCTGCGCTTCGCGACCAGCGAGCCCATCGACTTCGACGGCAACTACGACGTCGTGATCCGCTTCCTCAACTGCGCCGCCCCGGAGGCGAGCGCGGCGCTGACCAAGCCGGAGGGCGGGGTGGATCCGCACGGCGGCGGCGATCTCTTCCAACCTGGGTCGGGGCCCGAGGCGACGTTCCTGCAATGGTTCGCGCTCGAATAGTCAGGATCGCCGCCACCATCGCCGCCGCCGCCGCCTGCTCGGGGCTGCTCGCCGGCTGGGCCGCCGGGACCGCGTCCGCCGAGGCCTACCTCCGCGTCATCAGCCAGCACGCGCCGGTTCATACCGGGCCTGGAGCGACCTACCGCGAGATCTACGTCGCCGAGCGCGGCGAGGTGCTCCAGGTGCTCGAGCGCGGCGGGGCAGGCTTCTGGTTCCGCGTCGAGCTCGACGACGGCACCACGGGCTGGATCCTGGGCGAGCTGGTCTTCCCGTTCGAGGTGGTCGAGGAGGAGCGCCCCGGGGTCTTCACCCGCATGGGGCGCGCGGTCCGGCGCGCGATCCTGGGGCCGTCGCCGGTGCCCTACGCCGACGTCGAGCTCTCGTTCTCTGCCGGCGCGATCGACGGCGAGGGCGCCTTCATCATGCGGCCCGCCTGGCTCATCGATCAGTACTTCGCGGTCGAGGCGTGGGCCGGGCTCAGCCCGCGCGAGGACGACGATCTGTTCCTGGGCGGGCTGGGCTGGACCCTGCGCCTCATCCCGGGCGCCGCGATCGGGCCGTTCGTCCACCTCGGCGCCGGCGTCGCCCACCTGCGACCCAAGGCCGACAACTTCACCGAGGAGTCGCAGACGCTGATGGCGCTGTCCGCCGGCGGCGGCTTCGAGATCACCTTCAAGAAGCAGATCACGCTCCGGCTCGACTATCGCAACTGGACGATCTTCGACCCGGACCAGGCCTCCAACGGGCAGGAGCTGAGCGGTGGGCTGGCGATCTTTTTCTAGGCGATCTTTTTCCGGGCGATCTTTTTCCGGGCGAGCCTCTTCCGGGCGCGCGTCGGCGGTGCGGCGGTTGTGGCTGCTCGGGCTCGCGGCGTGCGTCCTGGCCGGCTGCGGCCGCTTCGCGGTGAGGGCGACCGAGAAGGAGCACCTGGCCGACCGCACGATGCGCTTCGACTCCGATCCTCAAGAAGCGGCGGCCGACGAGCACGTCCTCTCCAACCGCGAGGGCGCCGCCGGCGGGCGCGGGACTGGCGGCGGCGGATGCGGGTGCAACTGACGAGGGCGCAGCGGGCCTGCGGCCTGGTCGCGCTGGCCGGCGCGATGGCGGCGTCCGGAATCGTGTTGTCGCCGCCGGTCCTGGCCGACGACCACGTCGATCTGACCACCACCTGGTACCTGGAGCGGCGGCGCGGGCCCGAGGGCGGCCTCTCGGTCGTCCACCCGCAGCTCGACGCCGAGGTCGACGCCGGCGACTCGGTCGCGATCGGCGCCGGCTACTCGGCCGACGTGGTCAGCGGCGCCACCGCCTCGGTCTTCTCGGTCGACGCGGTCGCCTCCGCGACGCCGTTCGACGACGTCAGGCACGAGGCGCACGCCAGCCTGACGATCAAGGGGAGCCGCTCGGCGCTGACTGTGGGCGGCGGCGCGGCCACCGAGCGAGACTACGAGTCGATCGACGTGACCGTCGCCGGCAACGTCGACCTGCCGGGCAAGAACACCAACCTGGCCCTGTCGTACACGCACAACTTCGACCACGTGTGCGACCGCGACAACGGCATGGCCAGCGCGCTCGAGCGGCGCGCGCTGACCGGCGTCGAGCCGTGCAACGTGTCGAGCGTGCTGGTGGTCGAGGACACGCCCGGTACCACGATCTGGCGCGACCTGTCCATCGACACCGCGCAGGCCACCCTGACCCAGAACGTCACGCCCACGCTGGCCATGCAGGGCACGGCGTTCGGCCAGGTGCTGCGCGGCTTCCAGGCCAACCCCTACCGCCGGGTGCGCGTCGCCGGCGTGGAGCCGCAGGAGGCGGTGCCCGACGTGCGCGGGCGCGTCGCGCTGATCGTGGAGGCCAACAAGTTCCTGCCCGCCCTGCGCTCGACCGTGCACGGCTCGGTGCGCGGGTACGCCGATACATGGGGGGTGAACTCGCTCGCCCTCGAGATGGGCTACAGCCAGTACGCCGGCGACAAGCTGCTCCTCCGCGTGCGCGGCCGCGTCTACCAGCAGACCGAGGCCAGTTTCTTCAAGGACGCCTTCTTCTACGACACCGAGGGACCGGCGGGCGCCTACTTCACCGGCGACCGCGAGCTGGCGCCGGTCCGCAACGTGCTGGCCGGAGGCAAGCTGAGCTACATCGGCTTCGACCAGGACGGCAAGAGCGTGTGGGGCCTGTTCGACGAGGTGAAGATCGACCTCAAGGGGGACGTGCTGCTGCTCGACGAGCTGCCGGCCAACTCGACCAGCATGAACCGGTCGGGGATCGATGGGCAGTTCCTGTCGAGCGGACAGCTGATCGACGCCTTCGTGCTGCAGCTGTCCCTGCACACGGCGTGGTGAGGTGACGGACCCCGGCCACCCGAGCCGATCTATGGATGCTCCGGGTCGATGCCGTACTTCTTGAGCAGCTTGTGCAGATACTTGCGATCCATGTCGGCGTCGCGCGCGGCCTTGGAGATGTTGCCCTCGGCCCGGCGCAGGAGCCACGTCAGGTAGCGGCGCTCGAACTGCTCGTTCCAGCGCTCCTTCTCGTCGCGGAAGGGCAGCCCGGGCGCGAACTCGACCGGGATGGACGCGCGGCTGCTGGTGACCAGCGGGCGATCGCCGAGCGGCGCGACCAGCGCGCTCGGCTCGCTGCCGAGCGCCAGCGCGCGCTCGATGACGTTGCGCAGCTCGCGCACGTTGCCCGGCCAGTCGTGCGCCATGAGCGCGGCCATGGTCTGCTGGGTCAGCGACAGGGGTGTGCCGGCCGACCCGGCCCCGGCCAAGGCCCCGGCCCCGGCTCTGTCACCCGCACCGGGCGCACCGGGCGCGCCGGGCGCGGACAGCTGGCGGATGAAGATGTCGACCATGGGCGGGATGTCCTCGCGCCGGTCGCGCAGGGGCGGCGCCACGATCGGCACCACGTTGAGCCGGAAGTACAGGTCCTCGCGGAACTTGCCCTTCTCCACCTCGCTGCGCAGGTCCTTGCGGGTCGCGGCCAGGATGCGGAGGTCGACCTTGATGGTCCGCGAGCCGCCCACCCGGCGCAGCTCGCGCTGCTCGATGACGCGCAGGAGCTTGGGCTGGAGGTCGAGCGACAGCTCGCCCAGCTCGTCGAGGAACACGGTCCCCCCGCTGGCCAGCTCGAAGGCACCCTGCCGGGTGGCGATCGCGCCGGTGAAGCTGCCCTTCTCGTGGCCGAACAGCTCGCTCTCGATGAGGGTGCCGGCCACCGCGCCGCAGTCGACCACGATGAAGGGCCCCTCGCGCCGGCGCGACAGCTGGTGCAGGGTGCGGGCGATCATGTCCTTGCCGGTCCCGGTCTCACCCTCGATGAGCACCGTGGCGTCGGTCGGCGCGATGCGCTCGATGAGCCCGAAGATCTCGCGCATCTGGGTCGAGCGCCCGGTCATGGTGCCGAGCTGCTCCTTGTCCGACGGGAGGATCTCGATCCGCTCCTCGAACGGGGTGAACTTGAGCTCGGCCGCGCCGGCGGCGATGATCGATCCGGCGCGGATGTAGGCCTCCTTGATCTCCGCGCCGTCGAGGAAGGTCCCGTTGGTCGACTTGAGGTCGCGCAGGAGGTAACCCTTGGCGTCGCGCACGATCTCGAAGTGCACGCGCGACACGGTGTCGTCGGTGACCACGAGGTCGTTCTCGCTCGCCTTGCCGACGCGGATCACGTCGGACGAGATGACGTGCTCCGATCCGCGCTCCGGCCCGCTCAGCACCACGAGCTTGCAGCGGCGGAGGTTGACGGAGGCGGGACCTCCCTCGCGCTGGAGCCGAGTGCCAGTCAAGTGCTCCATCACATCGACTGTAGCTCGGATGGTTGTATCGGGCCAAGCACCAGTCGGCGCGCG